>CAYOWD010000226.1:1412-7046 GCA_964407535.1 uncultured Salinivenus sp. | reverse complement strand
AAGTGTGCCGAAAGCCTTCGGCATGCGCTCGCCGGGCCGACGTGGAGGAGCTGCTGTAGGCGCTGGAGGTGTTGGGGCACGTGACGGGGACCGACGACGGGGCGTATGCGACGTAGAACGCCTTCAACGCAAGCCCGTGCGACGCAGGAAGATTGGCACTCCAGTTCCCATCCAGCACACCGTCGCACCGACAGCTGTCGAGTGCCTATCCCCCGACCGATATCGTTTATCCGTGCGGCTGGATGGGCTTGGGAATCTCAGATTCCCGGAATCAAGTCTGGACATCTCAGATGTCCTAGAGCGACGAACGTTTTTGCTTATTCTTGAGTGGTGAGGCATTCATCTCTCGTTGGTTGGCCCGTTCAGTCAGACGTTATAGTTCCCGCAATGGATGGTGTCAATAAGACCCATAGGTTTGCGCATCAAGGCACATCCAATCCATGTCCGAAGGCGGATTTGTCTACATCCTGGCCAGCACGCCGAACGGCACCCTCTACGTCGGCGTGACAGCGGACGCCCCGACCGAACGAACGTGAAGGAGGAAGTAGTTTTAGACTGCATTGTCCGGCGGGTGCACCAGTACCGCACAGGGAACGGCTCCGCGTTTGTGGCCGAGTACGATGTCACCCGATTGGTTCATCTTGAACGCTTCGGCGACATCGAGGAGGCCATCCGCCACGAAAAGCAGCTGAAGGCGTGGCGACGTGAGTGGAAGTTGGAACTGATCCGAGAGCAGAGTCCGACATGGCGAGACCTGTACGAAGAGGCGTGTCGTACATACGTTGCGTAGAAAGGCGTCGAGAACGGGAGCCGCAGGGCGCGCGAGCATGCCCGAGGATGAAAGACGGTGGCCACGCATCGAATCGTCGTTGCCATGCCCCTACCCAACCACGATCAGGCACACATCGACCGCCGCAAACTCACCGAGTATCTTCTGAATCAAAATCATCCAGACGCCAAGGGGAAGAGCGCGCTCTTCTGCAGCCGGTATGGACAGGAGTGGAAACGCCTGCGAGACGATCTGCTTGACCATGCTCAGGGAACGATTGTGGACGTTGAAGAAACCCGACATGGCACGAGGTACGTTATAGAAGAACCCCTGTCGGGGGCACTCGTCCGGAGCGTCTGGATGATCCGAACCGGCGAATCACGTCCGCGACTTGTCACGGCGTATCCAATCGAATGATGAATGAGCTCGACCGCTTCGTACTGACGGACGATCTTCCCGAACACGGACTGAGCGCCGGGGATTTGGGAACCATCGTGATGGTGCACCACCCCGAGGGCGACTATACGGGACCCAAGGGGTACACGGCGGAGTTTACATATCTGACGGGCGAGACGCGTGCGGTGGTCGACCTTCCTCCGGATCAAGTACGCCCGGCGGAGAAGGGAGAGGTCGCGCGGGCCGCGAAGGCTGCGTAAGGGAGCTGGCGGAACGGGCGTAGACGGGCGGTCCGAGTCGCTCTTCCGGTCACAGGGGCGTTCGACGCTCTCCCGGCGTTCGTTTATCCTGAGTGTGAGCCGTTTCTTTCGGATGCCCCCGCCCCGTTCATGTCCACGTCGTTTTCCGTCGCCGGTCACCTCATCGACCTCCACGCCCGCACCATCCGCCCGAGCACCGTCCATGTGGCCGACGGCGTCATCGAACGCATTGAGGCCACCGACGACGTGCCGGACCGGTACCTCATGCCCGGCTTCGTCGACGCCCACGTGCACGTCGAAAGTTCGATGCTCCCACCGTCGGAGTTTGCGCGGGCGGCGGTGCCGCACGGGACCGTCGGCACGGTGAGCGACCCGCACGAGATTGCCAACGTGCTCGGCGTTGAGGGCGTCGAGTACATGATCGAGGACGGGAAACAGGTGCCGTTTCACTTCGCGTTCGGCGCGCCGTCGTGCGTGCCCGCCACCCCGTTCGAGACGAGCGGCGCCGCGCTCGGGCCGGACGCCGTCGCCGCCCTGCTCGATCGGGACGACGTCCCCTACCTCAGCGAGATGATGAACGTGCCGGGCGCCATCAGTCGCGACGACGACGTGATGTCGAAGATTGAAGCTGCCGTGACGCGCGGCAAGCCGGTCGACGGCCACGCCCCGGGCCTGCGCGGGGAGGACGTGGAGCAGTACGCGAGCGCCGGGATTGAGACGGATCACGAGTGCTTTGAGCTCGAGGAGGCCCGCGAGAAACTGGAGGCGGGCATGAAGATCGCCATCCGCGAGGGCTCGGCCGCCAAGAACTTCGACGCCCTGATTCCGCTGATGGGCGAGGCGCCGGAGCGGCTCATGTTCTGCAGTGACGACAAGCACCCCGATGCGCTGGTGGAGAGCCACATCGACGGACTGGTGCGACGGGCAATCGACCGGGGCTACGACCGCTACGACGTGCTCCACGCCGCCTGCGTGCATCCGGTCGAACACTATGGGCTGGACATCGGTCTGCTGCGAGAGGGCGACCCGGCCGACTTCATTGTGGTGGACGATCCCGATGCACCAACCGTGCAGCGGACCTACGTAGACGGAGAGCTCGTAGCCGAGGAGGGCGAGACGCGCATTGAGCGTCGGCCGTCCGCGATCGTAAATCAGTTCGAAGCCGGACCGGTCGAGCCAGGGGCGTTTCGGGTCACGGCGGAAGCAGAGCAGATGCGCATCATCACCGCCGTTGACAATCAGCTCATGACGGGGGAGAACCTCGTCGAGACGCCCGTCGAGAACGGATGTGCGGTGCCGGATCCGGATCGGGACGTTCTGAAGCTCGCGGTCGTGAACCGATACGACGACGCCGAGCCGGCCGTTGCGTTCATTCAGGGCTTTGGGCTCGACGAGGGGGCACTCGCATCCAGTGTGGCGCACGACTCGCACAACGTAGTGGCCGTAGGCACGAGCGATGCGGCGCTGGCCCGCGCCGCGAACGCAGTGATTGCGGAAGAAGGAGGAATCAGCGCCGTGGGCACCAGCGACGAGCACGTGCTCCCACTGCCCATCGCCGGCCTCATCAGCGATCGCCCCTACGACGAGGTGGCACGCCGCTATACGCGCCTGAGTCAGTTCGTGCAGGCGGAGCTAGGCAGCCCGATGGACGCGCCGTTCATGACGCTCTCGTTCATGGCACTGCTCGTAATTCCACAACTCAAGCTCAGCGACCAAGGCCTCTTCGACGGCGACTCGTTTTCGTTCGTGGACCGATTCGTGACGGAGAATTGAGTGTGGGCATGTGTGGGTTGTATAGGCCCACGTTCTTCCGTTTATGTCGGAGTGCCTGTAATACCAACTCCGCCTGCAAAGTTCAGGACTCCAGAAATGTCGGTGTAGGCCCAAACGAATGAGCCTCACGTACATACCTTCACACTTACGTACTTCCAAACCCGAATCCTTCAACCGGATTCGGTATAATACCAAATCCTGTATAGAAAAGGGGCGCGCCGGGTCCAGTTGAGAATCCGACGCGCCCTCTTTTCCCACAAATCTCTGGGCGGTTGGAGTATTGAGGATGTGCGAAAGCCAATCTAGATTGGCAGAGCAGTCACCCCTCCGGCTTTGACGAACGTGTTCGTCTGTCCGGGGGAGAAGTCAACTTTTCTTCCGCAAGTCGCGCAGCAGTTTTTCCGTCTCCTCCTTGTGCTCCGTCTCGTCGCGGATGATGTCGTCGAGCTCCGTGGCGAGGCCGTATTCCTTGGCCGCTTCCGCCTGCTCACGACGCTTCACGTAGCGACCGATCGTCTCGGTCTCGGCCTCCAGCACCTGCTGCAACATCTCTTTCGGCTCGGTGGCCAGCTCAATCGGGGCCGGCTCCGTCGTCGGCGTGCCGCCGAGGGCCGTAATCTTATCGGCCAGCAACTGTGCGTGGGTCAGCTCCTCCGGCAGCTCGGACTCGAAGAGCTGTTTGAGCATGGGCCGGTGCATGCCGTAGACCATCGCGGCGTAACTGTTGTACATGAGGATGGCCTGGTACTCATGGGCCAAGTCGGTATTGAGGCCGTCGATGAGCGTCTCGTTGTCGGGGAGGGACATATAGCAGGGGGAGAAACGTCGTAGAAAGAATGGGAACGGACTGCAGATGGAATGCTCGTCCTGGACCGGCGTTTCCGTCGTTACGAAATGGTCGTGGACGCGGCCGCGAGGTGCCGCAGCGCCAGCCCGTGCCGCAATTCGTACGGGCTGACCCGGAGCGCGTCGCGGTCGTAGTGGGCCAGGATGCGGTCGAGCAGGACGACCCCGACGGCAAAGACATCGGCCCGCCCCTTCATGGCGTCCGGGTGGAGCGCCCGAATGTCGTCGACGGAGCACCGGAGCACCCGGTCGCGCCAGTGCCGGACGTCGGCCTGCGTGAGCGTAAAGCCGCCACCGTGGAGGGCGTCCCACGCACTGTCGGGCCCGGCGTGGACGAGCGCGAGGGGAGTGGCGGTGCCCGCCGTCCCGATAAGGGTCGTCTCCGGATCGACTGACAGATCCGCCCCGGCGAGCGTGGCGTCAATGAGGCGTTCGACCTCGGCCACGGCCTCGTCGGACGGCGGCTGCGCAGAAAAACAGCGCTCCGTGAGGCGCACGCAGCCCATGTCGAGGCTCGTACGGCCCGTGATGGCGTCGACGTAGCGGGGGCGATGGGCCGCCGGATCGGTGCCGGCAATCAGTTCGGTGGACCCACCGCCCATGTCGACGACGAGGCACGGTCCCTGCAAATCGTCGAACGCATCACAGGCCGCGGCAAAACTCCAGGCCGCCTCGTCGTCGCCCGACAGGATGTCGACGGTCCACCCCAGCTTCTCGTGTACGCGATCGAGCACGGCTTGCCGATTGGCGGCGTCGCGAAGCGCACTCGTGCCCGCCGCCGCCACCGTGTCGACCTCGTATTCCCGCGCCGTATCCCGATGGGCCCGAAGCGTCTCCAGGAGCCGCTCCTGCGCCGCCTCCCCAATGCGCCCGTGCGCATCTACGCCCTCCCCCAGCCGCACAAACCGCTCCACCGCGTGACACCGGTGCAGTCCGG
Source organism: uncultured Salinivenus sp. (assembly GCA_964407535.1). Classification (GTDB taxonomy): domain Bacteria; phylum Bacteroidota; class Rhodothermia; order Rhodothermales; family Salinibacteraceae; genus Salinibacter. Next base: position 2,065 of record CAYOWD010000226.1, on the reverse strand, counting down.
TGTCATCGAGCATAGCAATCAAGAGCTGGGCCGTGTTGGTGCCAATGTCGACGGTGGCAAGACGCATGGATCGACACAGAGTCGGGGAATGAAAAACGAGCCGGTTCTACCCGTGCGGTCGACAACGGACCGCCCACCATCCGCCGTCCGTCGTCTCCTCCTCAATGGACAAGTCGTGCGCGGCCAGAGCCTCCTGCATCCGACCGCGCTGACCAGTCAGAAGGCCGGAGAGTAGAAGGGTGCCCCCGGGGGCAAGTCGGTCGCACACACCGGACAGCAGGTCGAGCAGCGGATCGAGCGTGATGTTGACGGCCACCACGTCGGCCCGAACGTCCGCCGGGACGGACTCGACCGATCCCTCGCGAACCGTCACGCAATCGGCCACGTCATTCTGCGCTGCGTTGTCCCGGGCATTGGTCACCGCGGCCGGATCCGTATCCACCCCCAGCGCCGACTCCGCCCCCAACCGACACGCGGCAATGGCAAGCACGCCCGTGCCGGTCCCCACGTCCACCACCGTGTCGCCGGGGGCCACAACCTCTGCCAGCAGGCCGAGCACCAGTCGCGTGGTGGCGTGATGCCCCGTGCCGAAGCTCTGCTCCGGGTCAATCCGGAGACAAATAGCATCGGCGTGTTCATGAGGCACCTCGACG
>CAYOWD010000226.1:0-1402 GCA_964407535.1 uncultured Salinivenus sp. | reverse complement strand
AATCTCCACGTCGCGTCCGCACAGCAACATCGGCCCCACGCGCACCGGCGCCACCGACTGCTCCCACTCCGCATTCCAGTTGCGCTCGGCCAGCAAGCGAAGCGACAGCGCCTCGCCGTAGCCGTCGGCGCGCAGCCGACCCGCCAACCGCTCGCGCGCGGTCTCCGACCAGTCGTCGGCCGGGACGTAGGCAATCAGGGCCGCGTCGGTCTGCTGAAATCCCGTGGCGCGATCGTCCAGCAGCCCGATGTACCGGTCGTGCTCCAGTTCGGGGACGGCAAGGGTGATCTCGACGGTGTCCATCGGGCGTGATGCGTGAAGACGTGATGCGTGAGGGACAATATCCAGACCGGGATGGTCACGTTTCACGAATGACGGATCACGTGTTCGGAACGGTGCCGCGGTAGAGCGACGCAATGCCGAAGGTGAGCGGCGTCCAGTCCACCTGTTCGAAGCCGCTCTCCGTCAGGTGCCCCAAAAAGTCGTTGCCGTCCGGAAACGCGGCCACCGAGTTCGGCAGATACTCGTAGGCGCCGCTGTCCGGGCTCAGCAGGCCGCCGATGCGCGGCAGAATGTGGGCGCTGTACCAGCCGTAGAGTTGCTTGATCGGAAACGTGCGGGGGCGGCTGAATTCGAGGACGACGAGCGTGCCGCCGGGGCGCAGGACGCGTCGGATGCCGCGCAGCCCCGCGTTGAGGTCCTCAAAGTTGCGCACCCCGAAGGCCACGAGCGCCGCGTCGAAGGCATCCTCTTCAAACGGAAGGTCGGCAGCATCGCCCTGCACGAGCGAAATGCGCGACGAAAGCCCCTTGTTCTCGATCTTCTTCCGACCGTACGCAAGCATTTCGGCCGAGAGGTCGATGCCGACGATCTCGCGGGGATGCAGCATCTCCTCCACCTTCAGGGCAAGGTCGGCGGTGCCGGTGGCCACGTCCAGCACCCGTGCCGGCTGTTCGTCGGACAGCAGGCGGACGGCTCGCCACCGCCAGTAGCGGTCGATGCCGAAACTGAGGACGCGGTTGAGGAGATCGTACCGCGGCGCAATTGTGTCGAACATGTTCTCGACGGCCTCGGCCTTTCCTTCGGCCTCCCCAATGGGCGGATGGTCGGGCATGAGTCGGTGCGTATTTCGTGATGCGTGTCGCGTATTGCGTGAGGGGGACTGCAACGCACGTCACGCCCCACCCCTCACGTTCCACTGACGGAAGAGCCGTTCATCCTGCTCCCACAACAGCCCCGTCCGGTCTCGCTACATTCACACGCAGAGCCCCGTACGTGCGTGCCGGGGGAACTGTGACCAACGCGATACGCAATACCACAGGAAACGCTGAAATCCGCCGCTTTCTGCACACGGTCCTGACGCCGAGACATTCCACATTCCAAACTTCCCATTCCACACGTG
>CAYOWD010000225.1:0-7079 GCA_964407535.1 uncultured Salinivenus sp. | reverse complement strand
GGGCCTCCAATCGACGACGGACGACATGAGGATGGCGTGACGCGTGCACGGATGGAGCGGGCCACGCAGTGGGTTCAGGACGCGGGGCGCTACAACCGGGAGGCGGGGCGCCACAACGGGGTCGAGCTCATCCAGGGGTTGTTCAGCATATTCGATGACTACGTTTTCGGCATACGAGATCTGCCGAAGAGCAAGCGGAAAAAGATTAATGCGAGTCCAACGCTGAAGAGCTATATGAGGGAGGTGGCCTGGCCGTCGTTCCAACATCGCTGGAAGACGGGTGATGAGACGGCCTGGCGGCAGGCCCAGGAACGGGGTCGAGCGCAAGGCGGGGCCTGGCCGCTTGCGGTGTTGGAGGAATTTGGGGGCGAGTGTCAGGCCATCGTGCGCCTCGTCCGCGGCATTCTGATGCAGGTCGGATATGACGCTACGATCGGCGTCAGGTATCTAACGGCCGATGCGCGCCATCCCTACGGGCCGATCATCAGTGAGGAGCCTCGTCGTTGCGGGGGCCCGAAAGAGGATACCCGTTACTACACGCTCGTCGACGATCCCGTTGAGGTGGGGAAAGCGTATACTCGGAAGCAGATTCGGTGGAACAACTATGAGGCATTTTTGAGATACAGGTATAGCGAAAACGATCAGGACTACGAGGCGTGGTACGGAGGCGGCGTCGGGCTGATCGGGGAACCGCAGACAACGCCCCTCACGGACATGTTTCTGCTGCAGCTCATCGGGACCTCCTTCGCCGGGCTTGCCGAGTTTGAGGTCGAGTATCACGGCTTTACCACGAAGAGACGGATTACGGATTATTGGTCGTATTCATCATACGGCGAATCCGCTCCGGGGCAGTCGTGATCAAAGGACGGAACGGGACCGATGCCGAGTGTCATCAAGGATCTCCGCGGCGGAGCGATGAGTCGGGATGTTCTTGTACAGTATCAGTACGAATTCTTTTGTCGTGTGGCATAATACCGAATCCGGCCGAAGGATTCGGGTATGTAAGTGGGTAGGTGTGTAGGTATGTACTTGACACCTATCCGTTTGCGCCTGTTCTGATATTTCTGCAATCCTGAACTTTGCAGGCGAATTTGGTATAAAAAACAATATAACATGTCTTTTGTCGATGGATAATGATGAGAGCAAGAAATCAAGGAGTTCTCATCAAAAGATACGGGTAGAGAGTGGAGGGAAGTATCAAATTCGTGTACCATCCATGTGGATAGAGAGTATTGCATTTGAGAGTGCACATGATGGAATGCACGCAAATTACGAGACGGACAATTGGGCGGGAACGGATTGGGCATGTTCGGGCGAGGGGTATTCGCCTCCTCACTGGGAAGCACAAGGGAGGAACGTTCCCGTGAGTCATACCTGCGGGAACAACATCCGTCTTCGGGTCCAGCTTCAAGTCCAGCCGTCGGAGTGCAGAGGCGAATTGATTGGGATGCCGGTCGGGGTCCCCGACGGGGCGAACGGTGCGTTTGCGTTTCGGACCGAGGTGCATACTCAGGGGGACGGCCCCCATCTCGTTGAGGTGGTCGGGGATGCCCCGTTGCCGGACTGGCCGCGGAAAATCGACCGCTGCATTCAGTGGCGGTTTGAGGCATTCACGGAAGAGGGAGCGCGCGCGGAACGGGATCTCGGAGAGTCCGGGCCCCACACCGTCTTCGCGACGTTCGGCCCTCCCATAAACACGGGCCGATACGAGGAGGAAGGAGCGACGCGTGCGCGGATGGAGGAGGCAACGCGTCAGATCGCGGAAACGGCGGAGGCGGGGAGGCCCGCGCACGCCCGGGAACTCATCCGTCGGCTTCTGGAGAAAGGGGGGCGTTTTATCCTGGGACCGGAGAATGTGGGCGAGGAGCAGCGACGGGAGTGGGAGCAGAACGGCCCGTTGAGGGCGTACATGGAGGAGGTCGACTGGCCGCAATTTCGGCATGGGAACTCGGAGCGTCGGGCCCATCTTCAGCGGCGGTATCTTGCGGAGGCGTTTCAGGGAAAACGGTCGTTTGGGGAGTCCCTGCGCGGGGAGGAGGCATTTCGATCCGTTCTTCTCCGCAAGCAGGGCGGGGCCTGGCCGCTTGCGTCGCTTCGCGAGTACGGGGGCGAGTGCCAGGCGATTGCGCGACTGCTCCGCGGGATTCTCTATCAGGTGGGATTCCGGGAGGGGACGATTGACATGCGGTATTTGACGGCCGACTTTCGCGAGCCGACTTGTGCAATCCTGGGGGAGACCGGGGCGGGTCGGTGCAGGGGGCCGAGGGGGGATCGCCAGTACGCCCTCATCAGTGCCGACGGGGTTCGCGTCGGGCATACGGGCACGGCGCCTGAACTAGGCGCCAACGGGTACGAAGCGTTTATCCGATACCGGTACCGGGAGGGCGAGGACGGGTACCAGGCCTGGTATGCAGGTGGGGTGAAGGGACAGGCCACCTGGAAGGAAGCGGAGGACGGAGACATCCGTCAGGAGGCAAAAAATGCCCTCCTCCAGATGTTTAAGGGAATGGCCGAATGTCGACGGGTGGGCAAGAGAGGAGACCGAGACGTGTACACGGTCACGGATTATCATTCGTATCAGTGACGCTTTTCGAGCCCCGTTGGCGGTCCGAGAGAGAACGGTGGTAAAGAGCGAACGAAGCGGAGTGTTATTCCGAATCTGTGTCATACTTTTCCGTACCATGATGTCGTTTCGGAATTGAACGCCGGCGTTTCTCTTCGCTCGGCGACTCTCCCCGATAACCGTTTCACCTTCAGGCCCTTTCACTTTCGATCCATCGGAAAAACCGTTCAGATCGATCGCGGTCAACCGGCATTGAGATCCCGACACTGCCGATCGGAATCCGTATCCTTGACACTGGGGTGCAAAGTAAGAATATTAAAAATTAAGGTGATTTTCCGTTCTCGCATTTTTCGGTTCATTTCTTCGGCTGCAATTCCTCTACTGGGGATCGACATCTCGTGGGAGCGACCGGGTTGAGGGGAGGGGCCGGTAGGTTTGGGCAACTGCAGCTGGGGCGTTGATCGGAGGTTGGAAGCGCTTTGGCCTTCGGGGTCCCCATTCTGCCGGGAAGGACGGAGGCTTGGACGCATGGACGCAAGAACCCGCTGTGCGCCCGTGCACGCCTGACGCCTGTGCGCGGCATAGGGCAAGATGAAATCGTCCTGTCCGGTACGAGCAGGGGGCATCAAGTCTCACATGATTGCGTCCACGTATGTCTGATACCCCGAACTTACCAATCCGTGAGAAAGTACGTAAACGATCTTCTTCGGTCTGGTGTGAACCGTGTTCAGTTATGAGCGAAACTGAACTTTAGAAACTTGTTCACGGATCGGTATGGTGTGGAATGAGGAAAAGAGGTAATTTGTATAGCAAAAATTAGAATATCTTTGTATCTTCAAGATGGGTTGTGTTCAGTCTAAGCCGGATGGTAATTTTGGCCAAGGTGTTGTTTTGTCGAAAAGTGGAACATCCAATAGGGCTATTGTCGAAACAATAAATGTGAGAGAGGTCACATTTGTAAGTGCACACGGCGGAATGCGTAAGAACCTTGGGGGCGACAACTGGGCGGAGAAGGATTGGGGATGTTCGGGAAAGCGGTATTCGCCTCCCCACTGGACGGAGAGTGGGAAAAACGTTCCCGTGAGCCACACCCGAGCCGAGCCTATGCGGCTCCAGGTACAGCTTCGGATCCGGAATTCCGAGATCCGTGGGCAACTGATTGGGGAGCCGGTCGACTCTGTCGTTGAAGCGAGCGGTGCATTCCGGTTTGCGTCCGAGGTGCGTACACTCGGGGAGGAAACGCACCTCATCGAGGTGGTTGGGCAAAATCCACTGCCGGCCTGGCCGCAGAGAATCACCCAGAAGATCCAGTGGCGGTTCCAGCGACAGGACGGACAGAGCACCGCGCTTGAGGCCTCCGGGCCGCACACGGTCTTTGTGACGTTCGGCCCCCCTGTGGATACACAAACCTATGAGGAGCAAGGAGCCACCCGTCGACGGATGATGTTGGCGACGCACCTTGTGTCTCAGGTGTCTCAAAGACAGGCTCCCTACTTGAAGTGTATCGAGAGGCTTTTCAAAGTACTACGTCCGTTTGTTCTCGGTCCGGAGCAGTTAAGCGGGGAGCTCCGAGGGGAATGGGAGCAGAATAGGGAGTTGAGGAAGTACATGGACAAGGTCGACTGGCCAAGCTTCATGCACTATAAACGGCCGGACAAAGAACAGCGTCTTAAGAAGCAGGGAGGGGCCTGGCCGCTTGCGTCGATTCACAGGTACAAGGGCGAGTGCCAGGCGATCGTGCGATTCACTCGCGGGATTTTGCACCAGGTCGGGTTTAGAGAAGGGACCGTTGACGCGCGGTATTTGACGGCTGATTTTCGCACTCCCGAACATGCGCTCGTGAAGGAGACGTCAATGGGATGTAGTGGGCCGAAGGAGCGGAACCGTCAGTACGCTCTTATTAGCGAATCCGTTCAACAAGGCACCGAGGGGACGGCGGTTAGACTTGGCGCCAACCAGTACGAAGCGGTTATGCGATACCGGTACGAGCAAAATGGAACCTGGTACCAGGTCTGGTTTGGGGGAGGCATTGGCTGCCTCAATGATGATCCATGGCCGGAATCGAACGGAGATATCAGTCAGGAGAAGAAAGATATCCTACTCAAAAGTATATTTCGGGGGATTGCCAAATGTGAGTGCGTCGGCAAGGAGAACGGGATGGACAAGTACAGGATCGTGGATTATCAGTCTTATCGGACGCAGTCCCGGGGCATCTAGTGATCCAATTGGTCGGAGAGCGGCGACGGGAGACGGTAGAGAGGCACGGGTCGTGCCGATCTGTGATAACCAACTCCGCAGCCGAACTCGTTCGTCCGTCCCACGTGCTTGCAGCCGTGCTGTGAAACTGCATCCCCGAACTTTGTAGCCGGCGTTGGTATCATACCAAATCCGTCTGCAAAGTTCAGGGAGACAGAAAAATCGGTATAGGCGCAAGCGATTGGGGCTCACGTACATCCCTTCATCCCGACAGTAGTCGGGACAATGTACTCGACCACTGTCGGTACAGGCTACCTACACACTTTCAAACCCGAATCCCTCAACCGAATTCGGTATCACATCCAACAATATACAACACATCATTCATTCGTGCGATGGGCATTACGCAGTCGACACAGAAGACAGATCCGTCCGGGAGAAGCGTACAGTCCACGAGCGGCGGGAAGCGAAAAATTGTTATGCCGACCGTAAAGATGAAGGCCCTTACCTTTACGAGTGCGCACGAGGAAATGCACAGGAATTATGAGGCAAAAAATTGGGCACGAAGGGATTGGGGATGTTCAGGAACGTCGTACTCGCGTCCCCACTGGCGCCCGGACGGCCGCACTGTGCCGATCAGCCACACCCGAGGCGAACATATACGCCTTCAGGTACAGCTTCGGATCCGGAATTCCGAGATCTGTGGGCAACTGATTGGGGAGCCGGTCGACTCTGTCGTTGAAGCGAGCGGTGCATTCCGGTTTGCGTCCGAGGTGCGTACACTCGGGGAGGAAACGCACCTCATCGAGGTGGTTGGGCAAAATCCACTGCCGGCCTGGCCGCAGAGAATCACCCAGAAGATCCAGTGGCGGTTCCAGCGACAGGACGGACAGAGCACCGCGCTTGCGGCCTCCGGGCCGCACACCATCTTCGTGACGTTCGGCGAACCCGTAACGGCGGGCGGAGAGGCGGAGCAGGGAGCGACGCGTGCGCGAATGGAAGAAGCGATGCGTCGGATTGATGAGACGAGGGATGTATGGGGCCCCCCCGATGATGGCGTGGAGCTTGTCCATCGGCTTCTTCAGGCATGCGGCGATTTTGTTCTCTCCTCGGAACAGGTAACCGGAGAACGCCGACAGAAATTGGAGCGGGACAGCCGGCTGAAGGCGTACGTGGAAGAGGTGGACTGGCCGAAATTTACGCATAATTACGCCAAGGAGGCTCGTCTTCGGGAGCAGGGAGGGGCCTGGCCGCTTGCGTCGCTCCGTGAATACGGGGGCCAATGCCAGGCGATCGCGCGGTTGATCCGCGGCATTCTCCACCAGGCTGGGTTCAGAGACGGGACGATTGAGCTTCGGTATGTGACGGCCGACTTTCGGAATCCGCACCATGCGATTGTGAACGAGGAGCCCGCACGTTGTACGGGGCCGGCGGCCCCGGATCGCCAATATGTCCTCATCAGTTCTCCATTTGTTGCAGCCGGGAGGAGGGAGGGCACGACGGCGCAACTAGGCGCTAACGTGTACGAGGCGTTTATCCGATACCGGTACCGGGAGGAGGAGACCTGGTACCAGGCCTGGTATCCGGCCGGGGTGAGCGGGCGTCGGTACGTATGGCCGGAAGAACATGGGGACATCTCGCAGAAGCAAAAAAATGAACTCCTCCATGTATTTTTGGGAATGGCCGAGGGGTACTGGTTGGAAAAGCGGGACGGGCGGGACGTGTACAGGATCACCGACTACGAGCCAATCCCGGACGAATGACCTCCCTTCCGGGGTGTCGGGAGTGTAGGGCGTTGGGAGTGCGACGGCGACGGTAGGCGGCAAAGGGGGGCGGCATCTCGGATCCGCAGTCGTTTCGGGGGGCAGCGCGACGGGGAGGAAGGCGGCGCCGGACCGTTCCACAGGTCCGAACGATTCCAGTAGCGCCGGGGTGCCAAACCGATGCTCCCCTGTAGGCAGGACATCCTTTGTTGTTGTCGCGTGTAGCAGGGAAGGAGACGTATCGCCGTCGTTCGTTTTTGTGTGAAGCTCGGGGGGACGGATGGATTGTTTGGGATCTGGCGAGAAGAGGTGTCCCAAAACGAGCAGGGAGAAGAAGTCAGGGATATTCCCCAGGAGAAGAAGAATCAACTCCTCCACCAGACGTTCAAGGGGATTGCCAAATTGCAACCCACGGAGACGCATGGGAGAGTGAGCGTAAGTGAGAACAATCGGGGCAAGTTGGTCGAGGTCGTGGATTACCGTTCGTATCGGACGCAGTCTCAGGGGGCCCAGTGATACCAACTCCGCAGCCGAACCAGTTCGGTGCCCAACTAGTT
>CAYOWD010000224.1:2028-7112 GCA_964407535.1 uncultured Salinivenus sp. | reverse complement strand
GAGGGATTTTTCGGTGCTCCGCTTAAACGGTCCGGCACGTAGTCATCCACATATGGCACGACGCGTTCTCAGATCTTCGATGCAGAAGCCGTTTTGCACGAGATCCCCGAAGTCGCAGCGCTGAGGCGAAGCCATCTATATTGCCGTCACCGAGTGCCCTTAGAGGGGCTGCAGACGGTTGTCAAACGGGTTTTCAACGCGTTTCCCATGACAACAGCATCGTGCGCCGTGAGGAAACAGGAAGACATGTAATACCAAGTCCGGCTGCAAACTTCCGGTATAGAGAGGAGCAATACCTATTCGCAGTCAGGCGTTTTTCCTGTCCTACATCGCAGAAGAAGGTTCTCGTAGCGCCGTTGGAGTCCAACGGCGCTACAAATCTGGTTCGCAGACCGGAATGAATCTACCGGATTTGGTATAACGCACAGCGTTGCCGTCCCCGACGCCTCCGATCATTGCGAGCAGACGGGGCGGTCAACGGCAAAAGCGCCTCCTGTGTCCTCGGAAGAATTTGGAGGAACAGTTATTTATACGAAATTGGGCCCGGCCGAAATGAGTCCGGGGAATTGCCCATGGGTTCATTTTAAAGAGTGGCTGCTAGTGACTACATTCCGATACGGAGCTGCTCGGCTGCTTTTTTCTCGTCCCACCCCATCATGTTATTCACGGTTTCGTCTGTCGGCGGGCGTCTGCAGGACTTGGAAGAAGAGTTCGAACAGACCGATGCCCTCCGGGCCGAAAGCCATCTTGAGCCCAACTGATATCAGGCAGAAACCGGCGATCCCCTCACCGAGGTGTGGGTCAGCTTGTACCTGACGGCGAGCGAGCCCATCCGGAAGTTGATGATCTACCGGATGGATGCACAGGACCTCGAATGGCGATTTGCATTTGAGGGAGAATATACGCCCCTCACCGTCGAACTGGAATGGGCCGGAATGGACGAGGAGACGGGCGAAGTGACGCTCATCAATCACGGGGTTCCCCGCAACTTGCTTGACGAAATCGGTGCTCGTCCTGCCGCATAGACCCAGGCGCCGGGAACAGCGGGGCTCTCCATAGAGAGAGACGTTTGGATAGGGGCAGTGCCTGCTGTTCCCTATCCCACTCCGATTTGCGAGAGAGACGAGATCTGATTCCCGGCCGCGCGGGGGATCGGGTTCAGAGCAGAAACGGAATTCAAATGCATTCATGCACCGGTAGCCTTCCTCCCAATGTCTGAAACGGAACTGGCCGTTGGCGAGAGCCTCGTCACCCGCGACGACGACGAGTGGACCGTAGAGACGACTCGAACCAAGGAGCACTTGTTTACCACAACCTACCGGGAGGCTGATACCGGGACATTGCGGCTGGCCCTTCAGGTAAACATCACGACGGGGGCAACGGCGCTTGATCCCCGCCATCTCGACGCGTCGTTCTGGACCCTGGTTGTAAAAGGCATCGAGCGGCCCATGTCGGACTTGAAGACGGTTCTCGCAGAAATGCCCGATCCGGGCATTGAGGTAAAGCCCGATCACCGAGAGATCCACGTCTACTCAGAGGCTGAAGAGGAGAACCGGCCTCGCGAGTCTTGAGGGCATCGCTGACGCGGTTCGCAGACGGAATCCGTCAGGGCAACTGCATCTTGAGGGAAGCAACGTGGGAGAATGGAAGGCGTGCCCGGTGGCTTGCAGCAAAGCGACCCAGTACGCAGGACGTCCGATGGAGACGGCGCGGTCATTCGCAATCACGCGAACGCATATGCCGTGGAGTCGTGACGACGGACATACCGATCCGGGAGAACGTCCGTACACACATTTTCTCGAATAGAGAGGCCGCTGAGTGCAGTTGTAGGCGAAGTCGGAAATGCAGATGCGTATTCACGGATCGGTAGGCGCATGTGCACGCTCGTTGCAGAATTTGGAGAGATATTCCGTGGACTTGTATAATTCCCAGTCGTTGGGTAAAATAGCGAGAAAGTTATTCTTATGTCTTTAGAAATGTTTTTCCTTAGAAATGTTTTTCCTTGATTATGAGCAGTTCTTATGATCCTGAGTCGGCCGATTTGGTCCGCATTGTCGGGCGGACGATTCTGGTCGTGAGTGCGTTGTTCGGTCTTGGTATATTGCTGGCAAATCTACAGGCCGGGGGCGTGACCGACACGGTGACGTTGGACCTCGGTCCTGTAGCGACGGGGATTCTATTCATTGCCTCCGGGGTGTTTGCATGGGCGGCCCTACGGGCAATGGCCCAGATTCGGGACGTGATCATTCAGGAAGACACGGAGAAATAGAGTAGGGCAATCGCAGTTAGGGCGTTGCGGAGGATCCTCGCACCGGAGAAATGTACACGTGGGTGGGAACGGCGTACAGCCGTTTTCTACACTTTCCACAAACGACGGTCGCAAAGAACGAAAACGGAGAATTGGGAGCAGCGAGTTGGTATGATCGTCGACCTCGATGTCCTGTGTCTTCTATCAAGGCAATTGCAGGAGGCGATTCCCCGCGTACTCGCCTTTCCCGGGCGGTCCGGATTCACGTGCTCTGTGTCTCAGCCCGTCCGGGTCTCCATTGACATTGGAGGGACCCGAACCGAAATTTCCGTTCCAACCGGTGCTTGAAGAACTGCTCGATGTCGGTCCCGAGAGCGCATGATTCGGAGACGCCGATCAAACAGCGGATCGGATGCCAGCGGCGGACCGTGTCCGAATACTTTTATACCAAGTCCGGTAGATTCATTCGGGGCTGCGAACCGGTCTTGCAGCGCATCTCAGGTGCGCGGCACCGTTGGGCTCCAACGGCGCTACGAGACCTTTTTGCGATGCAGGACGGGAAAAAACGCCTGACTGCGGCGATATTGCATCCCTCTATACCAGAAGTTTGCAGCCGAGTATTACACCGATTTGACCTGGCGCCTCGGGGGGCGGTGCGTGTTGAGGGGACGAGAGGTTTCCGTATCGCATTTCGTGCACTGATACTCTTCGTGGCGGTCCCCGTCACGCTCCACCTCGCGGCGAAAGTGAACGGTGGACTTGCGGCAGTGCTTGCAGTAGCGGAACGAGTCAGAATAGGTCATATCAAAATTTTCGGACTGGTTGAGAGAAGCTCGTATCTGACGTATTTCCGAGACGAGGCGTCTGCTCGTCACGGAAGCGAGATGCTTGTCTGTAGGGCCGCTCCCGTATCCGAAGGAAGTTGGACCGGGCAGCGACCGGTTTGGTTGTAAAGCAAATCGTACACCGGAAGATAAAGAGGACCGGCGAAGACAATTTCTTTAGTCCCATTTAAGTATATAGACCATCATCCATTCCTGCCAAATCCCAGATCAGTTGATGGCGATGCACAACCCCGTACGCCCAGTGCCGTGAGATGTGGCATCGGTCTGTCGGGAAACCGTGCGTTCTACGTAGGAATGAGGTGAAGGAAGCGATTCCACATGCCCGGAAGCACTTTTGATAACAGAGCTGTCACAAAATGTAAAGGCGATTTTGGGCATATGACGTTTCAATCTTGGGGATAGAGGCGCTGTGTGCGTGCCGAGAGACGGAGGGGAAGAGCGTTGCGTTCGGCGCTTTGGGTTTGATGAACAGGCAAGACTAGGTGGATCCGCAGGCGAAGAAACGCCGCTGGAATCGACGAGGAGAGGAGGCAGGATGTTATAAATCGTTGAGAAGGTCATTCATCCCGGCCTCGAACTTTTTGGCCCCGCCCTGAGAGGGGTGTCGTACGTAGATCGGATCGGCGCCGGCCTCATTGAGAGCGCGTTCGGCCTTTCGCCCCACGCCGACGATATGGGTGGGGGCAAGCGTGTCGAGCAGGTCGATGAGGAGCGATTTCCATTCTCGGACTTCCGTCCGGCGGGGCGTGCGGATGGAGAGGGGCTCGTCGGGGTCGTGGGGGTGGAGCGGCAGGCTGTTCCAGACGAAAAACTGCTGGGGAAAGTGGGACCGGAGGACACGCCAGAAGATGGAGGCGCTGTATTCCGTATGAGGGGCGTCTTCGCGACTCGTCTGCCGACCGTGGATCGGAAAGTCTGGGTCGGTGAGCTGGGCTTCGCTCGTGATGGGGACGCCGGAAAAGCGGCAGCCCCACGGACCGGGAGCCTCCAGGAGCAGAAAGAGCGGCGGTGCGGTGTCGTACGCCCGGAGATAGGCACGAAGGTTTTCGCGTCGGAGCCGGGGCGCGTCGGGCACGTCGAGGGCCTCCCGTCGATCCCGATATGGATTGAATCGCTCATCGGTGGACGGCGCCGGAAAGACGTGCTCGTCGAAGAGGGCCCAGACGTCGTGGAGCATATCGGAGGAGGGGCGACAGGGGAGGGGCGAAAGGCAGACAGCGAGAGTCGGAGGACAAGAGAAGAAGGAAAGACGCGGGGGGCCTCTCATACCAAATCCGCTTATAAAGTTCGGGATTGCAGGCGTGTCGGCATGGATGCAAGCACGTGGACCCCACTCACATACCCACACACCCCCACACTCACAAACCCCAACGGAGCTTGCGGAGTTGGTATCAATCTCCCCCTTCCGGTTCTCGCGTCGAATTTATGCACTTGAGCCGGTTGCTTCCCCGACGTTTTCGCCCATGCGGGGAAAGGCGAAGTCGGCATATCCCATTTCGGCGGTGCCGAACCATCGATAGGCGTCTTCGCGCGCTTCCTTGTAGGCGTCGTAGATCTTGCGATACTGTTTATTCCCCGAGGCCTCATCCTCCAACAGCTGTTGGGTGACCTCCTGAGCGCGGCTCATCACCTCATCCGGAAAGCGCCGGAGCGTCGTGCCCTTGTCGAGCAGACGGTCGAGCGCCGCGGGATTTTTGTGGTCGTACTGGGCCAGCATATGGAGGTCGGCCTCCGCCGCCGCCGTCTTGAGGGCCTCCTGGTACTGAGACGGCAGGCGGTCGTAGGCGTCGCGGTTCACGTAAAACGTGAGGGCAGGCCCCGGCTCCCACCACCCGGGGTAGTAGTAGTACTTGGCGACCTCATGGAAGCCGAGCTTTTCGTCGTCGTAGGGACCCACCCACTCGGCGGCGTCGATGGCCCCGCGCTCCAGCGAGGGGTAGATTTCGCCGCTGGGCAACACCTGCGTGTTGACGCCCATCTCGCTCATCACG
>CAYOWD010000224.1:0-2018 GCA_964407535.1 uncultured Salinivenus sp. | reverse complement strand
CGAGGCCGGGAATGCGCATCTTTAGGCCGTCCATGTCCGACAACCCGGTGACCTCCGTATTGAACCAGCCGCCCATCTGCGTGCCGGTATTGCCGCCGGGCAGGTTCAAGATGTTGAAGTCCGAAAACAGGTCCCGCATCAACTCCATGCCGCCGCCGTAGTACATCCAGGCCCGATATTGTCGCGCCGTGAGTCCAAACGGGACGGTACAGTCGAATGCCAGCGCCGGGTTTTTGCCGATAAAGTAGTAGCTGGCGGAATGCCCCATCTCCACCGTTCCGTTCTGAACGCTTCCCAGCACTTCCAGGGGCGGAACCAACTCGCCCCCCGGATAGGTCTTGATTTGGAAATTGCCGTCGGTAAGCGTACTGAGCCGATCTGCCAGCACCTCGGCGGCACCGTAGATCGTATCGAGGGAGCGGCTGAAGCTAGAGGCCAGCTTCCAGCGCACCTGTTTGTTGGGCTGTACGTTGGCAGCTCCGTCGCCGCTAGAAGACGCTTCATCGCTACACCCGCCGAGCACGCTTGCGCCGGCGGCGCCGAGCAGAGCTTTCTTTGCAAAATCGCGCCGTTCCATAAGGGAGAGAAGACTGGTTCGGAAGCACGGTGGAAAGCGGATCCGCCTCAAGAATAACGGCCACTTCCGTTCTGCGCAAGTCAGGGAGACAGGGGCAGGGCAATTGTAGGTTCAGCTTCCATCAAACGGACGTCTGCTCATCTGCCTTTCCCGAGCGGTATTGCCGGTGTTGTATGTGCGTGACGCACCAGTGCGTCGTGGGCGTGTGGGCGTAGGGGGAGTCTACAGACCGGGGAGTCGCCTCCGATGTCCGCATCTGCGCATAAGTTAGGGCAAGATGCAATTGCCGTGGGGACAGGACATACAGCCCCATCCGGAAAAGACGGGAAAGCCCTCCTCTGTAATGGTTAATTTAGAATTAAATATCATTGGCGGAGGGACTCAGCAGGTCGATTATTGACAGAGCCGCCCCCTGCTAGCTAGGTTACCGCGATCGTTCTTGTCGGAAGTGTGGCTCCGCCGAGGCGGCGTTTTGCTTCTCACCGTTTACTCACGAACGCGATTCCGTAGTCATGTTTGGTTCTGTTTCGTTCTGGAGAGGGCGTATGCCTCTCGTTGTGCTCGTTGGGCTCTTTTTTCTTGCCGGATGTGGGGGAGGAGGCACCGTAGAGATCGAGCAGGTGCCTCGATCGCCGGCGATTGAGGATGCCTCTGCCGACATTACGTCTCCTGAGAACGGGGCGGTGCTCGACAGCGCGCAGGTGAGTGTGGTCGTTGAGGCGAAAAATTTCGAAACCGGCATCCAGACGGAGACGGAGCGGGCCGACTCGATTGCCAACTCCGGCAATGGGCAGCACTTCCACATGATTCTCGACAACCAGCCGTACATGGCGAACTATGAGGCGGGAACGTCCTTCGACCTCGGCAGACTGGAGCCTGGTGCTCATACCCTGATTACCTTTCCCAGCCGGTCGTACCACGAGAGCGTGAAGGGACCGGGGGCCTACACCTTCCCGAATTTCTACGGCGGCTACGACTTCGTCACCTTTTACGTGACGGAGGAAACGGGCGAGCCGATGCTGAACGACCAGGACCCGGCCATCGTCTACAGCCGGCCCAAAGGCACCTACAGTGGTGAGGACACTGAGCGCATCCTGCTCGATTTCTACCTGCACAATGTGGAGCTCAGTGACGATGGCTACAAGGCGAAATATACGATCCGCTCAGCGGAGGGAAGCGAAGTGGCCTCGGCGACCTTCACAAAATGGGCGCCGGGTTACGTAAAGGGCCTCTCGCCTGGCACCTACGAGGTCAACCTGAAGCTGCTGGATGCGGACGGCAACGTGGTCGACGGTCCGTTCAACGACACCACCCGGGAGATTACGGTGGAGGAGTAACGTCGGCGGACCGTGGATCGAGCCCGTCCGAGTAGTTGAGTAAGGTTACTAGATCGATCTGAGACCGGTAGTCTCCGGTTTGGTATAACACCAAGTCCGACTGC
>CAYOWD010000223.1:0-7168 GCA_964407535.1 uncultured Salinivenus sp. | reverse complement strand
CCGAGCGGCCTCATCGTCCGAAAAGACGCGACGGGCCTTTTCTGAGAAGGGAGCTTTCATGACAGAATTGTTTCTCTCGAAAGTGCTTTATAACCCAGGTTGCGGATGAGGGTTGTACAAGTTGACAGGTACGCTTCTCGTCGTTCAGCTTCCCCAAAACGCAGGAAAACACGGTCCTTCCTGGATGTTCAATCCGTCTCGGCGTTCAGCAGCGGAAACGCTCAACCCAAAACCCCCCAACTCACAACTTGAGTTTTATACCTGCACAGGGCCATCCTTTAGCTGATCGAGGAGCGTCTCGCGGGCTTCGTCGAGCCATTCTTCCACATCGTCTTCCGACTTCAGCACGCGGGAGGGCAGGTCGACCCGGACGGTCTCCGGCTCCAGTTCCTGCACGGCGTCGGACAGCGCGTTGTCGAAGCGTTGCGGGAGGGCGTCGATGCGGGTGCGCCACCCGTCGAGCGGGATGCGGTTCAGGGTGTCGAGCAGTTCCGACGTCGTGCCCACTTCAATGTCGGGAATCTCCTCCAGGTCATACCGGCGCAGAATGGCCTTTCGGGTGGCGTCCGCAATCTCCTGCCAGGGCTCCGCGTCTTCGAGCGCTTCCATCTGTTCCTCATAAGCCGACCGGTAGTCGTCGTGCACCGACCGCAGCTCCTCCCGTAGCAGGTCGGTCGCCTTTTCGAGCAGCGGCTGGACCGGATCCGTCTCGTCGAGCAGCGTTCGCTGCTCTCGGATTGCGTCGGCCTCCGTACGGAGGGACTCCATGTCCGCAATGTCCCGGCCCTTGCGCAGGGCATCGTTCAGTTGCGACCACTCCCGCTCGCGTGAGCGTTTGCGGTCGGCACGGGTCTGCCACTCGTCGGTTTCGTCCAGCAGCCGGTCTTTGTATTCGTGAAGCTTGGCGAGTTGCTCGTTGCCGGAGTGGCGTGTAATCTCGTCCACGTGGTCCAGATCGGGCGTCGGCGGCAGGGGCGGCTGTCCGCTTGCGCGGTCCGCCAGGTTGCGCACCTCTTGCAAGAACGCCGGCACCGCCTCCAGCTCGTCGCCCGCCGAGACGTCCGTGAGGGTCTGGAGCAGGTTGCGCACCGCCAGGGTCTCGCGGTGGCTGAGGGTGAC
The DNA here is from genome assembly GCA_964407535.1 of uncultured Salinivenus sp. GTDB lineage: Bacteria > Bacteroidota > Rhodothermia > Rhodothermales > Salinibacteraceae > Salinibacter. Next base: position 6,049 of record CAYOWD010000223.1, on the reverse strand, counting down.
GGTTTCTGCGCGGAACCGCGCCGTACCGATTGTCCGATGGGTGAGGTCGTCAGCGTCCAGCGCCTCGCCGTTTTTCCGGGCGCGAACGTGACTGGTGAGGGTAAGCAGCACGAGGGCGGCGTGAATGGCGTCGCGGGGCCATCCGCGGGGAGGTGCCGTCAGGGCCTCCCGCACCTCCCGGCCGGATGTGCGGGACTTCACCTCGTTCAGAACCGCCTTGCAGACGGGGTGCTCCTCGGGGTTGTCGTTGAAGTCGATGGCGTCCAGGGCATCCGTGTCGCCGTCCTGCGCGCGGCTGAGCACACGGTGCCACCGGGGATTGTCAGCGACCTCGAACTCCGGGTAGAGCCGTTCCAACGCGCTGACCGCTGCGCTCTGGACCCCGTCCGCGAGCGCGTCGTCCACGTACTCTTCGCCCCCCGCCAGAAACACGCGGGCGCCGTCCAGGACGTCCGCCAGGGCATTCTGCTTGCGCTGGGCCGCGTTTTCCCGGCGGGTCACCATGGCCTGCCGGGCCTCCTGGCCCTCCCGGGTGGTGGTTCGTCCCTTTACCTCGATGGTCGACTTGGCGGCCCGCTCGGTGGCGATGGCCTTATCGAGTTCGTCGGCGCTGTGCTTCGGGAGAAAGACGAAAATCATCGGGCTCTCCGTCCCCGCCTTTCGGGCATCGGCCTCGACCGACGAGAGCGGGTCCTGCCATTCGTTGCGCACCCAGACGGGGATCTGTTCGCCGTCGACCTCGGGGGCTTCGCGGGAAAACGAGGTGCGGATGTCGCGCGGTTCGTTGCTTTCGCCGTGCTTGAGCGTCTGCACGTCGTCGAGGGCGTCATTGGCCGCCGTGCGGAGCTCGTCGGCGCGATGGGTGGCCAGTTGCTCGCGGTTCTTCGTAATCTTGCGGTATCGCTTCTGGAACTCGCTGGTCCACTCCTGGCTCTCCTGGGTCTGCATGCGGTACTCGCCTTCGACCCGCATCAGAATGCCCTCCTTGACGAGGGCGTCGAGCCGCTCTTCGACCCGGTCGCGCAGCGTGCCGCTGCCCTGCTTGAGGTCCTGTACCAGAAGATCGGCAAACGTCTCCGGAGTGGCCCGCAGCCCGGTGTCCGAGCCCTCCTCGCGGGGCAGCTTGCCGATCAGGAAGGCCAGCGCACAGAGGCGCGCCCCGAGCGCGTCGTCTTCTTGCGCCCGGAGGGTTTCAATGCGGTTGTCAATGTCCTGCGGCAGCACGTCGCTCTGCGTCAAATCCGGACGGAGCTCCTCGTAGATGAAGTCGCCCGCCACGACCGTCCCGAGCGGATCTTCCGCCGTTTCCTTTACGGCCTCGTCCACCAGCTTGAGCTGGGTGCGGAGCTGGCTCTTGGTCCCGGCCTCGTCGACGGCCCGGAGCACCCGTTCCCAGAACCGTCGTCGGGTGGGCAGAATGGGGTAGTCGTCGACGAGGTGGTCCCGGTCCTCGGGCTTCTGCTCGAACTGGGTGCCGGAGAGGTGCCGCGAGATTTCGCCGCTGTTTTTCGTGAGGACGTCCTCAACGTCGGGGCGCTTCGACGTTTTCTTCTTGAGTACCGTCTTGCGCGTGACCGCTTGGACGTCGGCGTCGGACAGCTGAATCTGGATCCGGTAGCGTCCCGTGAGCTTCTCCAGCTCGGGCGCGCCCGTCAGGGCCGTCTGGCCCGTGCCCACGAAGAGAAGCTTCCCGCCGAACTCCGAGCAGCAGGCCTGTGTGATCTCCTGAATCTCGTACGTCTTTTCCGAGTCCTCGCCGATAAACTGCTGGATTTCGTCGAGCGCGATAAGCGTACACGGGAGCTCGCCGCCGTCGGGGGCCAGCGCGTCCTGAATGGCCGTGACCATATCGTCGAGCGAGACGTCGTCGACCTGCGGGTACGTTTCGCGGAGCAGTTGGTGCACGTCGGCGATATCGTTCCCGAGCGTCGGCTCCAGGTCCCGCAGGTGTTTCGCAATCGCCTTCGACACCATCAGGTTGTGAAGCTCCCGCCTCCAGTCCCGTCCCTCTTCTTCTTCAACCCGCTCGCGCAGGGCCTCGTACATCCCTTCCTGTTTGAGCCACATCACAAACTGCGCGAGCGGATACTGCTCCGGGAGCCCGGCCGACTTGAAAATCAGGCCGAGCAGGCCGAGGCGAATGCTGCCCTTGGCGGCCGATCCCAGCGTGCCGGACACGGCGTGGAGGCCGTTCCGCCGCCGGCCCGCGGTGGACAGCTCCTTCAGAAGGTCTTCGACCTGGGGAGAAAGGTTGGCCAGGCCGCGGGCGCGGGCGCCGTCCGGAAACGTGTAGTCCACCCACAGATACCGGAGCATCTTCACCAGATGGGACTTGCCGCTGCCGAAGAAGCCGCTGATCCAGGCCGCCGGCTGTTCCGGGTCGCCGAGGTGATCGAGGTAGCTCTGCAACAGGCGGACGAGCCCCTTCTCGTACTGGCCCTCACAGATGAAGGTCTTCAGCTCAAAGCGGAGCGTTTCGAGCTCTTCCGAGGAATCGGCGTCGCGGACCTTGGCGACCCCGTTGTTGAGAAGCTGAAATTCTTTCGGGTCCTGTTCGTAGACCTCGCGATTCTGCATGCGGGAGTGGCGTTGAGTTGCGCAAAGAACGGAGAAGGGGCTGTCCCAACGGGGGCTGCCTATGCCTTGATCGGCATCGCCAGGTAGTCCCACCCATCGCGGGCATCGAGGAGGCGATAGGTGTTGTTTTCGTGCCGTCCGGGAAAGAAGACCACGAGACGACCGGGGATGGCCGACTCAATCTCGTCGATCAAGTCGGACACGTAGGTAATCCCAAAAAGTGTACCAACGCCCGTTAGGGCCACCACACTGCCGGCCTCGGCGTCATCGAGCGTCCGGCGAATCCGAGCGGCAAGGTCGGAGCGGAAGTCCTGGGTAATGAGGCCAAACCCGGCGGGGTATTCGAAATGGCCCTCTCGCTCTTCGTGGTCTGCCATCCACTCCGGGAAGGCGGTGGTCAGGTCGCACCGTACCCAGTCGTGGTCGGCCTGGGTGGTCGCCATTCGAAACTCGTCGATGCGCGCCCGGATCTCGCACTCGTAGTCCGGCGGGTAGACCACAAACCACACGCGTTGCGAACCGTCGACGCGTTGCCGCCACGGGCGGCTTACATTCTGCTCGTAGCGGTCGAGGAGGTCGTCAATTTTGCTCATGGGCACGCCGTAAGAACGGGGAGACAGAGAAAGACGCCGGACTGGAGACGGAATTCCATCGAGGGGGGGCGGTATTCATCCGTATGGGCCTCACGTCTCGGCGAGGGCCTCCTGCTCGGCCGGGGTGAGCGCGCTGGATACGTCCACCTCAATGATGCCGCCCGCGTTCCGGTAGGTGATGAGCCCCCGACGAGACGCGGCCTGGGCCTGTTCGTGGAGCTCGTGATTCGGGGCGTCGAGCACCTGGGCCCAGAACGTATCGAACAGGAGTTCGCCCCGCACGCCGCAGAGGACCCCGAGGATCAGTGCATAAGCCGTCGTCGAGGGCGTGATCGCGGGCCGGACGCGGGTTTTCTTCCGCCGGCCCTCAAGGAGCCCGCCCTGCGTCCAGGAGGAGCCCGTCATCCGAGAGATCTTTTTGATGCTGGTCTCACTAAACCGGTCTCCCGTCTCCGCTCGGAGGACCTCCTGTACCGCTTTCTTTTCGAATCGATCTCCCAGGGCGAGATCCAGTACCGGCTTAGCCGTGATGCGCAGAATGGGATCTCGGGCCAGGGCGAGTAGCAGGGCGAGCAAGGGCCGGCCGCGCTCCCCCCGGTCCCAAAGCCACCGGAAGATGCGAAACAGCGGGATCTCGGGGTCGAGCCCATAGAGCTCACAGAGGCGCTGGAAGTTGTACTTCCGCGTAGACGCCGTATTCTTTGCCAGAAGGTTCTCTTCCACCACCGCCGTCCGGTACGTTTCCTTTTCAGTGTCCGGCGGGCATTCGTCGAGCAGTTCCGCCAGGTCCTCGAACATCATGGTCCGGGTGTTGTGAACCCCCTTCTGGCCGGACCGGAAGCCCATGGAGTCCGGAAGGGCCTCGACGCTCTGCGAAAGAAGTCGTATCATGCCCGTCTAGGTGGCAGTGAGAGTCCATCACATCCCCAAAGAAAGCACTTCCGGGCGGCCCGATCAATCCGTTCTTCCGTCCCTTCGATTTCTTTCTTCAAGAGTTATCGGAACGCAATGCCGATCGAACTCAGCATATGGCGGCTCGGAGACTCCCCTGAGCCCGTTTCCTTCTCCTCTATTGATCGTGAGGACCAGTTGGAAGCGGCCATTTACGATGACATCTCCATTCTGGATAGCGGCCTGATGATTCTCGGCCGCCAGGTCTCCACGGATCACGGCACCCGCATCGATCTCTTGTGCATCGATTCCGAGGGAGATCTGACGGTCGTCGAGCTCAAACGGGATCGAACGCCCCGGGAGGTTGTGGCCCAAGTTCTCGATTATGCCTCCTGGGTAGAGGGGCTGTCGTACGAGGATGTAACTACCCTCTACGAAGAGCACCATCCCGACACGGCCTTCGAGGAGGCCTTTGCGAATCGGTTCAGCTCCCCGGTTCCGGAAACGCTCAACGACGCTCACGACCTTGTCGTCGTCGCCTCCGAGCTTGATCCGAGCACCGAACGGATCATCGATTATCTCTCCTCAACATACGGCGTTCCGATCAACGCCGTGTTCTTTCGGCACTTCCAGGATAATGGAGCGGAATACCTGACGCGGACCTGGCTCATGGACCCGGAGGAGGTTGACCCCAGCGACGCGTCTCGCGTCAAAAGCAAGAAAGAGCCCTGGAATGAGTGGGATTTCTACGTCTCCTTCGGAGAAGGGAATCACCGTCGGTGGACCGATGCTCGTCACTATGGCTTTGTATCGGCCGGTCAGGGCGAATGGTACAGCCGAACGCTTAGTCGGCTCTTTGAGGGAGCGCGCATTTTCGTGAATCTGCCCGGGACGGGATACGTCGGCGTTGGGGTGGTTGAAGACGAGGTGGTGCCCGTCACAGAGTTTACGGTGGACGTGGATGGGGAGACGGTCCCCATTCTCGAAGCGCCCCTCGATGCAAAAGAGATGGATGAAAACGCCGACGATCCGGAAAAGTCGGAGTACCTTGTGGGCGTCCGCTGGATTGACACGCGTCCACAGTCAGACGCCATTTGGGAGACCGGCATGTTTGCGAATCAAAACACCGTGTGCAAGCTCCGCAACCGGTTCACGCTCGATCGTCTCGCCGAGCATTTTGACCTTGAGGAATAAGGGGTGTCTTGAGGGCGAGCAGTTGATTCGAGGAAACGGACACGGGTCAACGATCCTCAAAGTGATTCCGAATTTAGGCCGACATTTCCCTCCCTTCCAGTTCCGGCGACGCTGCTGAGGTTCGCTTGTAGAACCGCTGTTCTTCCTCTTTTCCACTTCTCACATCGGTGAGGAAAACCGGCTCGTCCCTGGGCAAGCATTCTGCTCACAGGTTTTTATGTCCATCGACATGATCATCTCTCTTCTGATCATTTTTGGGCATGGGTAGCCGGAAAAACGAAAACTAATCGCCCCTTTGATTGCATTCCGGCGCTGATCGGTTCCTCGGCCTCACAGAGAAGAGGCCTACTTCGAAAACCAGTTTTCAACCTGAATCCCCCCATCCAGGCTAGCGAACGGCTCGAAGTCGGCGGTATTCTCGGTGACAACCGTGAGGGTTTCCGCCCCTGCGATTCCTGCGATCTGCCCGTCGGCAAACGGCGTGGAGAGGCCCTCCTTCTCCAAAAGAGCGCGGGCCCGGCCGTGCCACCGGGCCGCCGCCGCGTCGTAGGGAAGAATGGGCATGGAGGGCTGGACCACCTCCGCCAAATACTCCAGCAGATATGATCGCCGCTTCCCCTCCTCCATCCGGTGGGCGCCGTAGAGGAGCTCATGCCAGGCCACGGAGGGCAGAGCAACCTCCCCACCGCTTTCTCGAAGCCGGTCCAAGACGGGTTTGGCAGGATCGGATTTGGCGGGCTCGCTGACGATGTTGGTATCCAGGAGGTATCGAATCACAGAGAGGAGAGTCCCAG
>CAYOWD010000222.1:0-7206 GCA_964407535.1 uncultured Salinivenus sp. | reverse complement strand
CGTGAGATGCTGTTTCAAAGGGCGTTCTTCCTGCGATCGCCGGTTGGATTCTGTATAGGAAGCCAGGCTTGACAAAACCTTTCTCTTATCTGGTGAACGAATAGTCAGGTTGTGACGTTGCGGTCATAGAATGAACGACGAGTCACATTCTGACGATGCGTCCATGTTGGGCGCTTTCTGCCTATGTCTCCTTCTGAAGATGCTTCATTGTCCCGCCGCGAGCGCGAGCGCCGCATGCGGCGGGCCGCCATGCGGGAGGCGGCCAGCGCTGTCTTTGCCGAGAACGGATACGCCGACGCTACGCTCGACGAGATTGCTGAGCGGGCCGAATTCGGCAAGGGCACCATCTACAATTACTTCGAAAACGGAAAAGAGGGGCTTCTCTTTGCCGTGTTCGAGGACATCTATCGCGAACTCGAAGCGCTCATCTATACGGTCTTTGAGGATGAGCGGGACGACGATCAGTCCCTGCGCGACGCGTTTCACACCTTTGCGACGCGCTACTTCGAGATCATTCGCGATCGGCAGGATCTCTTCCTCGTTCTCGTCAAGGAAGGATATCGTCTCGGGTTGAGCACGGACGAGGAGCGCGTGCAGTTTTCGCAGGAGCAACACGAGCGGCTTATGGAGGCGCTCGTCCCGGTCCTTGAGGCGGCGGCCGAGCAGGGGGAGATCCGATCATTATCGCCCGTGTCGGTGGCCCGGTTGTTTCTGTCGAACATTCGCAGCCTCGGGGTGCACTCGATCCTCAAGGACCGCCATTGTCCGTCGTACGCAGACGGGGAGTCCTCTTACGTACAGCACCCGGAGCAGGGCGCCGACTTTTTGGTGACCTTGCTGTTCGATGGCCTAGAGAGTCATTCTTGAGCGCCGTCCGCTATTTTTGTGAATCCATCGGCTTGTTCATGCGCGTGTCGACGACCCTTCTTGCAGTACTGGGGGCAGTGATCATAGCGGGAACGGGATTCAGTCCGCGTTCCAGCCCGGCCCAGTCGTCGGAACCGGTGCAGGATCGTTCCTCATCCGTGCGTTCAACGTCTGCAGAGCCGCGGGTGCTCACTCTGGAGGCGGCCGTGCAGGCGGCCCTGGAGGCCAATCACGACCTGCAACTCGCAGCGCTCGACGTGGAGGAGGGCGGCGAGCGCGTCCGCGAGGCGTGGGGGAACTTGTATCCGTCCCTCGACCTCACGAGCAGTTACACCCGCAACGTGCTCGCCGCCAATCCCTTTGCGGGCAGCGACGCGGCGAATCTCATCGGCGGCAACAACGAAACCGAGTGGCTGGCCTTCAACGAACGGCAGCGGCTGGCGGGCGACGATCCCATTTCCTTTGAGGAGTTTCGTCGACGGCAGCAGCGCAGCATCGAGGAGGCGGGGGTGTCGTTTGGGGGCGGCGACAATCCGTTCAGTGTCGACAACGAGTTTCGTGCGGGTCTTCAGTTGACACAAACGATCTATAGCAAGCAGGCCTTTGCGTCGGTCAAGGGCTCCCAGCAGTTCAAAGAGGTGAGTCGACAGGCGCGGGACCGAGAGGTGCAGACCACGACCAACGACGTGGTGACGGCCTTCTACCGGGCGCTGCTGGCGCGGGAGCAAGCGCGGGTGCGAGCGCAGCGGGTGGACCGGGCACAGGAAACCTTCCGGGAGGTGTCGCAGCAGGTGCGACGGGGCGTGACGCCGAAGGCGCAGCGGCTCGGGGCCGAGGTGGAGCTGTCCAACGCACGCACGCAGATGATTGAAGCCCGCAATGCCGCCGATCTTTCCCGGGACAACTTGAAGCGGACCATCGGCCTGTCGCCCGAAACGCCGATTGAGCTTGAGGGCAGCCTTGAGAAACAGAAAGAGGACGGCCTGCAGCACATTTCCACGGGCACGATCTCGATGTCGAAGGCCGTGGAGCAGGCGCTCGAACATCGGCCCGATTTGAAGCGGGCGCAGCTGAACGTCGAGTTGCGGGGCATTCAGAAAGAGGCGTCCCGGTCCGAATTCTTCCCGCGGGTGCAGGCGGTGGCGAATTTGAATTACAGTGGCCGCGTGCCCGACGATCGATCACGGGTCGAGACGGAAAATCCCAACGATCCAACGGATCCGTTCTACTACCGGGAGCAGCAGCGCGATTTCTTTGACAGTGACTTCTGGAATCCGGATCTGAGCGTCGGGCTCGAACTGACCTGGAATCTGTTCAGCGGCTTTCAGCGCTCGGCGCGGGTGCAGCAGGCCGAGATTGAGCGCCGGCGGGCCGAGACGCAGCGGCAGCAGCTTCGAGATGCTGTGAAGGTAGAGGTGCGGCGGGCCGTCCGGGACGTGGAGAATGCGCGGGAGCGCATCGCGACGCAGAAAACGACCGTGCGCCGGGCCGAACAGAACTACGAGCACGTGTCGAAGCGGGTGGAAGAGGGGGCGTCGCGTCCCATCGAGTTGCGCGAGGCGTCCGATCAGCTCGATCAGAGTCGCCTCAACTACCTCCAGGCCATTCACGACTACCTGGTGGCCCGCAGTGATCTGGAAACCGCGCTCGGGCAGCCGCTGACGCCGACCTCCGAATCGTACCTCATGACGCGCCGATGAGTCCGTTGAGGCCTCACGTGTTTTCGCTGAGCCGCTTGTTTTCCATGATGCCTGTTGTTCGTCGTCTTTCGATCCGCGCCGTTTCGCTTTGGATGGGGACCGTTGCCCTAGTCGGTTTGCTCACGATGACGGGCGGCTGCAGTGACGGGGAAGCGTCGGAGTCGACGTCCGAGGCGCGCTCGGAGCCCACGGTGCGGGTGGAGGCCCTTGTGCTGGAGCCGACCTCGTTCACGGACGTGATTGAAGTCACCGGGACGGTGGAGGCGATCGACGACGCCACGCTGTCGGCGCAGACCAACGGGCCCGTCACGATGCTATTGGAGCTCGGGGCGCAGGTCCAGTCGGGGCAGCCGGTCGCCAAGATTGACGCCGAGGAGGCCGCGGCGGCCGTGGAGCAGGCGAAGGCGCAGTACGAGCTTGCGCAGGATCGTTACGAGCGGCAGAAGCCGCTGTATCAGGATTCGATTGTGAGTGCGCTCGAATTTGAGCAGGTGCGGTCGGAGCGCAATCAGGCCCGGGCCTCCTTGCAACAGGCCCGGAAGCGGCTTGCCAACACGATTGTGGAGGCGCCTTTTGCCGGGACGGTGGAGGAACGGTTTGGCGAGGTGGGGGAACAGGCCGCGCCGGGCATGAAGGTGGTGCGCCTCGTCAACACGCGACGGGTGAAGGTGGCGGCGGGGGTGCCGGAGCGCTACGCCAACGACATCCGGCGGGGCACGCCCGTGCAACTCGATTTCCGGCGGTACGGGGCCGGGGTGCGTACGGCCACCGTCACGTTCGTGGGCAACACGATTGATCCCGAGAGCCGCACCTTTACCATTGAGGCGACGGTCGACAATCCGGAGGGCACCCTCAAGCCGTCGATGAGCACGACCCTGCGGGTGACGCGGTCCGTCCGCGACAGTGCCCTCGTGATTCCGCGGACGGCGGTGCTCCGCGACGAAACCGGCACACACGTCTACGTGGTAGACCGGTCGGATACGACCGCTGTGGCTCGCAATCGCGACGTGACCCTCGGCCCCGAAACCGGGGGGCGGATCGTGGTTACGTCCGGCCTGGAGGCGGAGGACGAAATTATTGTGGTGGGACAGAACAACGTGTCGCCCGGCACGCCGCTAGAGGTGTCAACCCGGCATGACCGTCCTGCGGACGCGGGGGCCTCCGAGGCGGACCCATCGCTCCCTACGCCTCCGGCGAAGTAACGTGTGACTCGTGATGCGTGACTCGTATTGCGCATGGCGTAGCATCCGTTCGACGTTCAACGTGCCAACGCAAGCTCCCCACTCCCCAACGCACAACGCGCCAACGCTAGACGCGCACCCCATAACGCCCAACGCTTCCGCCGATGACGATTACCAACCTTTCCATCGAGTACCGGACGGCCGTGGCCGTCTTTACCCTGCTTCTGGCGGTTGGGGGGCTTGCGAGTTACCTCACCATTCCGAAGGAGTCGCAGCCCTCAATCGAATTTCCCCAGATCGTGGTGACCTCCATCTATCCGGGGGCCAGCCCGAGCGACGTGGAGTCGACCGTCACGCAGGTCATCGAGCAGGAGATCGGATCCATCAACGGCATCGACGAATTGCGTTCCACGTCGTCGGAGGGCGTGTCGACGATCGTAGTCGAGTTTACGCCCGACGTCGAGACCGACAAGGCGTATCAGGAGGTCAATCGGTCGGTGGACCGTGCGCAGCCGGACCTGCCCGACGCGGTGGAGGAGCCGCTCGTCGACGAGATCAACACCGACGAGTTTCCGATCATGACCGTCAATCTGGCCGGGTCGTACTCGCTGGCCCGGCTCAAGGAGGTGGCCGAGGATTTGCAGGACGACCTGGAAGGCATTTCGAGCGTGCTGGAGGCGAACTTGATCGGCGGCCTCACGCGCGAGGTGCAGGTGAACGCGGACCTGTCGGCCCTCAAGACGCACAACGTGTCGTTTGCGGACCTCACCCGCACCATTCAGGAAGAAAACACCAACATTCCGGGGGGATCGATTGACATCGACCGGCTCAACTATCTGGTGCGTGTGGACGGGCAGTTCGACGATCCTGCCGAGCAGATTGAGAAGCTGGTGGTGAAGACGACGCCGAACGGGCGCACCGTCCACGTGCGGGACGTGGCGGATGTGGTCTTCGGCTTCAAGGACCGCTCGTCGTACTCCCGCCTGCGGGTGCTGAAGCGCGAGAACGCCGACGGCGATCCAGTGCCGGTGTCCGAGGCGAAGCGGCAGACGAATCAGGTGATTTCGCTCAACGTCAAGAAGCGGCCCGGGGCCAACATTCTGGAAACGTCCGACGCGGTGAAGTCGACCATCGACGACTTTGCTTTTCCGAGTGGGACGGAGGTGCTCATCACCGGGGATGAGAGCGAAAACGTCCAGAATCTGGTGACGGACCTGGAGAACAACATCATCAGCGGCCTGATTTTCGTCATTGCGGTCCTGCTCTTCTTCCTGGGGGTGCGCAACGCCACGCTGGTGGGGATTGCCATTCCGTTGTCCATGTTTACGACCTTTCTGGTCTTTCAGGGCCTCGGGTACACGCTGAACTTCATTATTCTCTTCTCGCTCATCATTGCCCTGGGCATGCTGGTGGACAACGCGGTGGTGGTGATTGAAAACATTTACCGCTTTAAGGAGGAAGGCTATTCGCGTTGGGAGGCGGCGCGGCTCGGGACGGCGGAGGTGGGCGGGCCCGTGGTGGCGGCCACGGCGACGACGCTCTCCGCGTTTGCCCCCATGCTCCTGTGGCCGGGGCTCATCGGGGAGTTTATGAGCTATCTGCCGCTTACGCTCATCATTACGCTCGCCAGCTCGCTGTTCGTCGCCCTCGTCATCAATCCCGTCGTAACGGGGTTCTTCGTACAGGCCAAAGGAGAAGCCGATGCGAAGGGAGACTCGTGGCCGGCGGGGATCCGGTATGCCGGGGCCGGAGGCATTCTGCTACTCGGCCTCACGCTTGGGCTCGCCAACTGGAAAACGCTGGTCGTGGTGGCGATCGCCGTACCGGTGCTCTATCTCCTCCATCGGTACGTGATGGCGCCGATCGGCGATCACTTTGCGGACCATCAACTGCCCCGCCTGATCTCCTGGTATCGGTCCTACCTGGAGCGGATGCTGCAGCGCGACTATACGGGGCCGTACGCGCTTCTGCGCAACACTGGGGCGCTGGTGATGCTCGTGGTCGGCATAGCGGCCATTGCGGGGGGCGAGCTCATTGGTTTCCTCTCCGGCTCGGCGTCCGGCACCATCAGCAGCACGCTCGGCGGGCCGGAGGCGGACGGCGTGTGGGCCGCCGTGCAGGCCTATCCCGCGGGCATGATTTTGTACGGGCCCGGCCTCGTGTTGCTCGCCGTCGGGGCGATTGGCATCCTCCTGCACACCCTGGAGGGCATTTATCTGAGCGGATGGACGAGCGTGAAGATCGGCGGCGGATTGCTGCTGTTTATGGGCGCAATTCTCGGCGTCAACTATGCGACCGGCGACCTGACGCTCGACACGGCGGCCCGCCTGGCGGCCGGACCGGGCCTCGTCCTCCTCGTGGGCGGCATTGGGGCGTTGCTGAACACACGCGAATGGCTCTTCCTCACCGACACCCGCGCCCTCCTGCTGACTGGATCGCTGGGCAGCTTTATGCTCATTGGGGGACTGTACGGCCTGGCGCCCACCGGTCAGGCCTTCTTCCCCGACACGGATCCCAACCGGGTGCAAATCAACGCGGAGGCGCCGATCGGGACCAACGTCGAGACCTCCAACCGCATTGCCCAGACCATCGAAGACCGCATTCTGGCCCTCCTGGAGAAGAACCCGAAGTCGGAGGCCAACATCGAAAACATGCTCATCAACGTGGGCGTGGGCGGCGACTCCCAGTTCGGCGGCGGGGCGCAACAGCCGGAGCGCTCGCGCGTCTCGCTCAACATGGTCGATTACGCCGAGCGGCCCGAGTCGTCCACCTATACCCTCGAAAAGCTGCGCGCCCAGCTCCAGGGCATTCCGGGCACCGAGATCGAGTTCACGAAGCAGGAGCAGGGTCCCCCCACCGGCCCGCCGGTCAACATTGAGATTTCGGGCGACGACTTCGACCGGATCGTCGAGATTTCGAAAGACGTAAAGTCGCGTCTCACGACGGCGGCCCAGAACGGCACGATTCCCGGCCTGGTCGACATCGGCGACAATCTGGACACGGGACGGCCCGAGGTGCAGGTGGACGTGGACCGTGAGCAGGCCGCTCGGTACGGCCTTTCCACCCAGCGGATTGCGCAGACAGTGCGCTCGGCCATTCAGGGCACCGAGGCCGATACCTACCGCAGCGGGGAGGACGAGTACGACATCACCGTCCGTCTCCGCAAGGCCGACCGAACGAGCATTGACGGCCTGGGCAATCTCACCGTCACGAATCCCCGCGGCCAACAGATTCCCATCACCTCGGTGGCGACCATCCGGGAGAGCACCGGCTTCGGCTCCATCACGCGCATCGAGCAGGATCGGGTGGTGACCGTCACGGGCGATGCGGCGCCGGGCTTCAACGGCCCCGACGTGCTCGACCGGGTCAAAGACGAGTTGTCGTCGTACCGCGAGCAGGAGCTGCCGTCCGGCTACAGCATAGAATACACCGGCGGCAATGAGGAGCAGCAGGAGTCC
>CAYOWD010000221.1:0-7260 GCA_964407535.1 uncultured Salinivenus sp. | reverse complement strand
AGCACTCCTGCGGCTCGACGGGAATGGCCTGCTCCCGCAGATCGTGCGTGTACTTGACCTTGTCGAGAAACGGAACGAGCGCGTGAAAGCCCGCCTCTAGGGTCTTGTGATAGTTGCCCAGCCGTTCGACGACGTAGGCACTCTGTTGCGGCACAAACCGAACGGCCCGCAAAAACTTGTAGGCAATGTACAGGGCCAGCAGGGCCAGAATGCCGAGACTGGCGTTGTTGAGGGCGGTGAACAGTTCCATAGCAGTGTCGGCAGTGCTGAGTTCGTGAGTATGGGTACATGGTCACCCGTGAATGCCAAAGAAAAAGAGGGATCTGAAATGCATGGAAGCCTGGACGCATGGAGGCCCCATCGATTTGCCTCCGTCTAGAGCATCCACGCCTCCAAAGCCCCCACGCTTCCAAAGTATCCATGCCTCCAGAATCTCCCCCAACGGCCTCAGCCGGCAAGGCGAGCGAACGGCGCCTACGACTTTCGGACGGAGTCGGTCACTTCCGACGCCCCCTCAAAGAACGACCGCAGATTCGCCGCCTCCATCGGCAGTACGCTCACATTGGCCCCGTCAATGACCTCACCCAGCCGGTCGACGAACTGCTCTGTCAGTCGCATTTTGACCGCCAGCGAGCCCCCGGGCTGCGAAATGGCATCCGCCACGCGCTCAATGCCGTTGGCCGTCGCCTCCGCAATCAGCTCCATCTCCCGGGCATCGCCCTCCGCCTCATTGATGCGGGCCTGCCGCCGCCCCTCCGACATCAGAATCGACTCCTGCCGCTCCCCCTCCGACACATTGATCCGAGCATCGCGCTCCCCACTCGACTCCGTAATCTCGGCGCGCTTTTCCCGCTCCGCCTCCATCTGCTTCTCCATGGTGCGCACGATGTCCTGCGCCGGCTGAATGTCCTTAAGCTCGTAGCGCATGACCTTCACTCCCCACGGATCCGACGCCTTGTCCAGCTCCTCCACGATGGCCTCGTTCATCGCGTCCCGCTCGCTGAACGTATCGTCCAGCGTAATCTTCCCCACCTCGCTCCGCATCGTGGTCTGCGCCAGATTGACCGCGGCCAGGCGGTAATCGTTGATGCCGTAGCTGGCCTTGTACGAATCCATCACCTTCAGATACACGAGGCCGTCCACCTCCACCTCAATGTTGTCCTTCGTGATGCAGGTCTGGTGCGGCACGTCGAGGACCTGCTCGCGCGTCTCCTGCCGGTACGCCACCCGGTCAATGAAAGGAAGGACGAAATGAAAGCCGGGCGCGAGGGTGTCGTGATACTTCCCGAATCGCTCCAGAATCACCTCCTCCCGCATCTCCACGATGATAAAGGTGTGGTAGACCACGAAGAAGGCGACGGCAAGTACGAGCAACAACAGCGTCCACATAAGGACCGGACAATCGTCGTTCAAAATAGGTTGATGCGGAACGGCGCCTCCGCTGTTCTCCTCCGTCTGTGCCCCCCACACTGAGGAACGTACGGGGGCGGTGTACACTGCTACCGAATTCCCAAGAAGCAAGGTGCAATTGCTGGGCTTCGCCTCCCCCCTCCCGGGCCTTCAACCTTCCCATTTTCTCACCTCCCAACCTTTCTCCCTACTCATTCCCCGGCGCCGACGGATCATAGTCCAACCCGGACGCGGCCGACGAATCCGCATCCGGCAGCCGCCCATCGGTCGCGTCGGACAGTTCCTGATCCAGATCCGCGTCGTCCGCCGGCTCTACAATCCACGTGAGGTTGTCGCGGTAGAGCAGTCGCACCTTCGCCCCTTCGGGCAACGTGCCTTCCACCGACCGGGCCGACCAGCTCGATCCTCGGTGTCGGATCCGCCCCGCCTCTTCTTCGCCCACCGTCTCCAGCACTGTCACCACCTCTCCCATCGCCTCCGCGTCCTCGTTGGTCAACGACAGAGACACGTCGCCCTGCACGAAGCGCATGGCAAGGGGCCGCAACGCAATGGTGAACCCCACCGACAGAAACGCCCAGGTGATGAACGCCGTCCAGGGATCTACCAACCATCCCATCGCCCGCACGCCGGCAACCACAAGCCCCCCGAGACCGAGAAATCCGGCCACGCCTCCCGGGATGACTGTTTCCAGTGCCATCAGCAACACACCGCCGACAACGAAGGCCCAGGTCAGAAGGGTGGGATCCGAAAGCTCCATCACAAAAACAAGCCGATACGCGTAAATCCGACCAGCACGATACAGGTGGAGGAGGATGGGCCAAAGGCACGGATCAGCTCCGGACAAGTTCGTGGAGTACGCCTCCTCGTTCCGAAATCATCATGCTACTCGGACCGCCGCTCGGTGTAGGTCGGAGAAGCCTCCGAGTTCCCGGACACCACCTCAAACTGCACTCGTCCGATCGGACGCCCGTCGGCCGTCTCCACCGTGACCCGCCACGTGCCGAGCCGCACGTTGTTCTTGAAGGTGAATCCCCGGAACCCGCCCTGTCGTCCCCCGATCAGCTTATACCCAATCCGATCCGTATCCACCCAGGCTTCCTGCTTCGAATCGTAATACTGCCAGTGATGATAGATGTCGGTCTGGAGGGCCGTCGGCGCAAAGACGGACGTAAAGCAGTATACCGTATCGGCCCTGGTGTAGTGGAAGGGATCGTCGTCGGTCTGCCACGGCCGGTACCAGGGCGGCGACTGGTACCGCATCACGTAGGCGTCCCCCTGCCGCTTCACATCGTGATAGATGCCCCCCTCCTGAAGCGCCAGTGGAACCGGGGGAATCCAGTGGTTGACGTAGAAGAGAACGACGAACCCGAAGAGCCCCCCCACAATCCCAACGGCCCCCCAGAACTGTCTCGGGGTTCCGAAAACATTGTGGGTGTTGAGATAGAAAATGATGGCGATCACGATGCCCGCGCTGAGGAGGCCGCTGCCGAGAAAGACCTCAATGCCCATGGTGCCGAGCACCGTGGGGAGGAAAAACGTGAGATAACAGAAGACGGCCAGAAAGTAGATCCCCAGCAGGAGATACGAGCTCCAGATCCGCTCCCAGATCACCTCGTTGGCAACGAGAAGCGCCACCAGCACGAGCAAAAAGAGCGAGGCTTCACTGAACGATGCACTGCGGGTGTAATAGATCACGTAGGCACTAAAGAGCCCACCCGCGAGGAACTGGATGACACTCGGCGACCACGTGTTGAGCTTACGGAGGGGGCGAGGTAGCGCTACGCCGTTGCGGGCGAGTGTCGTTAGGACGATAAACGCGCCGAAGAGCAGCAGATAGACGCCCAGGATGAGGTTGTCGAACAGGGCGTCAATGCGTTTCAGCGTCATTGCGTCCCACCCTACCCCCCCTAAGAAGAGAGTGGGGGGTATGGCATGCTCGTGCCGATGGAGAAACAGACGCGCCCATCGGTAGCCTCGATTCTGCTCCACCCATTCCAGGATGGCCGCCAACCCGCCCGTGAGACGAGCAGTCCATTGGTCCGACATCACGGAAGATATGCTACAAGTGGGAGATGGGCCGAGACGAACTGCGACACGCTGTCCTTCCTCGCCGAATGCCCTCACGATGCATCCGGCGATGGGAGATCTGCATCTACTCCTACGGCCTCCGCCTCGTCGTCCGGCGCGGAGGTCTCCTCGTTGGGCCGACGCCAAAGCGGGACGGACGAGCAGGGCTCGCCGTACATGAGCTTGCGGGCCACCTCCTGCAGCTTCTGCGTGGCCCGTGCGTAGGCCATCTCGGGGACCCCCTCACTTCCACACCCCTTGATGACGACGGGCCGATCCGCGAAGGCCGACCAGTCGACATCGTTAAGCGCCTGCACGTAGTACTCGCGCCTCAGATCGTCCGCCCGGCCCAGGGTCGTGGAGGCCGCCCCG
The DNA here is from genome assembly GCA_964407535.1 of uncultured Salinivenus sp. GTDB lineage: Bacteria > Bacteroidota > Rhodothermia > Rhodothermales > Salinibacteraceae > Salinibacter. The sequence goes on along the minus strand of CAYOWD010000221.1, from coordinate 3,411 downwards.
TCCTTCAGCTTCGACGCGATGAGCATGTACGCCCAGGTCGGAATAATGGCATCCGTCGAGCAGTAGAGCGCCACGTGCTCCCCCTCGTGCTGGGTCCAATCGTACTCACTGACCCCATCGCGAAATTCCTTTTCTTTCAGCATGAGGCCCTCCACCAGAAACTGGCTGATGTCGACCTCCGTCACGGACCGATCATCCCAGAGATCGGCCAGGTTGAAGACCTGAATTTCACTGTCGGCGACACTGTTTTCGAGCGTGTCCATCGTAGGGAAGAGACTGTGGCAAAACCCGTTGCGTACCCGTCGAACCGGGAGACGGAAGGATTGGTTTCTGCCCGTGAGGCGGAGGCGAAAACGTAGAGCCTGCTATCCCTCCTCCTCGGGAGAAGACGACGCCTCTTCCGCATCGTTCTCCGTCTCGACGAGATCGTAGACGGCATCGAGCGCAAGATCGAGCTCCAGGGACTCGCAATGAAGCACGGCGTCGCGCCCCGCCACTGAGCGCACAATCCACTCGTCCCCGCGCTGGACGTACTGTGTGATGATGGGGGTCGAGGGGGAGGCGATCCAGTACTCTTGAAGGGAGTCGAGCTGCAAGTAGGCCTCCAGCTTGTCCTGATGGTCGCGGTCGGACGTGGACTCGGAGGTGACCTCCACGAGCAGCTCCGGATTCACGAGCGACGGCGGGGACTCGTCGGTGTATTCGGGCGAACCGCACAGCACCACCACGTCGGGATACACGTAGCGGGTCTCGCTAATCTTGACGCGCTGGTCGGACGTGAAACTGCGACATCCACGGGGACGAAGTTCGGAGTAGATCTCTCCCTGAATTCCATCCTTAACCAAGTTGTGTTCGGGCGTGGCTCCAGCGAGGAGCCATACGTGACCGTCGAGGTACTCGTATCGGCCCTGGTCGAGGGCGGCGTCCTCCTCCAAATACTCCTCGACGGTCATGCGGCGTTCGACGGTTGAGCGGCGTTGAGCGACGGCTGTACTCATCGGTCCATCTGTTTTTTCTGAGGAGATCACCTCGTAAACGCAAGGCGGTGGAATCAGGTTCGCATCGAGAGGGGCGAGCGTGGACGGCGCGCATCAATTGCCCCCGTGCCGTGTTTAGGATGGTCCCGTGATGTGCTCCCAATCCCGCAGTACGATGACAATCACCCCCGTTCGGAACGAGGACGACTTGCAGGCCGCTCGCGACATCCGGCGGCAGGTCTTCGTGGAGGAGCAGGGCTGTGCCCCGGACGAGGAATGGGACGGGCACGATCAGAAGAGTCGCCATGTGCTGGGCCGGGTCGAGGGAACACCCGTCGCCACGGCGCGCTGGCGTGCCGTTCCGCACAATGAAGAGATTCTCGCTAAACTGGAGCGGATCGCCGTCCTTCCAGCGTACCGGGAGCAAGGATACGGAACCGCTCTCGTACGAGCCCTCATCGACGATGCGCGTCGGGCCGGCTTCGATACCTTCCTCGTCCACGCGCAAGAACACCTGACGGACTGGTACGAACACCTGGGCTTTACCGCCATCGGCCCTTCTTTCGAAGAAGCCGGCATGCCCCACGTTGCAATGCGTAGGGACGACGACTAGTGCTTCAAGTCGGAAGTCTTTCGGCAGACACGTCTTCTCCTGTCAGCCCCGCATGTGAAGAAATCCGGCGTCCAGAGCTCGGAAAAGCACTTGAGCCGGAAGGATTGCTTTCGCCAACTGCCGAAGGACTTGCACCCCGTTACACTAGCATCCCTCCCCCGAACACACCGGAGGTCGTCTTCCTCGATCGCCCGTCACGCCAAACGGGCCAGGGGGACACATCCGTACTGGCCGAAGACAGGCATCTGCACGCCCCCCTTCCATACCAAACGCCGCCCCCGAAAGGTCGAGGACGGCGCTGAAGTACACTCTCTATTCGACGGGCGCTCTTTTGGCCCGGCAATCGAATCAAAGCGACGGCATCACGCTCGGTAAACGCGTCCCGGTCTGCGCGACCGCGTCGCTCAATACCCCGGCAGTTGTTTTACTCCTCCTTGCCAAATCCTGCCTTCACGACATCGCTCACCCGAACGGTGGCGTCCTGCAGAAGCTTCTGCAGTTCCTCATCGAACGCTGTTTTCCGCCGCTCCTGGGTGAGCTGTCGGCGCGCCTTCGTCGTATCCATCGGTTCGCCCGCATTCGTAAGACGGATGACGTGGTACCCAAAGCGGGTTTCAACAGGTTCAGGGGCCACATCTCCGGAGTCGGCAAGCGCAAATGCGGCCTCCGAAAAGGAATCGACCATCTGATCCCGCGTAAAGAAGCCGAGGTCTCCTCCCTTCTTGGCGGAAGGACCTTCGCTATGGCGACGCGCAAGTTCCGCAAAATCGCCCCCTGCCTTGGCACTGTCGATGAGGGCCGCAGCCGCTTCGCGGGCCGAGTCCTTCTTCGCCTGCGACGCATTCTCCCCGGCGCGCAGGAGGATGTGCTGCGCCCGAATCCGCATGTTTTCCTCACTATACGCCTTCACCTCTTCGGCCGTCGGGTCTTCGGCCTTGTCGGCCATCTGCTGCTGGAGGGCCTGCGTCTGGAGCCGATTCGCAATAAGTGAGCGCAGCGAATCAATGGTCATGTTGTTTTGGGCCAACCGCTTCTTGAGCTGCTCTTCGCTCTGATACTTCTGCTTAATCTTCTGCAGTCGCTGGTCCACCTTCGCGGGATCAACGTCGAGATCCTCGCTTTTTGCCTTCCCCCGCATGACGTGTCCTTCTACAAAGCGCTCAACGAGGTCCCGATGGATGGATTGCAACGTATCCGTCGACCGCTGGTCGGGCGACAACCGCTGGGTACGCATCTGGATTTGCCGGTTGTACTGCTGGGTCGAAAGGGTGTCCGATCCGTACTCCGACGACACAACCACCGCTATGGTCGTATCGGACAGGGACTCTCCGAGGGCGTACGGAACTCCGTCCCCTCCGTTTTCCGTCCCGCTCTCCGAAGAGCCGGACCCCCCGCATCCTGCGAGTACAAGCATGGAGGCAAAAACGAACAGGCTGAACACCCGACGAAGCGAACGAGACATATACATATGCGAGGGATAAAAGAATCTGTCGATGAATCTGAGGACTGCGAGCGCCCAGGTCACAAGGGGCCAAAGACGCGACGCAGACACAGAAAGAATCAAGGCAATCTCTCCTCAAAGGGAGATCGGCCCGTTTTGTAATATCCGGTGGATGCACGCCCCCCGCTAGGAGGTGTTTCTATGCCTCCACAAAATCTCGGTCCAGATGCCCCCAGACTAAGAACGTCTGGAACAGAGGTAGAATTTCGATGAACGGTGAAACCTCCCCCCCGTCCTCATGTTGGACTTTCCGCATTAAATGACACGCCGCGTTCGTCTAGCCTGGTCTAGGACGCCGGCCTCTCACGCCGGTAGCACGG
>CAYOWD010000220.1:0-7327 GCA_964407535.1 uncultured Salinivenus sp. | reverse complement strand
CGCCCTACCGCGACCGCCCAATTGAGGAGAACCTGGAGCTCTTTCGGAAGATGAAGGCCGGGGAGTTTGAGGACGGCGAGCACGTACTGCGGGCCAAAATTGATATGAGCTCGCCGCACATGATTATGCGGGATCCCCTCCTCTTCCGCATCAAACACGCCTCCCACTACCGGCAGGGGGACGACTGGTGCATCTACCCGATGTACGACTTTGCTCACCCGCTGGAAGACGCCATCGAGGACATCACCCACTCCCTCTGCACCCTCGACTACACGGTGATGAGCAAGCGCCGGCTGCTTCATCTGGTGGAGGAGGACTACGTGAGCGGCTGGGACGATCCGCGCCTCCCCACCATCGCAGGCCTGCGACGCCGCGGCGTGCCGCCAAGTGCCGTGCGGTCGTTCTGCCGGAGCGTGGGCGTGACGCGGTCCCAGAGCCGCGTGCAGATGGGCCAGTTCGAGCACGCCCTGCGCGACGACCTCAACGCCCGGGCCCCGCGCGTGATGGCCGTGCTGGATCCCCTCAAAGTGGTCGTTACGAACGTCGACGCGGATCACACGGAGTGGCTGGAGGCGAATCACTGGCCCCGCGACATCGACAAGGACGAGACGCGCGAGGTCCCCTTCACTCGGGAACTGTACATTGAGCGGGAGGACTTCCGCGAAGATCCGCCCGACGACTTCATTCGGCTGGCCCCGGGCCGCGAAGTGCGACTCCTGAACGGCTACTTCTTCACCTGCGAGGAGGTCATTAGGGACGACGACGGCACCGTCGTCGAGCTGCGCGGGACCATCGACCCCGAGACGCGCGGCGGGACGGCTCCCGACAACCGTCGGGACGCTTCGCCCGAAGGCTCGATCCACTGGGTGTCGGCCGACCACGGCGTGCCGTTCGAGGCACGCGTGTACGACCGCCTCTTCGACGTTTCCAATCCCCGAGCCGGCGACGCCCACTTCACTGAGCATCTGAATCCGGACTCCCTCACCGTCCAGAAAGGCGTCCTCGAACCGGCGGCGGCCGACGCCTCCGATGAGACGCGCTACCAGTTCGTCCGGAAAGGGTACTACTGGACGGACCCCGAGGACTCCACCGCCGACGACCTCGTGTTCAACCAGATTGTTCCCCTCCGCGACGCCTGGGGAGAATCCGACGCCGGGCTGTCCCGCGAGGAGATCGAGGAACGGCGTCGCGAGAAGGAGAAGGCGAAAAAGGAACAGCGCCAGCGCTCTCTGGAGGGGAAGACCGACCCCGTGGACCTTCTCTCCGACGACCAGCGGACACGGTTCAGCCGCTACCGAAAGGCCGGAAATCTCTCGCGCCAGGATGCCGCAACGATCGCCGGCGACGACGCCCTGGCCGGCTTTTTCGAGACTGCCGTCGAGACCTACAACCAGCCGCGCGCCATCGCCAACTGGATCGTGAATGAGTTGCTCGCGGCCCTCAAGGACCGGAGCGTCGAAGACCTTCCTTTCGACGCCGCGCAGTTTGCTGCGCTCGTCCGCCTCGTGGACACCGACGAGATTACCACCCGCGGGGCCGACATTGTCTTTGAGGCGATGCTGAAAACGGGCGAGCATCCGGACGTCATTGTTGAGGCCCGCGACCTCCGACAGGTGGACGACACCGAGACCCTCGAAGGCGTCGTGGACGACGTCCTGGACGCGCATCCCGACGAGGTGGAGCGCTATCGCAACGGCAAGGACGGCCTCCTCGGCTTCTTCATGGGGAAAGTGATGGAGGCCACCAACGGCTCCGCCAATCCCGAAGTGGCCCGAACCCTCCTCGTGGAGCAGCTGAACGGGTAAACACTGTCCGGCCTGCGGGCGCAGCGTTCCCGCCCGGTGGTGTTCTGTGTCCTCGATGCCCTCGTACGTGTTGGAAAACGTACGCATGTGGGCGTTCTGTGCGGTCCCCTGCCTCCCCCCCACATTCAGCAAACGGAGTCCCGCTCTATCCCTCCCCCCCGTCGGCACACTCCCGCCGAAACCGCCGGGGGACCTCTCTGGCGTCCTCTGGAACGAAGTCGGGGTACGTGTCTGTCCCGTCGGGATCCCCAACCGGAGCCTTCAAAGGGCCTTGGGGCGCCCAAAAGCACTTTTCCATTTGAGCCGAACGACCTCCCCTCTCCTGCCACAAGAGACATAATACCAACTCCGGGAGCAAAGTTCGGGGCTGAGCGTCTCAGGGGAGTTCTCATCTGCATTCCTCTGAGGGAGACCGAGGTCCTACTTTCTTGCTGTGGAAACGCACCTGCCCACCGAAGAGCTCTACCGAGCTCTACCGGCGCTACCGTGAAGCGGGTCGGCCCATGAAATCCGTGCGGCCTTGGGGTATTCGGAGACGTGGATTTGTGAGACCGTGCCTCACTACGGCGAAGAGGGGCCGGAGGCGATCAGGCACCGTTGCCGGGACCCTCCCGGCAGCAAGCCGGTGCTCTCTCCTGCCCAGCAAAAAGAGCCTGCCGATCTCTTGGATCAGGGAACCGTCCCGGATGGGGAGCCCTGGAGCGGCCCGAAGGTCACCCGCTGGATCGAGTCGGCTACCGGTCGAACCCCCGTTCCCAACCAGCGTGGCTGGGAGTACCTGCGGCGCCTCGGCCCTGCACCTCAACGTCCGTGCCGACGGCACGAGGCGGCCTCTGCTGAAAAACAGGCCGCTTTAAAAAATAAGCTCTCTGCGACGGTAAAGACGCTTCGGGAGGCGCATCCGGACGCTGACCCTGCATCACTGGTGGCCAGGTAGATCGGATCAGGAACCGCAACCCTGAACGAATCAACCGGATTCGGTGTGAGTGTGCCGTCTTTTCAACTCTTCCACACGCCTCTTCCGTCCTCTTCTCTCCCAGAGGCGCACTCCCCAATCCCCGACGGCATACGCTCTGTCATTCCGAGAAGCCGCCTGTGCCCGTCCTGTGCGGAGGCAAGTCACTATGACGGTTGACCCGTCGCTGGACTCAGGGGAATGTCACTGCTGAAATCCGTTCCCCCACCCATTCCCAGTAGCTGGACATCGCACAGTGGCTATTATTAACCTAAGAAGTGAATCTAGTCTTATTTTACAAATAAGGTATCTGATTCTGTTTTTTAAGTGTCATCATCTTACGGAGAATATTTTCTTTTTTCCGAATGGGAAAAACCTTAATTGGTAATCTCATAACTTAGGCAAATATACGATCACATCGAATGGGGGCACCTGTGTTTATTGGGGATTGTTAGAAGCGCTTCCAAGCAGAAAAGGACCGGACCGGTATGTCGAATGTCAGTCGCTCCCCGCATTCTGCCGCCGACACACAATCGTCGGTTCGTATCGAGGACGCCACTCCCGACGACGACGCTGCGATCCGTCGGTTGCTCCGCCGTACCCCCATGCCCGGCGACATGACCATTCGCTATGAGCGGGAACCGAGCTTTTTCCGCAGTCTCAAGGCGATGGGTCGTCACACGAGAGTTGCGGTGGGCCGTCCCGTCGATGCCCCTGAGCAGGTCGTGGCCCTGGGCTGCCGTAGTCTGCGTCGGGCGTTTGTGGACGGTGAGCCCAGACCGGTCGAGTACCTTAGCCAGCTGCGCGTTGATCCGGAGTACCGCGGGGAATGGCTTATTGAGCCTCTCTGTCAACGCATTCGGCAGTGGCGCAAAGAGGACCCTGCGCCTCACGGCTATTCGACAATTACAGCCGGGAACCGGGCCGCTCGGATTCAGCTCGTGAAGCGGTCTTCCGGCGCCATTCCGCAGTTTCGTCCGCTCACCGACCTGTACACTCTTGCGATCGTCCTGCGCAGTTGGCGGCTGCGGCGTCCCACGGGTCCGACGAATGTGACCGTGACCCGCGCGCCGGAGGACCTCGACGCCGTCGCCGCTTTTCTGCGCGAGGCGGGACGCGATCGCCCCTTCTCCCCCGTATATCGGGCGGCCGACTTGGAATCGGACTCCTTCCTCGGCTTCGATTCCGACAACCTCTTCGTAGCCCACCGCAACGGGGAGATCGTCGGCACAATGGGACTCTGGGACGTGTCCGGGCACAAGCAGACCGTCGTCCAGGACTACCAGTCTCACCTGCGCTGGACGCGTCCCGTTGTCAACGTTGGCCTGCGTGCAGCCGGCGCCCAACCGCTTCCGGCGCGCGGCGATCCGGTTCGGGGACTCTACACCAGCATGACCTACACGGCCTCCGGTCACGAGGATGCATACGGGGCCCTCCTGGAGGCTGCCTACCAGCGAGCTGCACAAACGGACGCTACCTTCCTATTCGTGGGGGGTGCGGAGGGCGATCCCCTCCTGAATGCCGCCCGCGTCTACCCCCACCTTTCCTACCGTAGTACTCTTTATACCACACACTGGACTGATGACCCTTCCCAACACCCCGCCCTCGACAACCGACCACCCGCCCTCGAACTCGCCACCCTCTGACGAGGACATCAATCTTACCGGAACGATCCGGAACGTCGAGGGGCTTTCTACCACCGAGCGGTCCGCCATGCGGTCGCTCATGAACGAGTACTACGAGAACGTGTCTCCTGAGCAGTTCAAGACCGATCTCGACGAAAAAGAGAAGGTCATCCTGCTCCGCGACGACGAGACGCGAATCCGCGGCTTTTCCACCATGAAGCGGTTTTCGGTGACGGTGGACGGCCAAGAAGTCGTCGGCATTTTCTCGGGCGACACCATTATTGAGCCGGTGTGCTGGGGAACATTCGCCCTCTTGAAATCGTGGCTCACCCTCGCCTTACAATGGAGCGACGACACGCCCCACGACCGTGTCTACTGGCTTCTTCTAAGCGCCGGCTACAAGACCTATCGATTCCTCCCTGTTTTCTTCGATGCGTTCTATCCTACCCACGAAACCCCCACGCCCCCCAAACAGCAACGCATCCTCGACACCCTCGCCACGGCTCGATATCCGGAAACGTATGATCCGGATGACGGCGTCGTTCGCCTCAATCATCCCACTCCCCTCCGCGACGGCGTTGCCCCGCCCACAGAACGTCGCCGTCAAGACCCAAACGTGTCGTTTTTTCTAGAGTCCAATCCGGGCCATACGGAGGGCGACGAGCTCGTGTGTCTCACCCAGGTCACCCGTGCCAACCTTGGGCGGGCCGCACACCGCATGCTATAGCCTGGAGCAGACTGAGCACGGTCCGGTCTCATTGTCATTCAATGCTTTTGTCTCCCCGTATGCCTCGCTTCCTTTCCTCTCCCGCCGCCGCATGTCGCCCCCCGGCGGTCTTTCCCCGTGTGCTCCGCTTTCATTGGGGGCGCCCGCCCCCGAGCAACGTGTACTGCGCTGCTCCCTCCGTCTCAACGCGGACGCAGCGGTTGCCAGCGGTGGGGCGGTTCCTGCCCCCCGCTTCGTCGGCGCGTCGAATCTCATCAGTGACCACCTCAGCGAGAAGCCACTCCCTCCACGTCCGACAGGTCCTCGACGATGCATTCGTCGAACCCTCCAGGGGACCTTCCCGCTCAACGTGCCTGCCTTGAGGCGCGCGCCGTGAAAGAACGAGCCCCAAACGGATAAACGCCCCAGGTCCGGCAGACTCGTGCCGGGCCCGGCTATCCCAGTTGCTCGACGGCCGTTCGCATACGACGGATACATGCCTCCTTTCCGACGGCAGCCAGAAGCCCAAACACACCGGGCCCGTACGAGCGCCCGCTCACGGACAGGCGCGCCGGGTGGATGATCGCGCCCGCCCCCACGTCCTCCTCGTCGGCCAGATCGCGCAACACCGTCTCGACAGTGTCCGTGTCGAAGTCGTCGACCTCGTCCAATCGGTCGGCGTACTTCAGAAGCAGATCAGCGGACTCTTCTTTCCACCGCTTCTCCACCCCTTCCTCCTCATACGTCTCCGGGTCCTCAAAGAAGTACCGGTTGTCGGTCACCACTTCCGGAGCGACCTGTACACGTTCCTGCACAAGGGAACAGATCTCTTGGAGCCGCTCGTCGGACACCTCGTAGCCTTCCTCCTCAACGACAGGTCGCACGCGCTCAGCGAGTGCCTCGACCGACAGATCACGGACGTAGTGCTCGTTCACCCAGCGTAGCTTGTCGATGTCGAACGCCACGCCGCTGGAGCCGACGCGATCGAGCGAGAACGCCTCCGTCATCTCATCGAGCGTAAAGAGCTCCTCCTCCGTGCCCGGACTCCAACCCAGCAGCGCGAGGAAATTGACCAGGGCCTCCGGCTCGTAGCCGGCCTCTCGATAGTCCGTGACGTAGACCGGAATGCCGAGCCGGTCGGCGTCTCGCTTCGACAGCTTGCCGCCGTCGGGACTCATGATGAGCGGCAGGTGCGCAAACGTCGGCGGCTCCCACCCAAGCGCCTCGTACATGAGCACATGCTTGGGAGTCGACGACAACCATTCCTCGCCCCGAATCACGTGCGAGATTTCCATCAGGTGGTCGTCGACGATGTTCGCCAGGTGATACGTAGGCATTCCATCGGACTTCAGGAGCACCTGATCGTCCACCTCGTCCGACTCGAACGACACGCCGCCGCGCACCTCGTCCTGAAAGTGAATGGTGCGCTGCCGCGGCACCTTGAGACGCACGACGTAGTCGTCCCCCGCCTCGATCTTTCGCTCCACCTCCTCGTCCGACATCGTCAGCGAGTTTTTCATGTCGCGCCGTGTCGAGGCATCGTACGCCGCATCGCCGTCGCCCTGCTCGCGGACCGCCTCAAGTTCGTCCCTGGTATCGAACGCATAGTACGCGGCCCCTTCCTCGACGAGCCGGTCCGCATACTCCGCATAGAGCTCCGCGCGCTCCGACTGCCGGTACGGCCCGTACGTCCCCCCTTTCTCCGGCCCTTCGTCGTACGAGAGATTCGTCCACGCCAGCGCATCGGTGAGGTCCTGCTCGGCCCCTTCCACGTACCGGGACCGATCGGTGTCTTCGATCCGGAGCAGAAAGTCCCCGTCGTGCTTGCGAGCAAAGAGGAAGTTGTAAAGCGCCGTGCGGAGACCGCCAATGTGAAGGCGTCCCGTCGGGCTGGGAGCAAAACGAACCCGAACAGAATCGTGAGCCATGATGCGGAACCGAGCGTGTATTTCAAAAAGCAAACAACGTCAACGCGACCCAGCGGCCGGAGACGATTCCCGTCCCGGAACCGGTGTGACCGCACTCAACCACAGTGGTAGACGCCCCGTCAGACCCGGTTCCCTCGACGCCGGCAAATTGTCCCGCGCTTTGCGAAGCCAGCGTCCGGTCGCGTAAGCACATGTCGAGTCGGCGAGCACGTGAAGCCCCTCCAAATTCGCACCCTCTGCCCAACAGCCCAGCAACAGGTTGGTGAAACGATGGCGAGCGCACTGCATTTCGAGAAGAGATGTCTGAG
>CAYOWD010000219.1:0-7339 GCA_964407535.1 uncultured Salinivenus sp. | reverse complement strand
GGCGTATCTTCGAGCTTGGGCGCCTCCTCGAAAATCCGGCTGAAGTCCGGCCCCGCCTCGTTGTCGAAGGTCGTCGTCACCGTAAGTGGGTTCTCTATCGTCCATGTCCGCATCGAATCCAGCGCTCCTCCCTCCTTCGACGTGATCGCCGAACTGCTGTCTGGATTCTCTTCCAACCACTTCTTTTCCCACTCCAGGTGCTTCTCCCACTGCTTCAGGGCTCGCTCCTTCCACCGCTTGTACACACTATCGACTTCTGCCTCGGTAATCCTCGTTCCTCGAATCCACCGGTTCTCTTTGTCTCGCTGCACCCACGCCTTCATCTCAACGGTTCCAATCGACAATTTATTTCCAGAACGGGTTAGGTACGGCTCTACCTGCACAGAAGCCTCGTTCCCTTCTCCTACAAGTGCCGTGTTCAACCTCGCCGCTATAATCTGATCGGAGGTGACTCCCATTACCGGAAGCCGGTCAACAGGAAAACCGTTGATTGTCAGCGTGTGCATCCCCGCATAGTCGATTAGGTGTACCGCCAGCTCGTAGTCGCCGAGACTGTCGATTGGTGCTCCTCGTTCGGCTGTATTATCCGGCTCAAGGGTACTTCCGCTAGAGGGAGTCGTCTCCGTATCTCCACCTACGGAACTCCCTTCAGACTGGCACCCTCCGATCCCAATCATAAGGAGCAGAAGACTGCCAATACAGAGCCAACTGAGGACACAATGCGTGCTCATTTTATCAGAAGTGGATACAGAAAGGAATTTGTAGTCTTGTAAACCGACATCTTCTCTTCATTGGATTACCGTACATCTTCTGGATAGCGGAATCCAACTTCTCGCCGTTCACCAATGGACTGAAACGCCACGAAGTTATTCCGGGCCTCCTCTCGGCCGGCGGGAATGTCCGGGACCGACTGAAAAGGCTGAAGAGGCGCAAAGTACACGTTCCCCGTCACCCGAAACTGCCCGCTCTCCAGAATGGGAACCAGCCCCTCCGGCGCGTCGATCTGCGTCGGCTCCGGCACCTGCTTGAGCCGCTCGTCCACAACTTCCGTGATCGTCGACGGCCCTTCCGTCCCGTCCGTCCTCTGCTCCCTCTTGGTCTGCCGCTTTAGGTGGTGCCCTCTCAACCAGCTAGTCTCAGTCAGCTTATCCTTGTGCATCTGGTTGTCCCTCCTCCCCGGCTCGGTCGGCCACGGGCCCACGTGCACCCAAAACCCCGTCTTCCATTTCAACCCCGATCCGGGCACCCGCATCGAATCTTCCTCTGCCACCGCCCATCGCTCACTCTCGGCGTAATCGGACAAGGTGGTGTCTGAGGGCACCTTCAGGGGCGTTCCGATCGGGGAGACTCGGTACCGGATTCCCGAATCCGCCTGAACGTAATGAACCGCACAGGCAACATCGACGCCTCCCTCCATTGTACCCCTCCCCGTTCCCCGTACCGTTGCATTCACCATCAACGTCCCCTGTTTCTTCGGCACGTACTTCGGGATAATCGACAGGTAGAGTCGCTTCGGTTCTTCTGATTCCGTCCAGTCGTGATGCTTGAGCAGCGGCTTTGGCGGTACGCCCGCCGCCGTCGGGAACGTGAACGCCTTTTCTACAAACTGTTTCGTCTCCTCCTCCACCGGCTCGATAGGGACGGGAGCGGCCGACTGGTCGTTGCCGGCCTCCACCAGCTCGATGAGGGCGTCCCGGGCCGCCGAATCGCCCTCATAGTCCTTCCCCCAGTGGCTGTTCTCGGGGAGCCAGTCCGTCAGTGGATCGTCTTCCTTCAACTCTTCTACGTTCTCCCACCGCTGGAACAACTGCAGGGCAAACCCGACGGCGACGAAAAGGGCACCGACCCCCGCCGTCATCACCGTACCGCCCAAAACGGCCGTGCCAATCGCAGCTCCGCCAATCGACGCAGCTACATGGCCCGCGGCCCCCACGTAGTTCGGATCGTAGATCTTTTGCAATCCTTCCTCGCGATTGTGGGTAAGGGCCTTGCTCACCTTCCAGCTCATCTCCACCGCGTCCAAAAACGGGGCCGCCTCAACCAACAGCCGACCGCCCCCGGGCAGGTCATCGGCCGAGCCCTTGATCGCCGCCGCAAGCCCGGCGCTGTCGGCCAGCAGCTTCCCGGCGGCCAGGGAATCGCTGGGCTTCAGGCGCCCTTCCTCAATGTGGGCGTAGAGAGTGGCCCCGGAAATGAGAACGTTCAGCGCGTCGAGCCCACCGCTCCCGATGGCCATTCCGCGTTCGAGGTCGATCTCCAGTTCGACAGCGGCGGCCGCCCGCCAGCGGTACCGAACGTCCGGCTGTCTGTGCTCAAATCCCGCCACCTGCGTCTGCTCAAACTCTACCTCCATCCCTTTTCGCCCAACCTTCAGCACGGACGTACTGTCCGGGGCCGTCGTCACCTGCGTCGCAAAGGTACCGTCCACTTTCGTGCAGGTGACCAAAAATCCTCCCACTCGCTCTGCGAGAGCTTCAGAAGCGTACCCCTCCGAAACGCCTCTGCCTCCTCGGCCCCCGCCGAAGGCGTGAGGAGCCTCCCTACGCAGGACCGTCAGGACGGGCGCGCGTCCTCGATGTCGATCGTTCCCGACTCCAACGCATCCTCCAGCGTAAATCGCTTGTACTCGCCGCTGTAGGTCTCTCCCTCAATCGCCAGAATGAGCCGCTGGTTGCCGGTCACGTACACCTCCGCCGTCACCTCGTGGCCCGTAAACTGGTGAAAATTAATCGCCTTGCCCCACCCCGGCGGAAAGCCGACCGAGGTCCCGCCGATGTGCAGGCCCGACCCAATAATCGAAAAGCTGACGGACCGGTACGTGAAGTGTCCTTCCATCTGAACGACCGGGTTCTCCAGTCCTAATGACCGTGCGCGCTCATCCAATTTTTTTGTGACGTAGTACCCTAAAATACATAAAAATAAAATAACAAAAAAACTACTATATCCCATCTCGCCAGAAAAAATACCATATATGGAAGGCCCTAACAATATTGGGTACACGAAATAGTATAGAAGTGAATAGCTTTTTTTATGATTTTTCCTATTCTGAGTGAAAAACTCATTCAAATACTTCTTCTCTAATTCCGAAAGCATACGGATGGGCTTGTATGTGACTCCCCCCTTGGTCTTCTCTTCCTTCAATTCCTGCGGCAGCGATTCAAGGTCGCTCACGTCCAATCACCTCCATTGGATATGACAAAGAAAAGATGTGATTAGTTGGTGCCGGACGGAAACGAGTCCGGACCTGATGAGCCTTCTTCAAGGGTCCGCCGCTGCAGCACCGGCATGCCGTCGTTCAGGCCCTCGTCCCACTCGCTCTGCGAGAGCTTCAGAAGGGCGCCCTTCTGAAACGTTTCCGCCTTCTCAGCTTCCTCCGAAAGTCTGAGGATCATCCGCGCCTCCAGGATGAAGGGACCGTCCTTCTGAAATTCGGCTTCGAGGTTCTCGACGGGAATCCCAGCCGGGTCGAGTTCTTGTTCTTGCAGCCGGCCGCGGTGTTTTTGGTCGTAGAAGCGGAGCACCAGCGTCTCCGATGTGCTCGGATCGAAGTCCCCCGACTGCGGCTGCACGTCCGGCAGATACAGGCGCCGCGCGTCCGGCCCGCTCGGATGGACGGTGCGGCGGCCCGTCCAAATTGTCTGGAAATCCCGCCGGATCTCGACCTCCGCCGTAAGTCGAGCCGTCGGCGGAAACGGGGCCCGGGCATGCTCTCGCTCCAACCGAACGGACAGAACCGGAATCGAATCGCGATCGATCCAGTCGGAGGCGTCGAGCCATTCTTCCTCCTCCTCGATTGGAACGCGGGGCGCCGTCCACTTAACGGCGTCTCGCGTGTGCAGCGTTGCCGCCGGTGCAACCTGCGCGTCAATTTGCCCGCCAAACCGAACCGAATAGCCATACAGGTTTCGATAGAACGCTTTGGCTTGCTCAATAACAGTCTTTACGAGCGTCTCGTCGTTTTTCGGCACGCCCTCGGTACGCACGAGCCGAAGTGCCTTCTGCGCCAGCTTCTTGTTTCCGTCAGTACCCCAGATGCAGTTTCCCGCCAGCCATAACTCTAGATCTGTGTCCACAAACAGAGAGACGAGCACGTATCCACCGAGGTAAACCACAAGTCCCAAAGCGATAAGCCAGCTAATTGGCCATCCGAGAATGCTTGCACTGGCACCCGCACTCAACCCTCCCGTTATCGACACGGCAGCAGCCTCTGTAAGCGCCAGGCCGAGCATCACCGACCCTGTCGCCTGAACCGATTTTGCAACGGCGCCGTCGTAATCTCCCTTGTGGAGGCGTTCGCCCACGGCTCGGATTCCAAGAATGCCGTCGGCCACCACTGCCGCCCAGCCGGTCCACCGTACCCCCTTAGCCAGAGTGCGCGCCACTCGATCTGCGTTGTTCTTTTTGGCGATCTTGGCGAGTTCTTCGAGGGCAAACTGGGACATGACCGCCGTCTGCTTCATCACCATCGCATTCCCCTCAATTCCTCCCTTCGAGAGGCCGTCCGGTATTTTCCTGTAGGCAACGGCCAGATTCGCAATCCCCAATCCCCAGCGCACGCACGTCGACACCTTCTCGAACGTGGGACTGGTGGCCACCTTCTTCGACCAGTTGTCCACCTCGATCTTATCGAGGTACGTATAGGTCCGGGTGCCGACGACCGGCACCTCGTAGCGCCGAATCTGGACCAGTTGGCCGATCTCAATGCCGGACCGCGTGATCCGTACGGCCATTTCGGACTTCGTTGCGATTACCGTGAGCGTCCCGAACACCGGCGCCACTGCCTCCCGTTCCACCCACTTCGTAATGGTTTCGCTAAACGCCTCGATCATGGTAAAGAGGCCCTTCGCCGTCTTCTCGGAGGGACTGAAGAACTGATCGATGGGGTTGAAGGTCGGCGGCATCAACTGCTCCTTCCCGGGCGCTTTCTTCATCTGCGTGATGACCTTCTCGGCCACCTCCTGTTGCTTCTCTTTGACGTACTCCTCCTTTTCAACCGGGAGGGGCTCCTCGTCGGCCGCCTCGTCGCCGGGCGTCGTTCCCATTGTCCCCGGCGGGTCGGCCTGCTTGAGACGCGCGGGCCCGGACTCCGGCGTCGGCGTCTCAGCCGCTGCCGTCCGATCTGCCTCGGGAACCGGGGGTCTCGCCTCCGCCACCGGCATCTCATCCTCCTCGGAAGACACCGCCCGGTAATTGGCAAGGGCTCGCTTGAGGCGAGAATCTTTGAAGGTTTCCTGCAAATAGTCTTTGCCGGCCTCGGTCACGGACAAGAAGCGGACGAGGTCGCCGTAGAGATTCACGGCCTTCGTTTTCGGTTCCCCTCCGATCCAGACCCGATCAATGAGGCGCCGCTCGAAGGCGTCGTGCCGGAGCAAGCGCACCAGCCGCTGCGCCGCATTCTCACAGGCCGCCATCATGGCCTGGTGCTTCCGAAAGTGCTGCTGCTTCCATTCCTCGGCGGCGTCCGACGGCGATGCATACTCGTAACTGCCGAGCGGCCCGCGCACATCGTCTTCGAACGTCTCCGCATCGGCCTCCCGAAGCTGTTCCACAATCCCATGCAGTTGCTTGACCGGGGCAACACGCTCCTGCCAGGTCAGCAGGTCGCGAACCGCCTCTTCGTAGGCGTTCAGCAGCGTTTCCCCAATGGCGAACGGATCGGGCACGCGCACCGTCCACGCACTGCCGTCGTCGGCCTGCTGAACGTGGTCCGTCTTCGCCGTCCAGCCGTCCGCCTCGCGCGAGAAGGAGAGCGGCGGCAGGTCCAGGCCGTCTTCAATGTCTTCCTCCACATAGCGTTGGACGTACTGCCGGATGCGTTCAGCGCGGGATTGAGAAAGCCGTTCGTTGGACGTCCAGACCCAGTTTTGCACGGAGGTGCCCGGTCCCCCGTCTGCCAGCACCCACGCCACATCTTGCGTTCCCGACTCGGGCTTCTCTCCGAAGTCGGCCACCGCGTAGCGCCCCTCCGAGTCAACAAACACTTCCGACACGTACACCTGCGATCCCTGCTCGGTAGTCTCCGCCCGGAAAATATACACCCATCCGTCGGTCATCGGCTCCGTAGAATCGGGATCCGGAAGAATCGGCCCGACGCCGGGCTCAACCTGATCGTCTCCGAACGTGAGTTCCTCCTGCTCCTCGCCGTACTCCGGAGGCACATGGCCCTTCGTCGCCCACTCGAATGTCACGGGCGCGTAGGCCGCCGTGATCGTCGACTCCGGTGCATCGCCCGGCGTCGCATCCTCGTTGACCACACGCTCGGCGTCGACGTTCTCAACGTGCGTGAGTGGGCCATCGGCACCGTCGGGCGCTACTTCCAACGCGTACGTCGATGCCTCCGGCGGATCGGAAAAATGAACAGCCGTTGTGTTCGGCAGGCACTTCTCGCCGTCGGCCGCCGATTGTTGCTGCGTGTCGCCTCGATCACTGCGCAGCGTGAGGTCCACCGAGGGGCAGGTCGACGGATCCGCCAACAGATGCACCTCCGCCCAGGGCGGCGACACGATCACCTGGGCGTTGCAGGCCGTCGACGGGAACGAGGCCGACTGTCCTTTGAGGGCGCGCTTGGTCAACGTTTCCTTATCCGATGCACTCGACATTGCACTGAGGGAAAATTTTTTCGGGGGGAAGCGAAAAGGGCGACCTACGCCGCTACGACCTCGTATCCAACTGGCGGCACATCGGGCTCCTTCTTGGTGCCGTCAGACCCCGTTTTCCCCTTCCGGACCTCTCCGTTTGGCAGCACCAGAAAATACGGATGATGCTTTAGCGGGTCGCCCGCCGGCGTCTTTAGCTCGACGACCACGTCATCCCGCAGCGTCAACCGACCCGTTGTGGCCGGCAGCGGGTGCCCGTCCACCCGCACCTCCGCCAGGAAGGCCGGCAGCTGCTGGGCGTCTCCCGACTGCGCCATGCTCGTCTCCTCGTAGGTGCATGCCCAGCTGGCCTCCACCTCTTCTCCGCTGACCTCCGTTTCAATCTCCACCACCGTCGTCGTGGATCCGCGCACCCCCATTGGCACCTGTTCGATCTGCACGGTCGCCGGCGTTCCGTCCACAAACCCCTTCGCCTGCGCAGTCACGGTCACCTCTTCCCCCACCTCGGCCTTCGTCCTTGACCACTCCGCCCCGGACAGTTTGCGCACCGTCGCCGCGGCTTCTCCCTCCTCCCGCTTCGAGCGGCGCACCTCCCCGTCCCCTTGCAGCCAGTACTCCGAGACGTCTCCGCCCGGCAGCTCCAGCTCGTAGGGCACCCCGCTTACGCGGCCCCCGCCCTCATCCTCGAACACGAACTGCAGCCAGTGCTCCACCAGCTCGGTCGCCTCCGGCGAGGCGCCCTC
>CAYOWD010000218.1:0-7368 GCA_964407535.1 uncultured Salinivenus sp. | reverse complement strand
CTCCCGATCTTTCCGGGAAGGTGCCCCTCTTGCGAGGGAAAATCAACATACCAGAGCTCTACCATCTTACGTGCTTCTTGTCTGCTTCACCTCTCCCTCGCGACGCTCAGCACACATTACGTGACATGGACAATGCACCACGCATGATGATGTCGACCTTTTCCCTCGATTCCCTCTTCTCTTTGCTCATGCATCTTGCTTCTCGCATCATGTTGTACGCCACTCGTCCCATGAAACTCGCACTGCGCGGTGCCATCGCCTTGCTCTTCTTGGCCGTGCTCGGCGTCCCCTTGGGCACGAACACAGCCTGGGGGCAGACAACGTATACAAAGCAGTCCTGCAGCAACGATGCGTGGGGCAATGGAGACTGTTGGGACCAGGGAGGAGCTATCCCTGACTCCAATACGGATAAGGTCGTTATTGACGCGGGGGAATCGATCAGGCTCGGAAGCGATTTTACAATTGGGGCGCTCAAGGTGAAGGACGGGCGGGTAGAAGTGGAATCGTCAAACACGAACCTCACGATAGACGACGGAGATGGATTTTCTGATGACGCAGATGGCGTAGGGGCTGGAGATGTATTCGTGGGGAGTAGCGGAAGGATCCAGCTTGCTGATTTCGGCGACTATTTAAACCTAACAATTGATGGGGATCTTGAGAATAATAATTCTAACGGGTTTAGTCGGGACGACGGGGATTCTACTGTCAGGTTTAGGGGAAGTGCAACCATACTCGGAACCCAAACAGTCGATTTTATCAACTTAGATCTTGGTTCCTCGGGGACGGTAGTACTAGACAACGACATAAATGTGAGTGGAGACTTATTCGGAGCGGGGGGGATTGACACGCAGACCAATAGCAAAAAGGTTACCCTTGGTTCTGGACCGGTTTCTCGGAACAGTACTGTTTCCGGCCTCCCATCCCCCACCACTTTTGCTGAGCTTGCCATTAGCAAGTCGAGCGGAGGAAAAGCGATTCTGCAAAATGATCTCATCATCGGGGTCTTGACCGGAGGGAACGGTACGGATGTAGATATCGGGAATGGAAGTAACAGTTTTACGGTCGCTGTAGAGAGCAACGGGTCTCCCTCTGTTGACGGAAATCTGACGGTGACCAATAGTGCTGCCCTTTCCCTCGATGGGGGCGGATTTGGTAGTGCGAGTGCTAGCACCGACAACCTCAATGTGAATGGCAACGTCAGCATCAACAGCGGCGGTTCACTAACCCTGTCCAGCAACAGCGGCGGCGGTCTCAGCGCGGGGGGCGACCTCTCGAATAACGGTTCCTTTGCGGCACAGAACCGAACGGTCACGTTTGCGGGGGGAGGTACGCAAATCGTAGACGGCACTCCCAGTCAGTTCGACCTCGCAACGGTCAACATTTCCAATGGCGACACCCTCCAGATCGACGTGGACGATTCCAACATCGGGGGCAACTTGGCCGTCAATGACATCGGCGGAACGAGTGGCGACCTCATCATCGGCAACAACAACACGCCCACCGTTCAGCTCGGGGCCAATTCGACGCTTCCCGGCGCCTTGACGATTGACGGCGGGTCGACGTTTGAACTTGCGGGGGGAGACCTCACGATATCAGGGGGAGACGTGACGGTCAACGGCACCTACGACGGTAGCGGCAACACCACGACATTCAGTGCCGACAATCAACTCGTGGGGGGAACTCCCGATGCTTTCACCCTCGACGTCGTCGAAATCTTCAATACCAGTGAGGTCACGCTCGACCTCGATGCAACGATTAGCGATCTGATTGGGAACTCCGGAAGCTTGGCCATTGGAAACGGGAGTGGACCTGCCGTGGAGGTCCAGGGCACGAGTAGCACCCCGACGGTGGATGGCAACCTCACCCTCAATGGGACTAGTACTTTCCGGTTTGAGGGACCCGCTGGCGAAAATGCTCTCGATGTATCGGATGACGTCATCATCAGCACCGACGCCACGCTCGAACTGAACAACGCTAATAACTCCGACACACGGCTCAGACTGGGGGGTGACTTTGATGTCAGTGGCACCTTCACGTCCAATCGGCAGGAACTTCGGATGGACGGTAGTAGCAGCCAGTCGCTACTGAGCGGAAGTGTGACGGTCGGGAAGTTTCGTATCGACAACAATGGGGGCCGCACCGTTACCCTGAACCAGAATGTCACGGCCAACGGCGATGTCGAAATTCGCGACAACATCAGTGCCGGAGGGACGACATTTACGTTCGATAAGAGTGGAACGCAAAACCTTATTACCGACGAGCGGGCAGATTTTGGGGAGCTGAGTGTCAGCTCCACGGCTGAGGTCGACCTTGCGAATAAGTCGGCCGAAATTGCCATCAACGATGCCTTGATCATTGATGGCACGCTCACACTTGGAGGGACCCCTGTTTCCCCCCAACTGGACGCCAACGCCAATCTAACGATCAACGGTACGCTTTCGCTCGGCGGGGATCTTTCCGGGCCGTCGGTGGCTGCTTCTGCCGACCTTACCAACAACGGTACGTTCGCGGCGAATGAGGAAGAAGTCGAGCTGGACGGCGGCAGTGCGCAGACCGTGGGCGGGTTTGGAAGCGGCAATCCGTTCTTCGATCTTACCGTCAACAATTCCAATGGGTCTGGGGACGGGGACGTGAGTTTCTCCAGCGCCACGACCGTCGAGCGTCTCCTCACCCTTAACAGCGGGGACCTGAACACCGGGGGCAACCTCACTCTCGCTTCCAAGTTCGACGGATCCATCGTTACGGACGGGGCCATCGACCATGGGGGCGGAACGATCAACGCCGCAAATTCCAACGTGGACGTGTCCCAGCGTGTCATCACGGAAGGAGATGGCAGTGGAAATTCCAGCGATGGAACCACTGGATCCGGCTCCGGCTGGCGCACCATGGGGCATCCCTTCCCCACCGATATTACCGGAGGGGATCTCAAGGTGGCAGGTGTGGATACCTCAATCGTCGTGGACCCGACAAAGGGCCAGATGATCTATCGCTGGGATCCCAGTGCAGGGAGCTGGGTTGGTCCCGACGACGATGGAGTAAGTCCGGATAATTTCGACCTTTTCCAAGGACAAGGATTTCTCCTCTACTTCTTTGACGACGACGAGGCCCCGATGGACCCCAGCCTCACGCTGCAAACCGAGAAGGCCTTCCCCGACTTCAGTAGCGACCTCAGTACGACGGTAGATGGGGATGCGTCGTCCAACTCTTACTTCATTGCGAACCCCTACCCGTCCAATTACGATCTCTCGCAACTCGGCGGCGACTTCGAAAGCAACTTCCAGAGCAGTGTCGAGATATACGACCCTGATACCGGAAGCTTCACCTCGATCGACGTAAGTTCGTCGAGCAGTGACACGAAGGTAGGGCCCTGGCAAGGGTTCTTTATCGAGCAAAGTTCTGGAAGCGGAACGCAAACTATCAGCTTTCCCCGGTCGGGAATTTCCTCTTCGGGCACCTTCACTAAAGCGACGGCATCCTCGAGTCCAACCTTCCGCACGGTTCTAAAGAAGGCGGTGGACGATGGGAGCGCCATCGCTGAAACGGGCCAGTCGACGGAGCTCGCCGACAAGGGATCGGAGTTTGTCTTCCGTGACGGCGCTGAGGACGGCTACGATCAGTACGATTTCCAGAAGCTCCAGCGGCCCATGTTTGTCACGAGCCGAAGTGAGACTGCGTCGGCACCGGAGGCGGCCGTCCTCGCGGTTGAAGGAATTAAAAACGAGGAAACGGTCTGGAAGTCCATCGAGAGCCGTCCAAAGCCGTCCTCCTTCCCCATTACGTTCGACATGTCCTTTGACTGCGCGAACCTAGAGACCAGTCCCACGACGTTTGTGGTGGGAAGTGACGAGGAGAAAAGCATCCCGGGCGACTGGGTGGTGCGCCTTCGTGATACGCAAGAGGACAGCACCGTCGTTCTCTACGCCGGCAGTGAAACGTCCGTGCAGGATCAGTCGACGTCGTACAGCTTTTCCGTGTCGGATCAAGAATGCGGGGAGTCTCTTAGTAAATCGCGGAGCGACGCCCCGGGGCTCGTCTACGACGGGTCGCTGACGGGGGCGTCTGCGAAGGCGAGTTCCTCGACCCGCTTCCAGGTCGAGGTGACGAACGAGTCCACGCTGCCCGTCGAGTTCGGCGACTTCAGCGGCAGCGTGGAGGGCAACGATGTCATCCTGGAATGGAATACACTGACGGAAACGAGCGATGCCCAGGTCTTCCAGATTCAGGAGAAGACGGCGGACGGCTTCGTGGACCTTGAGGGCGAGGCCGTTCCGGCGGAGGGAGCGGAGAACGGGGCAAGCTACGAGCGCCGTCTCGACGACCTGGAGGCCGGGACGCATACGCTTCGGCTCAAGCAGGAAGATGCGAACGGCGAAACGTCCTTCACCGAATCGGTCGAGGTCGAGGTGGCCCTTGAGGGCCCGAAGCTCACGACCTATCCGAACCCGGTCCGCGATCAGGCAAGCGTCGAGTTCGGCGTTAACGAGGCGGCGGACGTGACGATTGGGCTCTACAACACGCTTGGCCAGAAGGTGCAGACGATCTACCGCGGTCCGCTATCGGACAACGAGGTGCAGACACAGCAGGTAAATACGCAGGACCTCGGCAGCGGGCTCTACTTTGTGCGCATGACGGGCGACGGTGTGAAGGTCACGCAGCGCATGACGGTGGTTAAGTAGCAGCGTCCCTGCGGGTTCACATTGGAAGCTGCCACAGCCGGCGTCCTCCGTTCTCGGGGGACGCCGGTTTTCTGTTTGGATATAACTGGGCGTGTGGGGATGGAGGAAGGAAGGTGTGGATGCATGATACCAACTCCGCAAGCTCCGTTGGGGTATGAGGGTATGTGGGTATGTGCGTGGGGCTCATAAGCTTGTGCCCATACCAATACCTCTGTAATCCCGAACTTTGTAAGCGGATTTGGTATGAAGGTCGTGCTGTTGTGCTCGCGGAGTTGGTATCAGTCCGGGATCACGGTGTCGACCGGGCCGGTCTGTACGGGGGTGCCGTTGTCGAGCCGCAGGCCGCGGGTGCCAAGGCGACGGGCGCGGTCGGCGTCATGGGTGACGAGGACGGCGGGCCGGGTGGTGTCGGCCACGAGGTCGGCAAGGAGCGTCTCAACACGATTGGCGGCGGCGGCGTCGAGGCTCGACGTGGGTTCGTCGAGCAGGACGACATCCGGGTCGTTGAAGAGGGTGCGCGCGAGGGCGACGCGCTGGGCTTCGCCGCCGGACAGGTCCTGAGCGGGGCGGTCGGCGTATCCGTCCAGTCCGAGCCGGCTGAGCAGGGTGTGCATGTGGGCAAGGTCGACGGGCGCGTCGCGGAGGCGAGGGCCCCAGGTCACGTTGTCGGCCACGGTCCCCTCTATGAGTGTGGGCTGCTGCGGCACGAGGCCTACGCGCTGCCGCACGGTGCGGGGCGAGAGTGTTTTGTAGTCGGTGCCGTTGAGCAGGACGGTGCCTGCCGTGGGTTCGTCGAGGCGGTTCAGAAGACGCAGCAGGGTGGACTTGCCGCAGCCGGACGGGCCGAACACGACAAATACGTCGCCTGCGTTCACCTCGATGGTGACGTCGGTCAGGAGGGGGGTGCCGTCGACGACACGGGTCAAGTTCCGGGTGGCGAGGGGAGGGGGCATGGCGGCGGGCAGAGGGGAGAAGAGGTGATGGGGAAGAGGCCCCAGGACATTGTTTGTTATCGACCCGGGCGGGCTTCTATTTCAGGATAAGGATTGATACCAAATCCGCCTACGAAGTTCGGGGGGGGGGTATTGGTAGGGACGCAAGCATATGGGCCACGCACTGGTACGTCAATGCACTCGTGCGTCGCCTATCCCCTCCGACAGAGGCAATTCCGGATTGCCACCGGATTGCCCACATTCCGACAGTGGTAGAGACATTGTACTCACACCCCCAACGGAGTTGCCGTATGAATATGGCTGCGGAGTTGGTGTTAGGCGTTCCCATCTTTATGGATAGGATTGAATGGGTCGATGTTGGACGAGCATTCTGTGTCTCGTTGTATTCGTAATTCCGAATCCGGGACTCGGGTCGGTCAATACCGATCGTCTGCGGGGCGTAGGGGAAGACGGCGTCCGGGAGAAGCTCGGCTGCACCCTGGCGCTGCAATCCGGCAACGCGCGGATCGATGTGCGTACGGGAGCGCACTACGCGTTTGCAACGGGCGAGCTTCAGTACGGAATCAAGAACGATGCCCCGTTCCGCGACCATCCCTTTGGGCATCTTCGCTACAACTATCGCCTGCAGCCGTGGCTGGTAGCCGAGGCCTTCACGCAACTGGAACGCGACGGCTTTGCGCGGCTGCAGCTCCGCAGCCTGGCGGGGGCGGGGCTCCGCGTGCAGTATCTCGATGCGGAGCCGCTTACGATTTTTCAGGGCACGACGCCGATGTATGAGCACGAGAACCTGGACGGGAGTGCCCTCGATCAACACCCGGCCACGACCTCGACCGTGCGGTGGAGCAACTACCTCAACGTGCGGCTGCACCTGTCGGACAGTGCCCACCTCACCGGGACCGTGTACGCGCAGCCCCGCCTGGATGCGTTCGAGGACGTGTGCGTGCTGCGGCAGGCCACACTCGGGGTCGACCTCACGGAGCACCTCAGTTTCACCGCCGAGTTCAATCTGCGATACGACCGCCGGACGCGGTGGAGTCCTCGATCTGACCCTGCGCAGTGAACTGCCGGTGACCTTCTGCCCGAAAGCACGCTGCCCGCTCCAACGCAACCCGCCGTCGACCGCTCGGGAAATCCGTTTTGTACAGGGAAGACGGCGCTGCGTCCGGGAATCCGGAAAACCTGCCTCCTCCCCGACGGTATAGTCGCATCGACGTTTCGCTGAGTTCCGACTGCTTGTGCTACGTATGTCCTCCGTCGTCTTCGTTGCGCTCGGTGGTGCCTGCGGTGCCCTGGCCCGTTACGGGGCGGGGCGGCTCGTGGACCACTTTGTTGCGTCTCCTTTTCCCTTGGGCACCTGGGCCGTCAACCTAGTCGGATGTGCCCTTATCGGAATGGTTGTGCCGCTTCTCAATCACCTCGGGGCGGCAGAGCGCGCGCACCTGTTTCTCGTCGCCGGTTTTCTGGGCTCGTTCACCACCTTTTCCACGTACAGTCTAGACACAGTGGTTCTCTGGGGGGACGGCGCCGGCCTGCTCAGCCTGCTCAATGCTGTGGGCAGCCTCGTCTGCGGCCTGCTCCTCGTGGTGGCGGGACGGGAGCTGAGTGCATGGATGCTCGGGGTGTGATACCAAATCCGGGAGCAAAGTTCGGGGGTGAGCGTCCCAAGGGAGCTGATATTTCTATTCCCTTAAGGAAGACATCGATGTCCTATTTTCTTGCTGTAGAAACCCGCCTCCCTG
>CAYOWD010000217.1:0-7375 GCA_964407535.1 uncultured Salinivenus sp. | reverse complement strand
ATCGGGAGGTCGAGGGCCGTGGGCAGGTTGTCCTCCAGGCCGCCGAAGTAGGTGGCGACGTGCAGGTCGATGTCGGCGGCCTCCGAAAGGGCCTCGTACGCCGTTTCGAAGGCGGCGCGCTCCTCGTCGCTCAGGTCGAGCACGAGGTTGGGCTCGTCGAGCTGCACGGCCTCGGCGCCCGCCTCGGCGAGCTCCTGCAGTACCTCGGCGTAGACCGGAAGCAGGTCGTCGAGCAGGTCGAGCGCGTCAAGGTCGTCCTCCTGCGTCTTTCCCAGCAGCAGGAAGGAGACCGGCCCGATGATAACCGGTCGCGTCTCGACGCCGTGGGCCTTCGCCTCCTCGTATTCGTCAATGACCTTCGTCGAGGAGAGGGAGAACGTCGTGTCGCGCGAAAACTCCGGGACGATGTAGTGGTAGTTCGTGTCGAACCACTTGGTCATCTCCATCGCCTGCACGCCGGAGTCCTCGTCCTCCAGGTCCTTTTCCTGCAGGCCGCGGGCCATCGCGAAGTAGGTGTCGAGATCAACCGTGTCGCCGTCCCAGGGGAAGCGGTCCGGCACCGCGCCTACCATCGCGCAGGTATCGAGCACCTGGTCGTAGTAGGAGAAGTCATTCGAGGGCACAAGGTCGAGCCCGAGGTCGTCCTGCTCCGTCACGTGCGTCTCGCGGAGCGCCTCAGCCTCGTCTTTCAGTTCACGTTTTGAGAGGTCGCCTTTCCAGTACCCTTCCACGGCCCGCTTGAGTTCACGATGCGCGCCGATCCGGGGGAATCCTAGGTTGCTTGCCGTCGCCATAGACGTACGAGGGGGGTTCGTGCGGAAGAAATTCGCAACCTACAACGTGCGGGAAGTGCCCGAGAATTGCGACCGCCGGGCCCCCATTTCCCAGAACATCCATATTACCCCGAGATTACGTACACGTGAGGTCAAGATTACGCCAAAAGATCAAACGGTAAGGGCGTATGATCATGGGAGACATTCGCTCCTTCTTTCCCGTCTCCTCCAGATTTCCCGTAGGAACTCAACCCGTTGATGACTTCGCGAATCTTGAATCGAAGGCTCTGAACCGACCGAGGTTCTTTCCTCGATCGCCATCTGTACATCCCGTCGGACGGCTTCTACAGTTTGTATGCAGTACAATCTCACAGGCCCCGAGATTCTATTGAACTGAAGTTACGGAAACCGGAAGCGTCGTTGAGGAGCGGGAAAGAGAGAAGGTCAGCGTGGCTGCTCCCCGGTCTGTACAAAAGTGATGTCCCCATACAATGCATCCGGCCCCGTACGCGGGGCCGGAGCGAGTTCGAAATGGTTTCCATCTTGAAAGCAGCATCCCCGCTTTCGAATCCGACAAGAATGGCAGCCCGAACGTCGGCTGCCTGATTCGGGAATTGGGGACATGTTTGCTCAATGTCTCTGCGGAGCTTTCGTCCAGTCGCGGTTTCTGCCCAAACTGCCGAAAGCATGAGAAGACAATCCGTAATTTTGTGAACCGTTTCTTCCAAAAAGTCTGGGAGAGACCCCTTCTGTGTATTGGGACCAAGCCCGTAATTGCTCACCTCGGCTAGCCATACAACCGGAGCAGAATCGTCGACGACCCACCCGAAATCCATCTCCTTCAGGTTATGAGCACTCAGATGAGTTTGATAAGTCGGACACTCCGCAAATCGAAAGGTTTTTCCGTCTGGGAGATCGAATTGATACCCTGATTCCTCATATACAGGCATCCTATTTTCCTTGAACAGCTATGCGTTGGTCATCTGAAAGCAGTTCGCGCGATACTTCGATGATCGGGTTGTCTGGCATCCCGTTACGAAGATTGGCAAAGTCCGCCTCCACCTTGTTTTCCTTCCGTTTCAACGAGCAAATCTTGATGTCTGCTTCCTGCTCACGAGCAACAAGCTCCAACTTTTTTAAGACGAAATAGTCGTGTGTCGCAACGAATACCTGCATCCCCTCCTGGCTCATTGCATGCAGCATTTCAACAAGTCGTGCACTAGCTCTGGGATGCAAGTTCGCTTCCAACTCATCGAAGAAGAGAATAGACCCCTGGTTTATTGTCCGGTTTCGTATCAGGTGAGTCAGGATTCCGATTTTCTTGAATCCCTCTGCCGTCTGGGCCATTCCGTATTTTTCGTTTCCTCGCTTAAATACGAACTCATCTCCTTCCTGCTTCAGCTCTCCTCCGTCCAGAAGGCCTTTCATTTCCTGGACGACATCTTCATAAAGGCCTTCTAATACCCGTCCCTGGGTACCCGGTACTCGAAGTGCCTTAATCAAATCAAGATAGGTGTCCTCGAATCCGGATATATTCAGCTGGTCCCTCGTTGCAGCGATTGCGTCTAACGCTGTTAACACCTCTTTGGGCGGAAAAAAAAGCGTGGACGGGATGTCCTCAACGTGGGGTTTGGGGGCAACGTTGATTTGCTTTTCCGTGTACTTGCCGTACTTGAAGAATACCTTTTCACCAGAGAGGCGCAGATCAACTTCCAACTCCTCCCCCTTCTTACGGACGAGCTTACCAAGAGACAGATTATCGGGAGGTTGGAAGGTCTCACGGAGCTTTCGAGCAAGAGTCTCCTTCCAGGTCTCCCGTCCATGATCCTTCTGCCGTTCAAACTCTTGCACACTCCGAGTAACCCCATACAAAAGTTTGAGAAGATGCGACTTTCCCGTATCGTTCTCGCCAATAACGACGTTGATGGGAGCCGGCTCCGACCACGATACTTCGTCGAAGACCGCGAAGTCTTTTGCGTAGAGGCTGTTGATCATGGAGCGGTATCCAATATTCAGAGTTCTCTTATGTGAGAGGTATCAAGAATAAAGAGGCGCCGAACGTTCCCCGGTCGGCCCCCCTCAGTGTGCATCCGGTACTTGATCATCGGAAAGGACCTTTCCTGTTTGCATCGGACTTTTCAAATCGAACGGACGTGCAAAGAAGCCGTTGAGTGCCCCGATTTCTCTCTTCTGATCATTGTATGGCAATGCCCATCGACATTGACGCCGTACGGGCCGACACGCCCGGCACCGACAATGTTCTCCATTTCAATAACGCTGGTGCGTCGCTCCCGCCGCAGCCCGTCCTCGACGCGCAGATCGACCACCTGAATCGGGAGGCCGCGATCGGCGGCTACGAGGCCGAAGCCGAGGCCCAGCCGAAACTGCAGCACACCTACGACGCCATTGCCCGCATGCTCGGGGCCAAGGCCGAGGAGATCGCTGTCGTCGAAAATGCGACGCGCGCCTGGGACATGGCGTTCTACGGGATGCCGTTTCAGGCGGGCGACCGTATTTTGACCTCCCGCGCCGCCTACGCGAGCAACCACATCGCCTGTCTGCAGGTGGCCGAGCGGACGGGCGCCGAGGTTGAGGTGGTGCCCAGCAACGAACACGGCGAGATCGACGTCGACGCGCTGCGCTCGATGATGGACGACCGCGTGGCCCTGATCGCTCTCACGCACGTGCCCACGAACGGCGGCCTTGTGAACCCCGCCGCGGCGGTCGGCACAGTGGCCGAGCAGGCCGGTGTCCCCTTCCTTCTGGACGCCTGTCAATCGGCGGGCCAGATGCCGCTGCCGGTCGACGACATTGGCTGTACGATGCTCTCGGCCACCGGCCGGAAGTACCTGCGGGGCCCGCGCGGCACCGGCTTCCTGTACGTGCGTCGCGACTGGATCGAGCGCCTGGAGCCCCCGGTGCTGGACCTCCACGCCGCCACCTGGACCGGTCCCGCCTCGTACGAGATGCAGCCCGATGCGCGCCGGTTCGAAACCTACGAAGGACACGTCGCCGGGAAGGCGGGACTGGGCGTGGCCGTCGACTATGCGCTCGATCTCGGTGTAGATGCAATTTTTGACCGCATACAACACCTCGCATCTGCCCTGCGCGCCCGCTTGTCAGTCCTCCCCTCCGTCACCGTGCACGATGTCGGACGCACGCGCTGCGGCCTCGTCACCTTCAGTGCGGAGAAGAAAACTGCCCGCTCCATACAGGCCGCGCTCCGCGAGCACAGCGTCAATGTTTCAGTCTCTTCCCCCAGCTCTACGCGCCTGGACGCCGAGGCCCGCACCCTTCCCGACCTCGTCCGGGCCGCTGTTCACTACTACAACACCGAGGACGAGATCGACCGCTTCGTCGCAATCGTTCAGACGGTCTTGGACGCGTAGCGCCGTCCGTCCGCAACCCCCCGATGCGATATGAAGAGGGCCCGTCGACTGTGGATGCGGTCGTACGTGCTGAGGACGCCCATCGCCCCCAATCGCACCGTCCCTGCCGTACATGAACACCGGGAGGGCGAACGGACCGATGGTCAATATGAAAGGATTGCGTGCATCCATGTAATCATTTCTCAAATAAATGGAACCGATTTTGCCCGTCCACGAGTGGGGTTGCCGAGAACGAATAAAACCGGGGGATCAAAAAAAGAAGCTATCCCACGTGCCCCCTCTTTTCCCTCATAAAACAGGGCGATAATGTGCAATTGGGAGCAACGTGAGAGATCCAATGTCTTCGGAATAGGATATCCAGAAGATTCTTTCTCCCGCGGAATACGCCTCACGGCTCCGCTCCCCCATACGCCACCGCATTGTTAGTGGCAAAGCATCGTTCTCCCCGGACCGGCGGACATGCTTCACGTCCGTTCTCAAAGGTCGATGCGTTCGATAGCAACTTGCGCCTCGACATGGCACTCCTCATCTATTCGTGCAAGTGCCCGGTCGCCATTGGCCTACTTGCTCCCGGCCCGTTTGGACAAGTCTCTCCGCTTGACGCACGGTGCCGGCCTGAACAGCACAGAAATGGATCCAGTCGTAAATAAAGATTATATGAAACAACACCCCAATGGGCCGATGTTAACACTGTGAGTTACAAATTTTCACACGCCTCCCCCTCAGAGCCGCGACCACCTCGGACTGCCGGCGGAGATGTCCCGTGTTGCCCACCCGCCCCAAGCAGATCGCACTCGACGGCGTTCTCCCTTGACACGTTGACGGGTCCCTCCGGAGTGCGGAGTTACTTCGGGGAGGGACACGCTGTTAGCAGCGGATACGGTGACGGTTCACTCACCGCGAACGGGTTGAGGGGGCATTCGCCCGCAATCGATCCTGAGAGGAAGGTCGACGACCGAAAATGGGTCGCTCCCCGTCCGCCTAGACGCTCTCGAAGAACCCGCTGAGGATCAGACCCACCAGTGACATGCAGACTCGACGCAATCGGCAAAGATGTCTCAAGATAGGGAGAGCAGGTCGATCCCGCATTCAGGTACATGGGGCTCTTGACGAGATCTCTTCTCATTCGCCGACAGGTCCCGTCCGGTCCGCTCCGTTTTTCTAATCAATTCTTCCAAAGGCCGACATGTTGTTCTCCTGGATGGATGTCCACGTCTCTCCCCCTCCGTCCTCAACAAACGGGCGCGGGCCGT
This sequence comes from uncultured Salinivenus sp., assembly GCA_964407535.1. Lineage (GTDB taxonomy): Bacteria > Bacteroidota > Rhodothermia > Rhodothermales > Salinibacteraceae > Salinibacter. Next base: position 1,960 of record CAYOWD010000217.1, on the reverse strand, counting down.
CGTCCCGGTTGTCGTCAGCGGGACGATTCCTCTGCCCCGTAGGGATCGTGGCTGCGGCTCTGCTTGCCAGTGTATTGGTGGCGCCCCCCGCAATGGCGCAGGAGGCATTTGTCACGACCTGGGAGACGACGGCGGACGATGCGTCCGTGACCATTCCAACCGAACTGAGCACCGAGGACTATAACTTCACGATCAACTGGGGAGACGGGACCACCGACACCGTGACCGGGTCCGACCCGGACCCGAGCCACGAGTACAGTTCGACCGGCACCTACACCGTAGAAATCACGGGGACCTTCCCGCGCCTCTTTCTCAACGCCGATAGTCTCGGCAACATCAGCGACGAAGACGAGGCCAACGCGAAGCAACTCCGGTCAATCGAGCAGTGGGGCTCCATTCAGTGGGCCAGCCTGGAGGCGGCCTTTGCCGGGGCCGAAAATATGACGTACAACGCGACGGATACGCCTGATCTGTCGACCGTCACCTCCATGCGGCGCACGTTTGCGGAAGCGAGGAGCTTCAACGGGGCCATTGGGGACTGGGACGTCTCCAACGTCACCGACATGCGGCGGACATTTGAGGACGCTTCGACCTTCAATCGAGACCTCAGCGGATGGGACGTCTCCAATGTCACCGACATGCGGCGAATGTTCATGGGCGCCGCCCGATTCAACCAAAACATCGGCGGCTGGACCGTCTCCAGCGTCACCAGCATGCGGCGAATGTTCAAAGGCGCCACAGACTTCAATCAAGACATCGGCGAGTGGGACGTCTCCAGCATCGCCAGCATGCGCGGAATGTTCGACAACGCCTCGTCGTTCAACCGGGATCTCGGCGGATGGGATGTCTCCACTGTCGGGGCCTCCTCCACGAGTGCACTTGAAAACTTCCTCACAGGGGCGGGGATCTCGGTCACGAATTACGATGCCCTATTGATCGGGTGGAGTGCACTTGAGTTGAACGACGGCCTTCAGTTCGACGCCGGAACTACGAAGTATACCCCGGATGCCAGGGAGGCGCGAAACTCGATCATTGAAAACGATAACTGGACCATCAGCGACGGCGGAGAGATCTCGACCATCTACGTCGACCGTACGGCGTCGCCCCCCGGCGACGGGACTTCGTGGGACAGCGCCTATCCGGCCCTGCAGGACGCCTTCGACCAGATACGCCAGAACCCGGGAGCAGGATACGAGATTTGGGTGGCCGAGGGCACGTATTATCCCGATGAGGACCATGTGGACAACGACCCCGACGACAACGACGGCCTCGAAGACGACACCGAGCATGCGCGCGACAACGCTGATGAAAGTTTCCGCCTGGCACAGGACCTGGTCGGCATCTATGGCGGCTTTCGGGGGGATGAGAACAATCGTGACGAGCGCGACCCCGAGGCCAACGAAGTGATTCTCTCCGGCGACATTCACCAGGACGACGATCCGTTCGCCCCGACCACGAACAGCGACGGCGACAGCGACACCTACCCGGAGACCGACCACATCAGTAATCCAGCCGAAGAAGAGGGCGCGAATGCCGATACCGTAGTGGTGCTTGACGGCACCGGGAGCGCAGACATTACGTCGAACACCGTGCTGGACGGGATCACCGTGACCGCCGGGAGTGCCAGGAATACTGGCGGCGGCATTTTCTGCGACGGAAGCGGAAGTGGGAATGCGTGCAACCCAACGTTCACGAACGTGATTGTGGAAGGCAATCGGGCGTTCGATCCAACGGACGGGGGAGATGCGGACGGCGGCGGGCTCTTCCTGACTGCCCAACACGACGGCGTCGCCAGTCCCACGTTGAATACCGTTGCGTTCCGGGCAAACACGGCTACGGATGCGGGCGGTGCGATGACCATTCGAACGGCCAACGGCGGTACGTCTCGCTTCTCCCTCGCGAGCTGCCAGGGCAATCGCATCAAATCTGCCGAAGGATCTTTTCGAGATAGTCCAGGTCC
>CAYOWD010000216.1:3451-7397 GCA_964407535.1 uncultured Salinivenus sp. | reverse complement strand
TCGACACCTCGGTGCGCGTGCCGAGCAGCGCGTCGCCCTCGTCGAGCAGCAGGACGACGTCGAGTTCCTCGGCGGTGCTGAGGACGCGGTGCAGGTTCTTCTCCGTTTCGCCCACGTACTTGTTGATGACCGAGGCGAGGTCGACGCGGTAGAGGTCCATCCCCAGCTCGGCGGCGAGGATGCGGGCCGCGAGGGTTTTGCCCGTGCCGCTCGGCCCGGCAAAGAGCGCGCTCACCCCCTTCGTGGTGCTACTTCCGAAGGCGGGGCCGAGATGGTGGAGCAGGCGCTCGCGGTGATGACAACGGCGCTCCAGGTCATGTAGCTTCTCCTCCACCTGTGGATCCACGACGAGGTGATCCCACGTGCCGTCCACCTCCAGGCGCTCGGCGAGGGTATCGAGCATTTGCCGCCCGAGGGACCGCGTGGCGCGACGCACGTCGGCCGCGGTGACCGTCGTGCGGCCGTCGAGCGCGGCCTGGCGGACCGCCCCCCGCCCGGCGCGGCGCAGGTACCGCCCCGGCAACTGAAACCGGTCGACGATGGCGTCGAGATTCTCGACCGCAACGTCGGGCTCGGCCGCCTCAAAGGCGGCCTGCCAGTGGCGGCGGCGCTCCTCCGCGGAGAGGGGATCGAGGGGGAGGGGAACGGCGGATTCCAGCGCCTCGCCCGTCAGGCCGCCGGACGGGCTAAGGGCGATGCCCAAGGGACCGTCGTAGCCGGGGATGGACGGCACCGGCCGCGACTCGCCCGGGCTCAAATCAATCTCCAGGACCGGCATCGTCCGCGTGAGCACGCAAAACGGCCCGAGCCCCTCCGGAATCGCGGACATCGCGTCCGGGGCCTCGTCGGCGTCCGTCTCCTCCACCCGCACGACGCCGCGCCCCAGGTCGCGAGCCACCGCGTCTAGGGCAGCACACCGGTCGCTGCCCCGCGTCCCGCGCACCACGACAATGCGTGTATCGTCCGTCTTCAACAGACGGGGCACCCGCCGGAGTTGCTCGCGGGAGTCCTCCGGCAAAATCACATCGTCGAAGGCAGGCAATTCGTCAACCGGACGCACCTGCGTCCGCTGTTCGGCCCCGGCGAGGACGGCCGAAAGGGTCCCCTGGGCAGCGTCCCACAGCACCGTCGGCACGCGCAGCGTCCACTCCGACCGGGGCCGGCTGCGGTCCTCAACCATAGCAAGGTGTGCCTCCACGAGCGGCCGACACAAAGCCCATCCGTCCCCCCGACCAGCCCCGTGCTGGACGATGTAGCTAAGAAGCTCGACGGTCGGGCGCCGGCGCTGCACAGGAGCCTGCAGATTCGCGAAGAGGGTCCCGAAGCGCGAGTCCTCCTCAATCAGCCCAATCAGCATGAACGCCAGCCGCTGGGGCGGCGACAGTCCGAGTGCCGTGGACAGGGTCCGCAGCGGGAGATGCGCGTTCGCCTGGGTTTCCCATTGGCGGATCTGCTCTCCCCACCACGTCTTGCCGTCTCGCCACCTCAGATCCTCGGGCAGGAAGTGGAGTTGCTCGTTGAGGTACCGGCGCAGAAACGGATGATCCTCGAACGGCTCGTCCGGTTCGTCTGCATCCGGATCTGGGTCCTGGAAGGTGCGCACGCAGGCGAGCACGGCGTAGACCGCCGCGTGGAAGTGCAGCGCAAAATGGTTCTCCGGCGTCCGGTCCATCTGCGCAAACGCGGAGGACGCGTCGTCGGTGTCGACGGACGGCGGAGAGACGGGAGAATCAGCCACGGGATCAAAACATGAATGCGTAGAACGGTTCAGCCCTTACCGATCCGTGAACAAGTTTCCAAAGTTCGGTTTCGCTCCTCACGGAGCACGGTTCACACCGGGCCGAAGAAAATGGTTGCGTACTCTCACGGATCAGTAGCCTCCTGAAAATGGATGCGCACGATGCGCCCCCCGGCGGCCCACCAGCCGGGGCTCCGATCCAGCCCCGCAACGCGGGCGCTGAGGTCGGCGGCGTTCAGGGGACACACGATGTCCACGTTCAGGTCGGTCACGTAAAGGCGTGCATCCACGGCGAGCAGATCGGCGATCACGTCTGCCGCCCCGCCGCCGAGCGCTGCCGTGATGCGGGAGCGAACGTAGGGGGTTGCACGGGCCGCCCAGCGGGCCAGGGTCGGCGCACAGGCATCCGGTTCGGGGGCCGTGGGCATCGTGGCGTCCGACGCGGCGGGCCGAAGGCGTCCGGTATTCGGCAACGACGCCCACTCGGCCTCGGCCTGCGCGGCCGGATCATCCGTCGTTGCCAGGTCGGCCACGCATCCGAGGTCGGTCCACACCCGCAGGCGACCGTCCCGCACGGCCCACTGCCCGTCGACGGGCTCCTCAACGAGGGGCGCCTCCAGCCATGCTGACGGCATCCGGTATGCCTCCGGGTCGCCCCCGTGGTCGTCGGGGACCCGGCCCGCGGGGGCCTCGGGGCGACGACCGTCGAGGGTCGCGAGGACGCGCCACAGCGGATCGTGCGGACGCACGGCATCGGGCTCCGTGAGGAGCGTACGTGCCAGCGCCTCCAGCGCGGCCCACGCCCCCACGTGTGCACCCACCGGCGGCGTCTCCACGACGGCGGGCAGGTCGAGGGCATCGAGGACGTTGACGAGATAGAACACCCCGCCGAGTGCCGTCGCCGCGCCCGCCTCTTCCCGGGGCGGACCCCGGCGTTCATCGTGGGCCGTCGGCGCCCGCTCGGATGTCGGCTGCGTGTCGACCTCGACATGGTCGTGCGCGGAGGTCGCGTCGTCGGCCCTCGCCGCCTCCCCGTCCGCCGCGGCCTCTTCGGGGGATGCGTCCCGGGATTCCCGATCGGTCGTCGCGTCCCGTTCGGAGGCCGGGTGCTCGTCGGACGCGGCGTCGTCGTTTTCGGAGGAATCGTCATCCGCCGTTAGAGCCTCACCGTCCGCGGACATCTCCGCCCCTCTCCCCTCCCGGCCCTTTTCGCCCGAACCGGAGAAGTCAGCATCAGAGCGGTGGCCGGAGGGCGTCTTCCCGGACTCGCCCGAGCGCTCCGGGGCGTCGGTCGGGGGGCGCACGGTCCGGCGCCAGGTCCGCCATGCTGCCCGGAACGAGCGCGTCCGCACTGCTTCGGGACGATGTGTGAGGACGAGACCGACCCCAACCAACTGCCGGTGCGCCGGGGACTGCTCGCCGAGCGCTTCGGCGAGATGCTCCCCGCCGACCGCGTTGACCGCTGCGGTCCACGGGGGCGTCTGCGGATCCGATTGGCCCGCCTCCGGTCCCGAAGTGGAAGCATCGGGACGGAACGTCGCTTCCTCATCGTGCTCCTCCCCCGAGCCCCTCGGGCGCGGAGGCGGCGGCCCCTCGAAGGCCTCGCAGACGACCCGGAGGAGAGCGTCGGCGTCCGACGCTGCCATCGATCCGACCACCTCCGCGGCCCTCTCCCACGCCGCAAGGTGGGCAATCAGGGCCGGGACGAGGCGCGGCCGGGCCTGCCCCACCGCCGCGACGGGACGCGACGGGGCCGTGGGGCCGATCGGCTCGTCGGCGGACGCTTCGAGGCTTTCGGTCCACCACGGCGTGGCGGCCGACGATGCCCCGACGACCTGCTCGCGGACCCAGCACGCCCATGCCTCGGCGGCGTCGTCGAAGAGAAGGGCCTCGGCATCCGGCGGCACGCGCCCGTTGGTCGGGCGGACGGCGCGGCGGAGACAATCGGCAAGGACCTCTCGCGCAGCCCGTTCCCACGTCCGATCGAGCCCTGCTCCGGCGTTCTGAAGCCCCAGGCGTCCCGGCTTCGGGTCCGAGAGCTCCCGCACGAGCAGCACCTGCGACGGCGCCAGCCCCGGCGGATGTAGGTCCGCCCCGCCCAGCGTCGTGCTGAGCCGCAGCCGCACCTGCTGGGCCGTCTCCTCGGGTACCCGGGCACGCAGCGTGTTAATGTGGGTGTTTAGGTCTGTCATAGGCGAATTAGACTCA
>CAYOWD010000216.1:0-3441 GCA_964407535.1 uncultured Salinivenus sp. | reverse complement strand
GCGGTCTTCGATCTCACAATCAGGGGGCATGCTCAGGAATCAACTCTCTCGCTTCGTTCTGGACGGTATTGGCCTCGTCCTCGCTTATCTGGAGAGCATTTGCGATCGTCTGTAGATTAGCCGTGGACAGCTCTTTTATACTTCTGATCCCCGCCCGGTGTAGACGCCCGGCTTTTTCCGCACCGATGCGTCGAAGGTCGGTGAGCGGCTGTCCAGACGTCCCGCCGGCCCTCTCGTAGGCTTCTTTCACGATTCGGGACGCCTCTTTTTGCTTAACGCTAATATATTCCATAAGCTCGTCGGGGGAGGTCGTCCCCAAATCATAGAGCGTCACGATTCCTTGCCGGGCTAGAGATTTTGCTCGATTTCGCCCGATGCCTTCAACCTCCATGACGCGCCCGGACCGGCTTGCCGTCCCCCCTTGTTTTGCCTGGACGTGTTCGTACAGCGTCTGTAGCACGCCGATAAGTGTATTCATGGTGTCGGCGGTAATTACATCCCCACGCTTCACTTTCATGTCGGCAAAGTCCGGGGGCGACGACAACTCGCTCGCGAGTCCGGGATCAATTGAATATCCAGGGTCGATCGGAAGCCGCGGAACGTACGGCATCCTGGACTCGATCGGCTGCCGGAAAGGAGGGTTGGAATACCGAAAGGGGCCTGAAAATTCGGGAATCTCAGCGGGGCCGTTATCTTCCATAGCGGGAACAGTCAAATGAGGAACGAAAGAAGCACGAAAAGACAAATAGGACCGTCAGTGGGCAACGACGCCCGGCCCGTACGTCGCGTATCCCCAGCGCGAAAGGTTGTACTGCGGATCGGCAATATCGGGGACGAAGCCACTTGTGAACGCGACGAACGACGGCTGTTGCTCCCTGCCGGATTGCACGTCTTCGCGGACGTGGTATCTCCAGATCAGCTGCTCCGTGTCGGTTCGGAACGCGTCGAAACGAGTGGCATGGTCCACGAGGTGGCGGATCGTTTCTCCCTCGACAAATAAGGGCTCCCGTGTGGCCAGACCGTCGAAAAACGCGGAGATATCGAACCCTTCGCGGTCACTTTGCTCATTCGGGATCGTGCCGAACGGCGGTAGAAACGGAAACAGCTCCTGTGCCTCCATTTCGATGCGCTCGCGGAAGGAGAGGCGTTCAACAAGATCGGCAACGTGGTCCTGGAACTGGTAGATCGCCGCTTCGGTCTCGGCACGGCGGCGGGCGGTGGCCGGCGCCGGGCGGTTCGGCGTCGGCCGGTGGATGCGACGCCGAACCGACCAGGGGTCGACAAACTCGATCCGGTCGCGTCCCCAGTAGAGAAGGCCTAGGGGCACGGCGTCGTTCAGTTTGCCGTGAGCGCGCTTTCGCAGCACGTCGATCGGTCCGTCTGCCCCAACTGGGACCGACCTCTCTCCGCGCGACCGGCGGCGGAGCGTGTCGTAGAGCGAGGCGGCACGGGCAGCAGACGACGGGCTCCGAAGGCAAACCTGCGCGAGCAGATTGCGCAGCCGGGACACAGGTTTTGCCCCAGGCTCCTCGTCGCTCTCACGGGCCGCAAATATCTTTTCTGAGAGGCGCTGAATATCGTACCCGTTCTCTCCATTTCGGAGTGAGGAGGGCACGAGGGCTTCATCGGCCGTGTCGAGGGACACCAGGCGGAGGCGTGCTCCTTCGAGGCGATGTCGCGCTCCACACTCTCCGGCCGCCCCATCTCCCCCGAGGCGGGTTCTCGGCGTACGCCCGCGGGACTCGGCGGCGGGCTCCACAAAAAGCAGGTACACGCCGGCCCCGGACGTGACGGTGCTCGTGTCGGTGCGCGTCGCGCAATCGGCAAACGCTCCCCCCGTTCCCGCCGTCTCCTCGCGCTCAATGCCGGCGACAACCGACACCGTCGTCTCTTTCGGAAGCGCAATCACCTGTCCATTCGGCGCCAGGGCGTGCCCCGACTGTACGGTAACGGTGGTGTCGCTGTGCTGCTTGACGAAGAGGCCGTCCAGAACGCCGGTCCCAAGCGCGCGGCCCAGGCGCCGCCGCTCGGTGGCGTGGGCGTCCTGCTCCGTCTGTAGGTCCTCTGCAGTGAGGACGCGGCCGTTGAAGAACGGCACCCGACGGAGCCCTCCTTCCACAACGGACTCGTTTAGTTTATTGGCCATGGGTACCTCGCTCGAAAGTCAAAAAGGCTCGATTGGGGATCGGTCACGTCCGGTTTCGCTCAACATCTGGGATTTCAGCTGTCCCGCCCCTCGACGCGCGAAATCTCAACCATGAAGGGGAGCGGTTCAACCGTCGTCGTGAACGTCTCCTCCTGCACGGTTCCCCTTCGCAGAACGGACCGCACGATAACCGCATCTTGCTCGAAGCGAACAAATGAAAACGCAGCGCCCACCCGATCCCGCTCTTGCTCATCTTGTTCTTGCATGACGGGCGTCCCCTTCACGACGTACGAGAACACCCCCGGCTCCGGCTCTTGATAGCCTGCAAATCGGAGCGCGTAGATTCCGTCCTCTGTGGAAGGCTCCGCCTGCAGCCCGCCGTATGCCGACTCCACAGTCCCCTCTCGGTTCACTCTGCCCGCAGCAACGAGCGCGTACGGCTCGTCCGTCTCCGGATTCGTCTGCACGTAGTCGGTCGCACTCACATCCTCCAGGTCGTCGAGGGTGTGGGTGTGATCGACGGGCACAAAGTCGAGATTGAGCTCGGAGGGGGGCGTGGGCACCCAGGTCCTGGTTTCGTCCTCGTCCACGTCGAGCACCAGCAGATCGTCCTCCTCCGGCTCCTCCTGAGGCGGTCCTACGACAGAGGTTCCCTGCAGCCCCGTGACGCGGGGCGCATGCGTGGGCCCGCTCAGATCGCCCCCCACAGGGGTCCGGGCCGCAAATACGGTCACGTATTGCGTGCCGTCGTGCCCGACCCACTTGATCGGTCGCTCCGCGATCCACTCCGTCGCGGGGTAGGTCTCGGCCACCTCCCCCCGCGCCCCATTGCCGGGGCTGCGCTGATTGATGGTCATTTCCGCCAGGTCAAACCGGATCCGCACATGCGGCCGTTCACGAATCGCCTCCTCCCCCACAAAGACAACGAAGACGTTCCGGGTCAGACGCCTTGGCCCCTCTATGGACTCCTTCGTGAGATAGAGGTAGTTGCTCATCGGGTCGTCGCGTTCCGCCAGCACCTGAACGGGAAACCCGTCCTCAACGTCGAAGGCATTGTCGCGGGTCGTGACGGTCTCATGCGTGTTGAGATGAAACCGGATCCGGATCGCCACGGTGTCCTCCGGCGACTCGACGCTCCCCAGGCGATCCGGATCCACGAGGTCGGCCGTCGCAAACGGAAGGGTCGGGAGGGTCGTCGCCACCTCTTCGACCGAGGTCGAGTCCGCGTCCCCTAAAATCGTGTTCTGCCACGCGTCCGCCTCGGGGTTCCACGCGAGGACGTGCTCCCGGTCCAT
>CAYOWD010000215.1:0-7498 GCA_964407535.1 uncultured Salinivenus sp. | reverse complement strand
AGCACAGGCGGCCTCTGCAAAGCACAGGCGGCCTCTGCAAAGCACAGGCGGCCTCTGCAAAGCACAGGCGGCCTCACGCAATACGCGCCCTGAGTGAAACGAAGAAGTGCTCCCGGGGTGCATTACGCAATACGAACCGTTTGTTGCCGGCAACGGAGAACGGTTCTTTCTCCTCCCGTCCGTACGCAAAATTAGCATTGACACTGCAGTAAGTACGTGGGACACACGTAGATACTTTCACCCCGATTCGGAATGAGTTCCGATTCGTCGGTACAATGTACTCGACTACTGTCGGTACAGGTACTTCCACACCTTCAGCCCCGAATCCTTAAACCGGATTCGGTATTACTGATGCGTGAATGGGTTCTTAAAGACGACTCCGACTATTTGCCTACCACGGTTCCCACCGAACGAAAGCGAGAGTTTACCTACCTGTGCACGGATCAGCAATGGCGGTTGCCATGCCTTGGTACGAGTCATACCAAGTCCAGCTGCAACCTTCTGGTATAGAGGAATGCAATACCCGTCGCAGTCAGGCGTTTTTCCTGTTCGACATCGCAGAAAAAGGTTTTCGTAGTGCTGTTGGACTCCAACGGCGCTACAAATCCGGTTCGCAGACCGGAATGAATCTACCGGATTTGGTATGACACGTGCACATCACTCGTGTGCCCGGCACTCGTGCGTTTCGGGCGTACGGAGGACCCGGGCTGCTTTGAACGCGGCCCATAGCGGCCCCAGGATGCGGTTGCCGTTAGGGAGGGGGTTGACCGGCGACGGTCTCTTTGTTTGAATTTGCAAACTGAACTGGTAGGTTTAAAAAGAAAGCCGCAAAACGAGAGATCGGTTTCTCTTCACGAGACGGTCGCCGTTGCCATGCAAACGCACATCGGAGGCCTTGACGAAGAACGCATTCGAGAAGCCGTTCAGCGCGCAGAGCAGCGGACCTCTGGGGAAATCGTCCCGGTGATTATGCCGCGGAGTGGCGACTACGAGGTGGCGACGTGGCGGGGGGCGGGCATGGCTGTCCTCCTTACGCTAACGGGGATTTTGCTGCTGCTTGAGCTGTACACCGGGTGGGGGCTGGGCTGGCTTCACACCCCGCAGGGGGTGGTGCTTGCGGTGCTCGGAGCGGGCAGTATTGGGGCCGTTCTGGGCACCTACGTCCCGCCCCTCCAGCGGGCCCTGGCCGGCAGTGACCGGCTTGATGAAATCGTCCACCTCCGTGCCTTGGAGTTTTTCGTAGAGGAAGAAGTGTTTGCGACCCGCGACCGAACGGGCATTTTGATCTACGTGTCGATTTGGGAGCGCCGGATTGAGGTACTGAGGGACACCGGGATCAACGAGCTGGTTCGGCCCGAAGACTGGGAGGAGGTGGTGGGGCGCATCCGAGAGGGCATTCGGAACGACGAACTCACAGAGGGCCTTGTGGAGGGCATCGACATGTGCGGCCGCCTTCTCGAACGGCGAGGCGTCAATGTGCGGCCGAATGCGGCCAATCAGCTTTCAAACACCGTCCGCACGCCCGATGACGGGGAGGGCGCAGAGACGAGGAGGGATGACGGAGACAGACGGTCCTCCTAATACCAACTCCGCAGCCAAACTAGTTCGGCAGTTCCGCAGTGCGCAGGCAGCCTCACGCAATACGAACCGTTTGTTGCCGGCAACGGAGAACGGTTCTTCCTCCTCCCGTCCGTACGCAAAATTAGCGTTGACACTGCAGTATGTAAGTGAAGCCCATATGCTTGCGTCCATACCGACACACCTGAACCCCCGAACCTTATAAGCGGATTTGGTATAATACCGTTTCCGAATCATGATGTCTGGGGATCGCCACCCGCAATCAGCAGGACGCCCAAAAATTACGTTCCCCATAATACCAAGTCCGGCTGCAAACTTCCGGTATAGAGAGGAGCAATACCTATTCGCAGTCAGGCGTTTTTCCTGTCCTACATCGCAGAAGAAGGTTCTCGTAGCGCCGTTGGAGTCCAACGGCGCTACAAATCCGGTTCGCAGACCGGAATGAATCTACCGGATTTGGTATAACCTTTTCACGTTCAGCGCTTTAACGTGTGCACGTCTGGGGGGACGATTGTCCGGTTTGACAGAAGCAGATGTCTACGGGAGTCCGACCTTCTCCAATTGGAATCCGTATCACAGACGCCTAGAAGCGGGGGCCGGAGCGACGCGGGCTACTGCTTTTCAATTTCGAGGACCAGCCCGTCGGTGTCCCGCACAAAGAGGCGGCCTTTCACCTCCCGGTACTCGTAGTTGGCCGCGTCGAGACGAGAGCGGAGGGAGTGCCAGTCGCGGTCGGGGAGGCGGAAACCGATGTGATGAATGGCCCCGCGGCCGGGGACCGATGGATGCTCCATCTCTGGCATTTCAATGAGTTCCAGCACGGCCCGTCCCCGTCCGTCGCCGAGCAAGGCCCGCCGTCGCCCTTCGCGAACCGGATCGTCCTCCACAGTGCGGAGGCGCAGCCCCAACATATCGAGATAGAAGTCCTTGGCGTCCTCAAGGTCGGTGGTCATTACCGACGCATGATCGAGGCGCACCTTCGGAGCGGGGTCGGAGGCGGTATTGGAATCGGAGGAGGCAGGCGTCATACCGAGAGCTGGATGCGTTTCTGGAATCCGTCGTTGCTCACGGGAGAATACCGATCCGTGAAGTCGTTGTCACCGATCTGAAATGTTGTGACTGGGCGGAAGAAAATCATGCACGTACCTTCTCACGGATCGGTGTCGATCGGTACGAGCCCCGGCGCGCCGATGCCGAGGGAAAGGCACTTTCCCGATCGGGGCCGTTTCAACATGAGCATCGGAGACACGTCGCTATGAGGAGGTTGTCGGTTCAGGGTCGGGCTGAAAGTCGGAAGCATCGATGCCAAGCCGCTTCATCTTCTTGTAGAGGCCTTGTCGGGAGAGGCCGAGCACCTCGGCGGAGGCGGTAACCTGCCCATCGCAGGCCCGGAGCACGCGTTTGATGACCGACGCTTCGGTTTGGGAGAGCACGTCGCTGAGCGTACGATCCGGGTGCAAGATGGCGTCCTCCTCGTCGGGCGCAGAGGCGGCACTTGCCGATTGGGCCTCCTCCACGATGCGATCCAGCAGCATGTCGCGATCGATCGTCTGGGCCGGCTCGCTTTCTACGTACACGAGGGCGCGTTCGATTTCGTTACGCAGCTGGCGGACGTTGCCCGGCCAGTCGTACCGAAGGAGCGCTTCCATGGCCGGCTCGGTAATGGAGGCACCGGTGGCAGCCTGGACCTGATCGGTATGGTCCAGGAAGTGATGCACCAGCAGGGGAATGTCGGCCCGGCGCTCGCGCAACGGCGGCATGCGGAGCGAGAGCAGGGTCATGTGTTGTTGGAGGGCGGGCCGGACGTTGTCGTTGCGAACGGCTGCTTCGAGGGAGCCGTCGGTGGTGGCCGTTACGCGCACGTCGATCGGCATGGCCTCGGTGCCCCCTTCCGGAACGACCTCGCCGGTTCGGAGCAGGTGAAGGAGGGTATCCTGGGCCGTCGGCGGAAGGGCGTCGATGTCTTCGAGGAGGAGGGTGCCGCCGTCGGCCGCATGGACCGCGCCCGGCGTGAGGGTGCCGTCGGCGTCAATGCGACCGAAGAGGCGTTCCTTGAGCGGCATCTGCTGCATGGTCTCGCAGGCCACATGCTTCAGGGGGCCGTCGGCCCGTTCGCTCTGGGCGTGGACGGCCTGGGCCAGCAGCCGCTTGCCGGCCCCGCTTTCGCCGGTGATGAGGACCGGATGGGCGCTGGGGCGAAGCCGCTGCAGGGTGTGCACGACGGCGTTCATCGCGTCGCTTTCTGTGATGAGGCCCTCGACCGATGGCGCCTCCGGGGGATCGGACGGCTGGGATTGGGTGTGCTGTTGGTGCAGGAGGGCGCGTTCGAAGGCAAGCTGGAGAAGCGGGCGCCACGTGTCGAGGCGGCGACGGGCCGCCGCCCAGTCGGCGTCCTCGTCGGACGCGGCCTCTACCCCAAGGGCGAGGGTGGGCCGGGCGTCGTGGAGATGCATCCATTCTGCCGGGCCGCTCGGGGGGGCGCTGGTCTGTCCGGAGGGCAGTTGCAGTCCGTCGGGTCGAGAGCCGCGTTCGTGGAGCGGGGTGGCGATGCCGACCGCCGAGATGCGGTACACTCCCAGCCACCGGTCGGGCAGAAGGGCGGCGGCGGTCTGGAGCCAGGCATTGGCGACGAGCGGAACGGAGAGGGAAGCGTGGACGAGAGAGCGGGCAATGGTAGAGGCGGACGGGGGGGATGCGGTGTAGGGAAGGGGCGGCGGCGCGTCCGTCGCGCCGTCGGAGGGAGCGTCTGGGACGAGGGTCGCCGCGACGTGGGCCTGGTCGGGGGCATCGATGTCCTCAAAGGTGGACTGGGCCGCTGCCGCAAGGGACCGAGCACGGTCGCTGCCGTCGAGCTGGGCGATAGCAAGTTGGAGGGAGGCGGTGCGGTAGCGGTCCTGAATGATCGAGGCCGCTGCCAGAGCGTGCTGGTAGGCCTCGATGGCGTCGTCCGGGGCATCCGTGGCCTGTGCGATGGTGCCTTCCGCCGCAAAGCGCTGCACAGCAAACGGCAGGACGCTGAAGTAGTCGTCGTATTCGTCTGCGGCGTCGAGGTGGGCCTGGGCCGTGTCGAATTCAGAGCGGGCGGCGGCCGTGCGGGCCATCGTGAGCAGCGTGCGAAGCTGTCGGCCCCGGTGCCCGGTCTCGCGTGCGTTCCGGTGGGCCCGTTTCATCCAGGTGTAGGCCGCGTCGAGCTCGTGCCGACGGGCCAGCACCTTGCCGCGCAGCAGAGCGACGGACGCGCGATGGAGGCCGTGCGGGAGGTGCGAAGTCTGTTCGAGAATGGCACCGAGCAGATCGTCGGCCCGGTCAATGTGGTCCCGACGGAGGGCAATGCGGGCTCGAAGCAACAGCAACTGGGTTTGCTGGGCGGGCTCTTCGCGGATCACGTCCTCCGCCTCGTCGAGCACCGCGTGGGCGTCGGCCCAGCGGCCCTGTCGCAGCAGGGCGCCGACATGGGCGTGGTAGGCGAGGAGGAACGGGTAGCGCACGTGGGCGTCCACACGTCGGAGCAGCGTTTGGGCCGTCTCGGCGGTGTCGATGACGTCGGCCGGCGGCTGGCCGAGGTCGAGACGGAGAGCGGCCTCGTGGGCGGTGGCGCGCCCCCGAATGCGACGATCATTCCACTCGCGCCCCAGGGTGCGCAGGGCATGCAGGTGTCGTTCCGCGTCCTCGTACCGGCCCGCAAAGCGCAGGGCGGGAATGCAGAGCTCGTGCGCCCAGCGATCGGCCTGCCGGTCGTCGAGGTAGTCGCGGAGGCGATTGGCCTCCGAGAGGGCCGGCCGCATGAGGCCGTACTCTTCGAGGTGAAAGTAGGCCTGGGCCTGGCCGAGCAGGGCCCAGCACCGGCCGCGTGGGTCGTGGAGGGAATCAAAGAGTCCTTCTGCGTCCTGAAGGTGATGAAGGGCCCGCGTCGAGGCGTCCGGCGTGCTGGAATGGCGGGCGCGGGCCCAGCCGCGCCAGAGGGCCACCTCCGCCCGCACGCAGGTGCAGAGGTCGTCGACCAGGGAGAGCGGCGGAAGCCGTTCCAACGCGCGCTCCGGCCGGTCGCGGTGCAACACGTCAACCTGTGCACGGAGGGCGTGCAGCAGGAGCTGACCGGTCCCAGGGGCCGGGGCGTCGATGGGCTCCAGCAATGGATCCACCATCTCCACTACGGCGTCGGCACGGCCGTCGGCGAGCAGGCTCCTCGCCATCGCTATGGTCTGAACATGGTCCATTTTCGAGTTGCGAGTTTCGAATGGCGAATGTGAAGAAGGCAGCGTCCAACTCGAAAATCGACACTCGACATCCGAAATTGAACTACATGAAGCCGAGTTCGAGGCGCGCTTCTTCGGACATCATCTCGGGAGAGAAGGGGGGCTCGAAGGTCATTTCCAGATTGACGCTTTCGACCCCCTCCGTTTCACGTACAGCGTCCTCCGCTTGTCCAGGTAGAACGCCTGCCGCCGGGCAGTTCGGGGCCGTCAGCGTCATGAGCACGTCCACGTGGTTGTCGTCGTGGACCTCGAGCTGATAGATGAGCCCCAGGTCGTAAATGTTAACCGGGATCTCGGGATCGTAAATCTCTTGCAGCGACTCCACGACGCGATTATAGAGCTCGTCGTCCGGCGTGTCCTGGACGTGGTCGGGAATCGTCTCCGGAATTTCGATGTCGGTGTTTTCCTTATCCTCGGGGATGTCGTCTGCACCGCCGCCTCCGCCGCCACCGGGGGGCATGCCGCCGCCCATTGCGCCTGCGCCTGCTGGGTTCATGGTTGTTTGTGCGTTTGTGGGTTGAGGGTTGTGGGTTATGCGTTTGGGCGTTGTGCGTTTTTGCGTTATGCGTTTGCGCGGGGGACGTGAGGGAATGCCGAGTCCCAAAGGAGCGTCCTCATCACCGGGGGCATTCCCATCACGAATCACGTCTCACGAATCACGCGTCACGCATCAATTTCGAAAGGTGCGGGCGCGCTCTTTCATCTGGTCGATCATCGCCCGGAGCCCGTTGTTGCGCTGCGAACTCAGGTTGTCCTGGAGACCGATCTCGTCGAGAAAGTCGAACTCGGCATTCGCCACGGCCTCCGGCGGCTGCTCGTTGAGCACGCGGATCACGAGGGCAGCGAGGCCTTTCGTGATTTTGGCGTTGCTGTCGCCCTCGAAGTAAATGACCCCGTCCTCATCGTCGTAGTCGGCACGAATCCAGACGTCCGACTGACAGCCGTGGACGTAGTGCTCGTCGTTTTTGTGTTCATCGTCGATGAGGGGAATGTCGTCCCCGAGCTCGATGAGGTGTTCGTACCGGCCCATCCAGTCGTGGAAGAGAGCAAACTCGTCTACAATTTCCTGGGCACGGTCCGAGATGGTCGATTCGGTAGCGGGCATGGCGATTCAGGCGGTCGCTTATCGCAGAGTGAGTACGTTCCCGAAAGAAAAGGAAGACGGGCGGGGATCGCCAGGAGGCCGATCGGCGGGCGTTACCCGAGCATCTCCTGCACCTTCTGGAGGCCGTCCACCAGCCGGTCGGCGTCCTCGCGGGTATTGTACGCGGCAAACGAGGCCCGGATCGTGCCGGGCAGGCCGAATCGTTTCACGAGGGGCTGGGTGCAGTGATGGCCCGTCCGGACGGCAATGCCCAGCCGGTCGAGGAAGGTGCCGGCGTCGTAGGGATGGATGTCGTCGAAGACGAACGACAGCACGCTCGTCTTCTGCGGAGCGGTGCCGATGACGCGCACCCCGTCCAGCGCCTGCACCTGCTCGGTGGCGTAGGCGAGGACTGCGTCCTCGTGGGCCTGCACGGCGTCCCAGTCGAGGTCCATGATGTACTCGGCCGCCGTGCCGAGCCCGACCACGTCCGCAATGTTGGGCGTGCCCGCCTCAAACTTGTGGGGCGGGTCGTCGTAGGTCGTGCCGTCGAAGGACACCTGGTCGATCATGTCGCCGC
>CAYOWD010000214.1:0-7526 GCA_964407535.1 uncultured Salinivenus sp. | reverse complement strand
AAAGGCTTCTGCACTGGAGATCTGAGATCTCCTCCCTGGTAGCTCCGCTACAAGGTTTGTTTGGGCGCCTTTTTGCACTTCGCCCACTGTGTCTCGGCTTCCCATCCGCTTGCAAAACAGGTTCACACACTTTCAAACCCGAATCCCTCAACCGGATTCGGTATGAGCCGACCGAGCCACGCGTACGGATCGGCAATTCGGCGTTCCGTACGCGTCACGCGATAAGTACGCGTCACGCAATAACAAGCCCGTCGGTAGGTAAAGTGTATCAGGATTCGGAGTGTGCAGAGAATGAGCATTGACACTGCACTACCTGTGTCCCACGTACGTACTCACGAACATACCCCCTGACAGTAGTCAGGACACTGCCCCTCCATGCCTCAACGAAGCTCGCGGAGGCTGTGCTATCGCATGGTCGCGGAGCGCCAGTTCGAACGCAGGGGAAAGGGAAAGAGCTGGCAGTAGTTTTCTTTGAGCTCATTCGACTGAAGGCGTTCCCAGACTTTCAAGTACGTTTGTCTGTACGTGCCGGCCGGTATACGAATAACCTGCTGGGGAAAGAGGCGCGTGGTGACCTGGTCGCGCGGTCCGACGCGCCCCGGCAATTGATTGTTGATGTTGATTGTTGCCGACGTGTCGACTCGGCCTCGGGCACGCAGCCTGAAGAAGCTGGGGTCTACGACCATCACCCGGGCATCTCTAGTAGAAAGCGACTCGGGGGCATACCAGTAGCTGTAGCTGGGGGGGCTTTGAATGTAGTCTGTGATGACCGATTCCGTCGCGACGGAGTCGGCCTCCAGCGGAATCGTTTGGCCGAGGTTGTCAAGCGAAATTGAGTCCACGTCCGGCGTCAGCGTGTCGAAGTCCCCGGTAAGAAACGGGTTGCGTTGGGCGACGGCCTCGGCGGTATCGGCGATGGGGGTGACGGCAGTGTCGGCGACGGCGGTATCGACGACAGCGGATGTATCCGGGTCAAACAACTGGAACAGCGAGTCGGAAGGCGGAGCGCTGAGGAGCACGGAGTCGCGGAACGTGCTGTCGGGCAACAGGTCGAAGCCGCGTCGCACTGTATCGCGGCTTAGGGTTGGGGTGCCCAGGACGGATTCGCGCAGATCCTCCGACATCGAAAGAAGGTTGTCGGGATCCGTGTCGCGGTCCGGTATGCCGTCGGAGAGCATGCGCGTGAGACGCACGTCGGTGAGGAACGAGTCGAGCCTCGTGGTATCGGTGCGATTGATGATGCGAAACGGGGGAGGATCGGGAGAAGAAATGGCCGCCGTATCGATAGGGGGAACGGTGGAGTCGCTCCGAATGCTGGCGATGATCGAATCCTGACGTGCGCGTGCCTTCACAGAGTCGGGGACGTACAGAAGCCGCTTTGCTTCTTCGGGAGACGAGACGGCATTGCCGTCGTGAAGCGTCGAAAACAGGCGATATCCGCTACGCGTGACTGTGGTATCGACCCCGACAATGCGCATCTTCGTGGTGTCGCGCTGGAGAACGAGACTATCGACAACGCGGACCCGACCATCCGTACGGACCGTGTCGAAGACCGGGACCTGCAGGGAGTCGATGTTTAGGTCCGGGAAGGTCGTTGCCGAGGTTGCCTGCAGCGTGTCGTCCGGGGAGAAGGTGTATTCGAGCCGGGCCCAAAGCGTGGATCCCTCCTTGATGCTGTCACGCACGTTAATCTTGCTGGGAGCAAGGCGCTGGGTGCCTTTGGGAACGACGGGAAAGATGTCGCTTTTCGTGTAGATGCGACTGCCCTCGGGATCCGGCGGCTGATCCTCGTAAGTATATGGGATTCGGTTGTTTTGGTCGTCGTAGAGGAGCACTTTGTAGTGCCCCAGTGCCCCAAAGTTATCCGGGAGAAAAAGGGTGTTTGTGCCGAGGTTGTTCACGACGACGGGTTGGATGCGTACCGTGCCGTCTTCCGCAAAGACGTCAATGAGCTGGACCCGGACGCTCGTCGTATCTTCTTTGTACGAGGAGACAAGCCGATCCCAGTTGAAGGGGCGGTTTCCTTCGCAGTCGATCTGAACGCGCTTCGGAAGCAACGGCGTTGCGGCCGAGAGGGTGGTGTCGTCCGGCTCCATCAGGACGGATACGTGTCGTTGCGTGTGGTATCCATATCCGCCGACATCAAAGATGTATAGCGCCGGCTCTGCCCCTTTGATCGTGAACAGGCCTGCCGAGTCTGTTTCGAGGGTGTCCTCAAGGGTGCGATTGACGGCCCGGGCACTGTCCAGGGGCTCCCCGGAGGTGCTGTCGTAGGCGATGAGCCGCAGAATGCGCTCAGATTCTTTTTGCTGTACGGGTTCGGAGGTCCCGCAGGCACTCACGAGAAAAAGGCAGCTGAGAAGAAACACGCTCCCGATGAGGGATCGGGAGAACGGGGATGTCGAAGGCGATATAGTCATGGAGGAGGAAAGCCCGAGACAGTTTGACGCACTGAAACCCAATCAAAGGAACGAGAACGATGTTATAAAAGCAAAGCAGCCGTCTTCTGATTCATGTTGAAGGTCATTATTCGGGCAGGGGACACGGGATCCACGGGGGAGCGTCGGGGAATTCAGAAAGGTCTGATGTTGAATGGGGAGCTATCCTTCGACTGTAGGTCCGTGTAGTAGAGGCAGGGGCCGGGAAGCGGAAGAACGAGACTTAGGCGTCGAGAAGGGGGTATCCAGCCTCTTCCAGAATGGTCCTGTGTTTCTCCCGTCGCGTTTGGTCGGGGTCAGGGCACGTACGCACAGAGGCCACCTGGGCCACGTATGATTCGGGAAGGCCGTGTTGGCGAGCGCCCGCCACGACGAGGGCGTGGTACCACTCGTACGGCAACAGAGAATCGTCTACGTAGAACGATTCGGCGACGTAGGCAAACGCTTCGACGGTCGTATTCTCTCCCCGGACGGTTACATCTTGCCGTCGATACCGACGGCCCTGTTGTTCGGCTTCGTCGAGGGCCTCCAGGTCGGTGGGAGCGACGTCGAAGACCACGCCGTAGACGGAATTTGTGTCGTCGGGCACGATGTTGCACTTTCCGGATCCGTCCCGGCTCCGCTTGTGGAAACGAAGCACGTAGTTGTCGAGCCGGGCGGTCGTCACCGGCTGGGCCGACGGCACGCGGCTGCGAATCCGCGGAATGAGCATGTTGGATCCGTACCCGAAGTAGTACATCGGTGTACTGGGAGAGAAGGCGCAGTGTGGTAGACGCGTTTCCGAACCCAAGGAGGCGCCTGGGGGCGCGCAGAATTTCCTTGCTATACCAACTACTACGTCTGCTGGGAGATCCCTGGGGCTCAACGGCAGTTGAAACGGCATCCTCGGAAAGACATCTGTCGTCCGCCGCTGCGACGTTCAGGAGGGTGACGGCCCTTGGTGGATAGCAGTGTGGGTCGACCGAATCGTCTCGACGTAGGTCAGAAAGTTATCGAAGATTTGCTTGGCTGCACAGGCCGCGTCGTAATGGTCTTGGTGAATGCCGGCAAGGACCTTTCGGCGCCGGGGATCCGACAGGCTCTTTTTGCTGCGTGTAATCTGCTCCGCCATTTGCATGTCGTATTCGGGATGAAACTGGACCCCGACCATGCGGTCCTTGCGAAAGCCCTGAATGCCGTAGTCATTTTCAGCGAACACGTGCGCATCGGGAGGGGGAACGGCGACCCGATCCGAGTGCGTCGTAAAGACGGTCATTGGATCGGGTACGCCGTCCAGAAATTGGCTCTTTCCATCGTGCCGGACAGGTCGATAGCCGATTTCATAGTCCGACATGCTTTCGACGTGGCCGCCCCCGATTTCGGCAAGCAACTGGTGCCCAAAGCAGACGCCGAGGCCCGGCAGGCCGGTCTTGACAGCGCCTTCCGCCCAGGTTTTGAGGCGACGGATCCATTCCCGATCCCAGTATACGGAGGACCAGGAGCCAGTGATGACGAAGCCATCGTACTCGAAGCCGTCCGGAATGTCGCCGGCGGCACACCGGAACTCGTCGAGAGGAGCATCGAGTTCTCGAACAAAGTTGCGCCGGGTCGCTTCGATCTTGCGCGCCGTGTTGAGCAGAGCGAGGCGAGGACGGCGCGGAGAGCACGAGTGCATGTTCGGAAACGTCTGTTAGGACAGGCTATCGGGCATCGACGTTAACACGCTCGGGCTTCCGCGCGTCCTGGCGGAGCCGGTCGGCGTATTTGAGTCGGAGGTGCCTGGCTTTTTGAGGACTGTCGACAGCGTCGGGGGCCAGCGTTTCGGAAATGGGGGCGTAGGTGTCGGGCGCGAAGCCCATCCGGCGAAGGTAGGATCGTAATTTATTGGACGAGAGGCCGTTCCGAATGGCGGCGTCCACGTGGTCCATCACGGTATCGAAGGACGGAAAGACCACCTCACGGTTCCGAATGCGACCGGGATCCTCCCCGGTCCGCACCTCAGTAGTGCGGAGTCGGTGCATAATCGACGCCATCGTGTCGGCGATCTGGAGGACGTGACTCGGCAGTGCCGTGTCCGGGGAGCGCCATTCGACCGTTCCGAACTGGGCTCGTAGTTTGACGGGCGTCCAGACGGCGCTTTCGGGGAGGTCGGGAGGGAAGCAGTCATCAAATATCTCTTCCTTAACGTCGGCCGACACGGCCTGAGTTCGGAACGCCTCGTAACATTCGTCAAGTCTTCGGCTCCACTCGGTGCGGTCGGCGACATAGGGCCAGAGCCGGCCCTGGTGCGGAAAGCCCTTGTAGGCCATCCGGCGATACAGCTTGGAGCGAGCGCCTACCGTCAGGTCGCGTCCGTTGAAATGACGGGCAGAATTAAGGAGAGCAAGGGCGGGGTCGAGTGCAATCAGGGCATTGAGCTGGTCAATTACACACCCGGACTGCTGCTCGAAGTGGATGTGTGTGCCGGCACAGTGGCGAACGTACCGGAAGTTCTCCCCGAAGACTTTATTTTGAATGCGGGTGCGGTTGCTGGGGAGTTCGCGAATGGGGTCGCTGTTCAGGGACGTGGCCAGGGGCACGAGGCCTTTGTTCAGCTGATCGGCCCGTCGAAGAACGGCACGGATGCGGCCGAGCAGCTCCTCACGCAGCTCGGCGCTGGTTTCGCAGGGACTCGTCTTGATTTCAAGCATTGGGGCGACAAACTCACGCTCCACGCCTGGAGCCGCATCCACGAGTGCATCAGGCGTCGTAAGTCGGCCGTCGGCGTCGACAACCCAGTATTCGACTTCGATACTTCGGCGGATGGGGGGGAGGGTGTGGGCAGACATAGTGGGAGGCAACTGGTGTGAGAGCGTACTCAGTCCGGACGACAAAGGAGACTAGAGGCTTGTTGCGGCTCCCAGTGCGGAGCGGGTGCGCGGAACATAGCACCACGTTCCGCAGAGCAAGAGCGGGCATACATGCCGAGGGCAGAATCTGAATCCACCGTGGACCGATCCTGCTGCGGTGGGAGCTTTCTGTTCTGCGAGAACACTTCAGCAGTCGAGACGGATGTGCCCCCAGTAGGGGGCGGGGGGGCGAGGTGCATGCTCATGTCCCTACGACGCTTATTTGTGTGTTCTATGGCAATGGCGAAATATACTCTAACAAAGAATTGCAAAAGCCGCAAATATTTTGGTGTTAAGAGGAGGGAAAGGAAAAGGTGCGGAAGGCAGGTGCATTGACGGGGGGGGCGTTTTGAGGCGGAGCGGGATGGTCTTCCGTGGATCGCAGCGAGATTTGTCGAAAGGCATCCAGTTTTTTTGTAAACTCTTCGCTGTGCGGAATTGGGGTGTGCGTCTTCCCCTTCTGGCTCGTATAATCAATGCGATACTGGGTTGCCTCGACTTTTGTACGAATTGAATTGGAGTACTCATGGCTACACTGCATCCATTTCGCGCCGTGCGTCCTCGTCCCGAGCATCTGGAGGAGATTGCGTCGGTGCCTTACGACGTCATTGATACCGACGAGGCCCGTGCGTTGGCAGAGGGCAAACCGCGCAGCTTTCTGCACGTTATCCGGCCCGAGATTGACCTGTCGCCGGAGGTGGACGTTCACGACGACGCCGTGTACGAAAAGGGCGCAGACAACCTTCGGGCGTTCGTCGAGGCCGATTATACGATGCAGGAAGACAAGCCGGCCGTCTACGTGTACCGGCTCGTGATGGATGGTCGAGAGCAGACCGGCATCTTTAGCGGGGTGTCCGTGGCGGAGTACGACGACGGCACTATTGTGAAGCATGAGGAGACGCGCCCGGTGAAGGAGGACGACCGTACCCGGCACATTCTCTCGCAGGAGGCGCACGCGGAGCCCGTAATGTTCACCTATCGGGATCAAGAGGCCATCCACGATCTTGTGGACCGGACCCAGGAGGAGGATCCCCTGTATGATTTCGAAGCGGACGACGGGGTTCGCCACACGGTGTGGAAGGTGGAAGGCGCCGAGGAGCTGGTGGAAGCCTTTCGAGAAGTCGAGCACTTCTACATCGCCGATGGACACCACCGGTGTAAGGCGGCCAGCCGCGCCGCCGAACACATTCGAGAACACGATACGGGAGAGGAGGGCGCGGAGCCTCCGGAATACGAGGTGTTTCCCGCGGTGATCTTCCCGATGAGTCACATGAAGATCATGGCGTACAACCGGCTCGTGTACGACCTTCCGGAGTCCCCCTCGGACTTTCTGGAGTGGCTCGATGAGCAGTTTGAGCTGGAGCGCGGTGTGGACGTTTCGGAGCCGTCCATGAAGGGCGAGGTGTGTCTCTACCTCGACGGCGCATGGCATCGGATGGCACTGCCGCCCTCGCGAGGCGTCCGGGTTGTGGACCAGCTCGACGTCGCACGGTTGAGTGAGTACGTGCTGGAGCCGCGTCTCGACATTACCGATCCCCGCCGCGATCCCAACATCGACTTCGTCGGCGGCATTCGCGGCACCGGCGAGCTTGAGCAGCGGGTCGACGAGGGGGAGGCCGACTTTGCGGTGAGCATGTATCCGACCAGCATCGAGGAACTGGTGGCGGTCTCGGACGAGGGCAGCCTCATGCCGCCGAAGTCGACGTGGTTTGAGCCCAAGCTCCGCAGCGGCCTGCTCGTGCACGACTTTGCCGATGACGTGCCGGAGAGCGCCTCGATCGACACAGCGGCGTAGGCGGCAGAGGGAACACAGACCGGCGGGCCGCTCCGGGCAGGAGGGACGGAGCGGCTCCGTTCGGGACGGGGAATGATACCAAGTCCGGCTGCAACCTTCTGGTATAGAGGAATGCAATACCCGTCGCAGTCAGGCGTTTTTCCTGTTCGACATCGCAGAAAAAGGTTTTCGTAGTGCTGTTGGACTCCAACGGCGCTACAAATCCGGTTCGCAGACCGGAATGAATCTACCGGATTTGGTATGAGGCACGGCCGGGGCCGCACCGCGGCGCGCAACGCTACGCGTCTTCGTCGTCGACGAAGAGCAGATCGATTTCGCGGGCGTCGATGTCGGCACCGGCCACCTCGACCGTCACCGTGTCGCCGGGGCGGTAGGACTTGCCGGTGTTTTCGCCGCGCATCGTGTAGGTGGACTCGTCGTAGACGT
>CAYOWD010000213.1:0-7558 GCA_964407535.1 uncultured Salinivenus sp. | reverse complement strand
TCAACACAAAAGTTGCCGCTTCCGTGAATCTTCTATTTGTCAACACAGCCTAACGGAAATCCATACGCTACCCTCCCTCATCACATTTTCAACCCGATCCACCAAACACGTTTTGTTCGATAGTTTTAAAGTTGTCGAACAATCGAAACGAGCTTCATCCGATGGACACTGACTTGATCGAAGCCTTCAAGGCACTGGGCAATCCGCACCGCTTGGCGTTGCTGAAGCGGCTGCTCACGCGATCCCTCTCCTGCTCCGAGGCCGATCGGCCCGAGCGGTGCGAGATGGATCCAACCTGTTGCGGCTTTGCCGAGCTGGTGCGTGAGCTCGACATCGGAAAATCGACGGTGTCGCATCACCTCAAGGAATTGCGGCGAGCGGGCCTCGTCGAGCGCATCCAAGAGGGCCGCCAGGTCTTCATCCGGGCCAATACCGACCGGATTGAGGAGCTTCGTCAGTTTCTCGATGCTCGGACGCACGCAGGCGACAATGCCGACGATGAATGCGGGGCTCGCTAGGTTCCGTCACGGTATGGACATTTTGACGTGGGGGTCAGAAAGGCCCCGACGGATGCACCCCGCATATTGTACCAAACCCGGCTGCAGAATTGATATTACTACAGCGTCAACCGTCAATCTACACACGAATTCGCCGTCCGCATCGGTGCTGGCGGCAAAGCGTAAAGACGTGATTCGTGAACGCCGATGCGGGCGGTCTGCGCAAAGCGAAGGCAGCCTCACGCAATACGAATTACGTCGATGGATACTGTCTCCGGACGCTTGTGGTAGGCACAATCAGTGTTGACACTGCAATTACTCCCTCTACACTAATTCTCGTTCCGACGATGTCCGTTCAATCCGATTCTCCTTCCGTCGCCGATGTGTCATCCCCCTCCGCCCGTCTTTGGCGCGGCTTCGGATGGGGCGTTCTTGCTACGATCGCCATGTCGATTCCGATGATGATCGGAATGGCGACCGGCGTGGCTCCCATGCCGGAGCCCATTCCCAAGGCCCTCGTCACACTCGTATTCGGAGACGGACTCCCAACCCCGCTCGTGATGGTGCTTGCAGCCGGCAGTCACCTCGGCTACGGCGGCGTGTTCGGCGCCGTGCTGAGCGCGTGGGTTCCGGACGCCGGCCTCAAGGAAGGACTCATTCTGGGCGGGCTTCTCTGGCTCGTGATGGAGCTCGCGGTGTTGCCGGTGCTCGGCTGGGGCGTCTTCGGCACAGCCATCACCCCAAAGATCGCTGTGGCCACACTGGTTCTCCACCTCATCTACGGGGCGACGCTCGGCTGGGGACTCCGCCGCTCTGCTTAATTCCTGTCGATCACACGGTATCAATCACTGTTTTTTCTCCGACTCCCCCGACCTCCCATGCACTCCACTGACCTATTCGATCCGAGTCCCTCGTCGGATACGCCGATTGCCTGCGACCTCACGGTGCTCGACGATCCGGAGCAGCACAAGGCCCACACGGAGGCGCTGTTTGAAGAGCGCGAAGCCCTCCGCACGGTCTCCGACGGGGTCGCGCTTCAATTTCCCGGCACCTTCGAGTACGCCGAACGGGTTCTGGACTTCATCAGTCGGGAGCGTCAGTGCTGCCCCTTCCTCACCTTCGAGCTCATCGTGGAGCCGGAAGAGCGGGGCGTGTGGCTCGTGCTCGGCGGCGACGACGAGGTCACCTCCTACATCCAGAATCAGTTCGAGGCGCAGTGGGCCTGACGCACCGGCTTGTCGCGTCGTTTACGCCACGGCCGTGCCCATGATGTGCGGCGCCACGACGGGCAGGGCCACGTCGAAGCGCTCGTACTCGACCGACGCAAAGCCAGCCGCCTCCAGGGCAGCGCCCGTCTCCCGGTCCGGATGACACCCATCGGCTAGCCGTTTCCAGACCGGCCGAATGCCGCGTTGGAGGGTGTACAGCCAGGTGCCGGCGGGCGCGGCGACGTGCTCGATGAAGAGGAGACGCCCGCCGGGCCGCAGGATGCGCCGGAGCTCCGCCAGCGTCTCGGGGAGGTCGGAGACGGAACAGAGCACGAGGGTGCTGATGACGACATCCGCACTGTTCGTCGGCACGCCCGTGTCCTGCGCCGCGTCCACGCGCAGGTCGGCGTCGATGGCGCGGCCCGCCAGTTGAGCACGCAGGTAGCCGTGCATGTGCGGGTTCGGTTCCAATCCAATCCAGCGAATGCCCTCCGGCAGGTACGGCAGGTTGACGCCGATCCCAGGGCCAATCTCGACCACCGTGCCCGCCACGTCCGAAAAAAGCCGGCGCTTGCGGGCCCCGTAGAGCCGGTGCTGCGCCGCGTCGCCGAGGGCAAGGCCGTGCGCAAACACCTTCTGGAACAGACTCATGGGATGGGGAAGAAGTCGATTTGCACGACAGCTAGCCGAACGCCCCCACGATAAGACGCCCCGCCACGACGACCGCCAGGGCGGCAAAGCTCCACCGCAGCCACTGCGTTTCAAATTGGTGAGCAAGCGCGGCCCCGCCCTGGGCCCCGAGAACCGCCGGGCCCGCCAGCAACAGCCCCGTGCCGAAATCCACGTACCCGAGCGCAAGCGGGGGGCGATCGGGCAGCCCCGCCCCGAGCCACGCGTAGGCGGCCATGCTCAGCCCCGAGATGACGAGAATGGTGGCACTGGACGTGCCCACGGCTCGGTGAAAGGGAAGCTTAAGTCCTCGACTATAGGCCGGCACCAGGACGACGCCGCCGCCCACGCCGACAGCGGACGCCACAGTCCCCGCCGCCGTGCCCGTGCCGACCCACGCCGCCCACGACGACTCCGTCCGTTCAGTGCCGTCCGCGTCCACGGCCTCGGACGCCCCGCGCACCATGCGCACGACCACCACGAGCAAGACAACCGCAAACAACAGCTGAAAGAGCGACGCATCATACCACGGCTGCGTTACCACCAGCCCCGACACGAGTCCCACCGCCCCAGCACTCGCTAGCCCGACCCCGGCCGCCATGCGTCCCGCCACGGCCCCCCGACGCACATGGTGCACCGCACTGGCCCCCGCCGCAATGCCCGTGCACAACAGACCGGTCCCCACCGTAAGCGGCGTACGTACCCCGTCCGGCACCCCCAGGATGCCGTACACTGCAAACAGCACCGGGGTAAAAATCACACCGCCCCCAATTCCAATCAGTCCGGCCAGCCCCCCCGCCCCCAGTCCCGACAGCACCAGTACGCCCGCCTGAACCCACGTCATCGACTCTAGTCATTGTTCACGGAATTGACAACAGTCCGTAGCCGTTTCTCAAATCCCTACTACTGCGGCGTCAACCGTCAATATACGCAATACGACCCGTTTGTCGACCCGCAACGGAGAACAGTGTTCTTTTTCCTCCCATCCGCACAAAGAGTGAGCACCGGCACTGCACGACGGTGTGCACGCTGGTTCTTTGTATGGGCTGAGCGAAGAAGCCCCTTCCGGCATCGTTGATCATCGGACGACTCGTGAAGGCATGATACCGAATCCGGTTGACGGATTCGGGTATCGTAACCGTCGATCTGGATGGGCTCACAGAGCGCAGCTCCTCCGCGTAGTGCAGGCACCTCTAGCAAGGCCGCCTTCGCAAAGCATGGGCACCCTCACGCATTACGCAATACGAGTCACGCTGGAGGTACGAGCGACGAGCCAACGTGCATATATGCGGACGATTGACGCTGCACCATACCGTTCCCGATTAGTCCCTCCTCACTCTTCCGGCGAGAGGATGGCGTCGTACCGGTCGCGTTCGTGCAGCAGATCGACGGCCGCCGTTACCTGTCGATCGTCCGCAAGACGAGCCTCCGTCTGCTGCGACTCCGTCACAAAGCGAGAGCGAATTTCCCGTTCGAGGTGTTGTTTCAGGGCCTCAGCGTGGGTCTGGAAGGATTCCTGCTTCTCATCCCGAACCGCTTCCTGAAGGGCCGCCACCTCCTCCTGCACGGCCTCGTACTCCTCATCCGCAAACCGCTCCCGGAGCTTCTGGATGGCGTGCTCCGCCTCCGTGGGATAGCGAATATCCTCGTTCGCCAGCCACGCCTGAAAGTCGGCAAGATCCTCATCCGTCACCGCAAAATCCGGCGACAGCGTGTCCCGCGACGCGGCGTAGTGGTTGGCGTAGAAGAAAAACGCTGCCTGCCGCTTCAGGGCCTGTTCGAGCGCCCCCGGCTCCTCCCCCTCGACCGGCACGTCCGGCGTCAGGCCCTTCCCGTCCCGAACCGTCCGGCCGTGAGTCGTCTGATGGGTCCGTCCTCTCCGGGCGGCGCTGGCCGACGACGTGGTATCCCGTTGGCGGGCCGTCGCACTGCTGTCCCGCAGCGGCGTCGGGTCCAGCGGCTGAATGCTCCGCCCACTCGGCGTCAGGTACTGCGCCGTCGTCATCTTCAACGACGTGTTATGCGGAAGCGACCGAATGGCCTGCACGAGCCCCTTGCCGTACGTGGTACTGCCCAGGACCACCCCGCGATCGTGATCCTGCACCGCCCCCGCCACAATCTCACTCGCAGAGGCACTGTACCCATCGACGAGCACAACGAGGGGCAGATCCGGCAGGAGCGGCGCGCGATCACTGCGGTACGTGTTGTTTGCCGCCGGTACGCGCCCTTCCGTCTTCACGATCGTGGCCCCCTTGGGCACGAACAACTCGGACACGCCCACCGCCGCGTTCAGCAGCCCCCCCGGATTGCCGCGCAGATCGAGAATCACGCCGGTCATTGTTCCCGTCTCCTGCAACCCCTGAAGGGCCGACTCGACTTCCGAAGCGGCATTGCGCGTAAACCGCTCCAGCTTGACGTATCCCACGTCCGCCGCCTCCCCGACGTGCCCCCGATACGTCACGTTCTCAAGGTCAATTTCTTCGCGCGTGAGCGTGAACTTGATCGGCGCCGGCGTCCCCTTTCGCTCGACGGTGACCTCCACGGTCGTGCCGGGTTCGCCCCGGAGGAGGGTCTGCACATCCTTCATCGAAAGCGGCTCAACGGGCCGATCATTGATGTGCGTAATGACGTCACCAGCCCGAATGCCCTGCTTGTATCCATTGGCCCCTTCCACCGGTGCGATGACCGTCACCTTTCCCCCGCGCTCTCCCACGTTGAGCCCCACGCCCCCGTAGCGCCCCTCCGTGATGACATCAATATTTGCATTGTCGGTTTCATCGAGAAACGTCGTGTACGGGTCCAGTTCGCTGAGCATCGCCTCCACCCCCGTCCGCATCAGGCGCTCCGGATCCACCGGGTTCACGTACCCGGTTACCAGCTCCTCGTAGACCGCCCCAAAGATGCGAAAGTTCTTCCGGAGGGCAAAGAGGTCGTCGTCCGACGACGCCGTGAATCCCACAGCGATACCGAGCACCAGAGACGCCCCGACGAGAACAGCGAGAAAAGACGCTTTGAACCGCTTTGACAGCATGGGAACGACTAGGCGATTATGTACTGGGACGAACAACCTCTCTTCCACCTTCCTCGTACCTCCCCTCTTTCCTTTCCGCACGCAGCGCACGCAGGATGCGCCTCGCCCATCAGCCGTCCGTACACGAAAACTATCCCTCTTCCATTCCCAACGAGTCCCGACGGTTTCGGGTCACCCAGACCGCAATATAGATCGACAGCTCGTAGAGGCCCAACAGCGGCAGGGCCACGATGATCTGCGAAATGGGATCCGGGGGCGTGAGGAACGCCCCAATCCCCAAGACCGCGAGCAACGCATACTTCCGATACGTCCGCATGGTATCCGGCGTGAGAATCCCCACCTTCGCCAGAAAGTACACCACGACCGGCAGTTCAAAGAGCAGCCCTGTGCCCAGCGCCCAGAACGACACCATGCTAAAGTAGGTCATGATGTCGAAATGATTCTCAATCTGCGGCGACAGGGTATACTGCGCAAAGAACTGAAGCGCCAGGGGCGTCAGAATCAGGTACCCGAAGGCAATGCCGAGCAGAAAGAAGAACGACGCAAACACCGCCGCGAAGCGCATGCCGGACTTCTCTTCGGGATACAGCGCCGGCTCAATGAACCGCCACAGGTAGTACACCATCACCGGCGACCCCGCCACCAATCCCACGACAATAATGGTGCCGAGGTCCGCAAAGAACTGGCCGGTGATCGTCCGGTTGAGCAGATTAATTTCCTCCGGGTTGAGGGCCAGCACCTCGTACATGAAAAAGTCGGGACGCGTGGGCCCAATCAGGACCTGGTTGACAATCCACTGGCTAAAGAAGGCGCAAAGGATGGTGGCGATGAGCACCCCGCTTCCGGCCTTGATGAGGGTCCACCGGAGCTCTTCGAGGTGATCGAGGAACGGCATCACGCCCCGTTCGTCCGGATGGTCCTCCCCGGGTGCGCCATTGTCCTGCACACCGGGCGTCATCTCCGTCTCTGGCGAAGGCACCTCGGGCATACCGATACACCGTCAATGACAGGAAAAGAGCAGTCTCTCCTCCGCCGCCGTCCCCGCGCGGATCACCTGTTTCATCATACCCACGACTCCCACTTTCCTTCCCAATCCCTCAATGCCCCAATGCCCAAATGCCCCAATGCCCTAAGCACTATCCGACCCGCTGCTCTGGCCCTCTTGAAGATTCAGATCAAGCAGCGAATCGACCCACAGCCCTTCGCTCTCAATCCGCGATTGTCCATTGCTCCAGGTGAAGTTGAACAGCGTGAGCAGCCCCACGACCTCGATGCCTTCCCGGCGGATGAGGTGCAAGGCCCGGGCGGCGCTACGTCCGCTGTTGACAATGTCGTCGAGCAGCACGACCGGTTCGTCGGGATCGATGGGGCCTTCGACGAGGCGGCGGCGGCCGTGCTCCTTTCGTTCGTCGCGCACGAGCCCGCCCTTGAATGTCTCCTCGCCGCCGGCCGCCAGCACGCTGCAGACCAGCGGGTACGCTCCGAAGCCGTAGCCGACGGCCTGGTACACGTCCCGATTCCGGAGCCGGTCGGCCAGCACCGTGCCCACCTCCTCAAACAGATCGCCGTCGAGCATGGGGATGCGGGTGTCCAGCAACCAGCCAATGGGCTGACCCCGAGGGTCGGTAATCAGCTCATCCTCGCGTCGAATCAGCGCCCGGTCGTAAAGGCGCCGTCCGAGCTCGGCAAGGTCGGCGCGGGCAGAGGAGCTGAGAGTGCTTCGATCCATCGACGGCATCGAACCAGCGGGCGGATCCTGAAAGGGAACGGGAGTGCAAAGAAAAACCGATACGGATATAGGTGAACCGTTCGTCGGACGGGCACGTTCCGCTTCGCGACGACAAGCCTTACGCGACCACAAAATCGTAGAGCGGGAACTCCTCACAGAGGGCCTGCACCTCCTGATTGACGCCGCGCTGCACGTCTTCGTTCTCCGGGTCCTGCAGCACGCGGTCAATGAGGGTCGCCACGTGGGCAAACTCGTCCGTCCCGAAGCCGCGCGTGGTCATGGCCGGCGTGCCGAGGCGAATGCCGCTCGTGACGAAGGGGCTCTTGTCGTCGAACGGCACCATGTTCTTGTTGGCCGTGATGCCGGCCGCCTCCAGCGCCTGCTCGGCCGTCTTGCCGGTCAGGCCCTTGTTGCGCAGGTCGAT
>CAYOWD010000212.1:757-7693 GCA_964407535.1 uncultured Salinivenus sp. | reverse complement strand
CGTCCGAACTCGACATTCCGGAGGGCAAGACCGTCAACGAAACGTCGCCGGACGACACGGCCATCCTCGCCAGCTACGCCGACAAGGTGGTCATCGTGCCGGGCTACGGCCTCGCCGTGGCGCAGGCGCAGCACGAGGTGCGCGAGATGGCCGATCAGCTCGAAGAACAGGGCGTGGAGGTCAAGTACGCGATTCACCCGGTGGCGGGACGCATGCCGGGCCACATGAACGTGCTCCTGGCCGAGGCCAACGTGTCCTACGAGAAGCTCTTCGAGCTGGAAGAGATCAATCCGGAGTTTTCGAGCGCGGACCTCGCCATCGTCATCGGGGCCAACGACGTCGTCAACCCGTCGGCCCGCGAGGATGAGGGCAGTCCCATTTACGGCATGCCCATCCTCAACGTGGACGAGGCCGAAAGCGTGGTCGTCATCAAGCGCAGCCTCAGCCCCGGCTACTCCGGCGTGCCCAACGATCTCTTCTACGGCGCCAACACGAAGATGCTCTTCAGCGACGCGAAGGAGGCGGTCGCCGGCATTTCCGAGTCGCTCAAGGAGATGCAGGACGCGTAGACAGTGGCGAATTGCGAGTGTCGAATGTCGAATAGAGAGTCCCGGATTGTCCGTTCGGGCACTTGTGCAATGTGAAAAGCCACCGGTGAGCAGCTGCTCCCGGTGGCTTTTCGTGTCTCAGTGGGTGATGCAGGAATTGAGCATTTTCAACGGGGCCGTTGGACAGGGCGAATGTAAGTAGTGCAAGGACCCAACCTAGACGGGAGCGCCCCTCTGATCGCGTATCGACGAACGTTTTTTCGCGAGCCGTAAGGTGCCTCTTTTCCGTCGAGGTTGACGGTTTCATAGGTAGAGGAGAAATAGTTGGGGACGTTGATTTTTGATCGAGCAGTCGTGCCCCCTTTCTCAGGAGAAACGAAAGACGTGCGTTAGAATCAAAACCATCCATCCTCAACAAGCTCCAGGTCGAGGGGTCCTCCCTCCATCGTATCGCTGACTGGATGATGGTGTCCAACGGTTCCATCGGCATTCCACGTCAGGTTCATCTCCCCCTCAAACCCCCACTTCTCCTCGTTTACGAATCGAAGGGAGATCGTTGCCTCTGCTCTCAGTTGCGCGATGCCGGACTTCAATCCGACGTTCTGACTGCTCAGGTCCCAGCTCCGAACGAATTTCTTTTGGGCGCCTTCGACCCCAAGAATCGCGTCATAGTGGGCATCCGGCATCAGGGTGTTCTCTTTGACCCTATGCCTTCAAGCCCCCGATCTCCTCCTCACGCTTGGGTCCATCGACGGGTCCTGATCTGTCGGGGACGGGCACGTTGTGGTAGCAGGAGACCCATTTCGCGTTGTGGCTCGACAGGTCGATACTGAGTATCCCTCAGCCCTTTGATACGGGCCGTTCCTGCGGCGGAACGCCGCGGATGAGGTATCCGATCGGTACGCCAATCACAACGCCTAACAGAGCTCCCAGAAAGGGAAAACCGTACGTCCATCCGAACAGAATCGACGCCGGCACCGACAGCATCAGCGTGCCCTTGATCTGCCGTTTCTTCCAGGACCATACTTCTGCCCGACTGGGTACGGCGTGTTCACGGTTTTCGAGATATGCGTTCCAAATCCGACGGAATGCCAGTCGATCCTGCACAAAGAAGACTGCCGCCGGAATGCCAAGCATGACAAACCCGCCCCCGATTAAGAACGTAATGATGTCTCCGTCTCCGACCAAGAGGACGTTGAGAAGGGGCGCCGACTCGTAGATCTTCAAGGCCACCACCGTCCCGTAGAGGAGGTTGAAGAACATGCCGAACAGCACGACAAGCCACCGATTGGGACGTCCCGCGTAGGTCTTCATGAGTCCCCAGTCCGCCTCCTTGTCCACGGAAAGGCCTGTACTCGTGCTCAGAAGATACGGCTTGTCTTCACTTGGAAAGAAGGCAACCTCTGCTTCAAATTTCCCCTCTCCCCGAAGAAAGTCCACCCAGTGCCAGGGAAGCCGAATCGGCCGGCCGTCGAATTCGTACTTCGACCACGACAGCCCCGACTCTTCAGCCAGGTAGCCGGTCTGGGTCGTGATGATCGGCTCGTCAATGTCGGGCGTCTCATAATCCAACACTCCCTTAACTACTAGAGAGCTGGCGAGAAGCATTCCTAAAGTGGTAAAGATGCCGAGCCCAATCTCACCTTCCCAAAAAGGGAGCAAAGTCCCGCAGATAGCTAACACGGCGAAGGAAACAAGAAGTGACCATCGAATAATCGATGCTCCTTTTCTTCGTTTGTCCACGAACTTCTGCTCGTTAACAGTAAGAGACCGGATCGTATCCGATACAGGAACGTCCATAACATGCTCTGAGATCGCAAAACGGAAGCTGGCGTCGAGTGTCGCTTAAAACCATCCGGGAGCCGATACATCAAGTTTCCCCTCCCATTCATCGTGTCCCCCTCTACCGGTTACCGTCCACTCCTGGTCTAGGGCCCCCTCCTCAAACCCCCACTTTCGTTCACTCATGTATCGGACCGTGACAGACATGTCCACATCAATCCGTGCCTGCCCTGCTTCGAGTCGGACCTTCTCGCCGCTAAGATCCCAACTGCGCGCGAACCCCGTCTGCCCGTTGTCATACCGAAGAATAGCGTCGTACTTCGCATCGCCCATAAGGAGACGTTCCCCATCGACGAAGGCCTCTGAAGCAAGCCAATCCTTGATGGTTAGTCCCGAAATATCGATGTAGTTCATGCGAGGCTGGAAGAAGCCGGGGGTCACCTCCAGCCGCAGCTCGGTCCCCTCGGGAAGGTTTTCCCAGTACTTCGGCATGGGATTCCTCGATTCCTCGATACGATCTGAGTGTTCTCCAAAATCGTAGCGCACTTGGCTTCCGTCACTGGAAGGAGGACTGAGAATGTATACCTCCACCTGAGGCTTCGACAGCATCTTCATTAACTCCTGAATCTGCTGCGCCAAGACCTCTTCCAGCTTTTCGCCTGTCTTACCGCGGCCTTCGGCTCCTCCTTGAATGTATCCACCTTCTTCCGACCAGTAGTTATGTCGGAGCCAGGATTCAAGTTTGGTGTCTGACAAGTACCAAGCTACCCCCGCGATTATCAGAAGGCCCAGCCCGGCACCCGATAGTACGAAAGCACTCAATCCAAGCATGCCCCCTCCCATAGCGCCCGCAAAGGCCACCGCTCCGGCCCCACCAGATGCTGCGCTGATTGCCCCGTAGGTGTCGCCTTGTTTCAACTCCTGTGCCGTAGAAGAGGCTGAAGCAACGATATCAAGTACGATTGCTATTCGTCCAGCCGCTTTTTTGCCCAGCCATTTGCTGAATTTCTTCATTTCCCACAAGTTCTGCATGGCCTCGTAGGTCCCCAGTGCAGCACCCCCCAGTCCGGTCACCTTGCCCCCCGATGCAAGAACGGTATCCCAAACCGAGTGTGTGGGGTCGTCTTCCAGGCTTTTCCCGACAAGCGCTGGAATCTCCGCAAAGCCGAGTCCGACATCCAGAACGCCGAGCGCAACTAAAAGCCGTCCAGAGCCATTGATGACGTCGCCGTTGCCCCCTCCTGCCTGCCCCGACGCGTCGGCGTCCAGATTCCCAGTGTCGACAAGCGACAACACGATCTTGCGCCGCTTCACCTCCGCGGTCTCCGTCACGGCATTCGGACTTCCCGTCGTGCTCTTCCCC
This sequence comes from uncultured Salinivenus sp., assembly GCA_964407535.1. Taxonomy (GTDB): domain Bacteria; phylum Bacteroidota; class Rhodothermia; order Rhodothermales; family Salinibacteraceae; genus Salinibacter. The sequence goes on along the minus strand of CAYOWD010000212.1, from coordinate 4,000 downwards.
TCCGCGGAGAACTCCGTCGCGCGGATCGACCCTCGAAATCTGTCTCCTTCTACGGCGACCCGTCCCTCTTTCGCTGTGCCGCGCAAAACGGAGATGGTTCCATCCGTGTCCACAGTAGAAAACCGAAGCGCGTCGTTGTCTCCGCGCTTGACCAGGGCGGAAGACGGTTGCGCATCGGTCGACGGATGAGCATCCGGGGCCGATGGGTCGGCCTGCCAGACCGGCGCCGGATTCTTTGCAGGCTGATCCATCGATGACGGATCCGCCCCCACGGCCTCCACAAGCTGATCAAGGATTCCAATCTGTACCTTGGTGTACTTCTTTCGGAGCCGAGTTCCGGTTTCTGGATCCATCCGGATCATTTCCAGCTGCTCGACCACAATCGAAAACCCGCGGAGCCGACGCTGGGGCATGGAGAGCGCGCTTAGCGTAGACTGCTTTGCCTTCGTGTACAGATCCGACAACGGTCCCCTGCCCACTTCCACCAGCTTCTGCAGAAACTTGCTGGCAAAGGCCATTCCCTTTGCCGCCGACCGGTCCATTCCCTTCAGCCCGTCGCCGAACCGGTCTTCCAGGTACTGTTTTCCCTGATCGGAGCGGACCGCCTCGTCGAGCAGCTCCAGGTCGCGCAAAAGCTCCGTCTCCGCCCGCTTCACCTGCGTTTTGTTGAAGTTAGACGGAGCGGCCGCGTACATCACGCCGTCGGCCTGTGCAATCTCGTACATCGGCGACCCCAGCCAGGCGTCGTAGAGCCAGTCGGCCCACAGCGTGATCTCTTCGTCCAATGCCTGCGTCTTCGCGTCGACCTCCGCTTGAAAGTCGGAAAGCCGGTTCATCGGATTGCCCGGTACCTCAACTTTCGGGGTGTCGGGCGGGACATCCTCCCCTGCCTGCTGGTCCGTATATTCATCAACGATCGAGCGGGTGAGACTTGCGTGCAGCATCTTGTCGGCCTTTTCCTGCAGGTACGCCTCCTTCTCCCGAATGGCGGCCGTGTACTTCCGGTGCAGGCGATCGACGTGGTCCACGTAGTCGGTCAACAGCACGCAGTCGACGCCTGCCTCGTCGTTCCGCCCGACCAAGTGATTGTCCTTGGGGGCAATCTTCACGGCCCGCTGTTCCAGACGCACCTCCGGATTGTGGCCGAGGTACTGTTGCAGGCGGTGCCACGGAAGCTGCGTGTGGAGCAGGAAGGCAAACAACTCGGATGCCTCCGGGTCGTAGTCAACCCTCAGGTGGGCCGGATCCTCCGCCTCCTTCTCTTCGGTTGTGGGACGTCGGTCCTGGTTGGCCCAGCTTTTGGATTGCCAGTCGACGAGCTCAAGGGTGCCGTTCTGGTCGAACTGTCCTTCAGCCGACAGGCCGACGTGCCCGTCCAAGCCGCGCTCAAAGACGTAGATCCACTTCTGGCGCGCAGGACCTTTCTGAGAAGGCGCCTTAATTGGTCCGTAGTCCTCACACGACCCGCCAAGCCCCGAAACGGTCTGCTCGATATCCTCCTCGGGCCGCTCGTCGTGGAGATCGATGCGTTCGAGAAACCGGAGGCGAAGCCCCTCCGCAACGTGGGTCTCTCCCGTAGAGGTGTAGGTGACATTGGGGAGTTTGCAGATGTCCGGATTGGGATGCGAAGTGCACATGGTTGATCAGAAAGAAGAACTGCAATAAACGGAGAATGGACTCGGCAATCCCGCCGGAAAGAAGAGTCAGTCCTCAAGATGTGATCATTCTGGATTCCAGTTCACCTTCACCGGCCCGGGCGGCACGTCCTCCAGCACGGCTGTGCCCTCCGCGTCCGACTGCCCCTCTCGCGTCGACCCGTCCGGGAGGGTCACCTCGTAGGGGATGTCCGCAGCGGGCTGCCCGCTGTACTCCTTTCGAAGTTCCACCGTGTCCCGGAACTCGAGCATCCCGGAGTCGGCCGTGACCCCGCTGATGTTGACCCGGAAGAAAAACGTCGGCGGCGTGTAGCCGTCGTCCGCTTCCCACTCCGGCACGAGGTCGTCGGTATCGCCCGGATACTCAAACATGTACTTCGCCTGCACCGCCCCGCCCTCGACCCGCTGCCGGATCTGGGTGTACGGCACCGGCGCCCCGGTCCCCTCGATGTGCTTAAACAGGCGAATGACCGCCCGTCGCCCGTCGGGCGCCCCGCGGGCCTCGGCGGTCAGGTCCACAATCTCCTCCCGCCCGATCGTGTCCTTCGACCATCGCGGCCCAACCAGGCGCACCGGATCCACGATCCGAAGCGCCTCCGACTCTGCCGAGAGGCCGTGGTTCGGCATGCGGACCTTCGCGAGCAGGCCGCCCACGGCGTCCTTCGGCACGCGGAGATTCAGATTGAGCTCGTCGCCGGGCAGCTCGCCGGAAAACGTGTTGTGGACGGTCCCCTGCGCGTCTTCGATGCGGATCTCCATCTGGGAGCCCTGGGCGCAGAAGATGGTGCGGATCTGGAGACCGACCTCCCCGGTCGGGGCGGCCTGGTTGCGCCGCCAGCGGACGCGTTCGATTTCGGAGGGAAGAGTAAAGACGTGCTTTTCGTCGGTCGAGCCGGTGAATTCAGGCATGAGAAGAGGAAGGTTGCCTGTTGGAGAGGTGTCTAAATAGAAATTCTGAATTTAATCCTAAGAATAGAGGTTAGGAATTGCAAGCAGGACCATTGCCTCAACGGCCTTTTCTCAAAGGCACTGCCCGAATTCGACTCCCAGTTCGGGATATACTCCCCTCACCGCACCGGCGGCTGTCGTGTACCCATCTATATGGGGGATACGACCTCTTGCTTCGGGTGGGTGGACTTGGCAATCTAGATTGTCGGAGTCAAGCCTGAACATCTCGGATGTCGGACATCTCGGATGTCCCGGAGCGACGATGTAAGAATGGGGCTGTGGTTGATGCGATTGCCGTAGGAGGGAGAGAATCGAACATTCAGGGTGATGTGTACGGCCCGGTATCGGAGCGTGCCCTTGCTGTGCCTCCATCTTCCGGACTGGAATGGGGGAGAGATGGGCTGTAGGGAAGGGCGAGGCGGTGCCTCCCGAGCGTCAGGAGGCCGTCTCCGTGCGGAGTTGGTCGAGCATCGGCCGCAGTTTTTCCCACACATTCTGCGCCACGAGACGATGGCCGGCGGCGGTGGGGTGGATGCCGTCATCCTGCATCAGCGAGTCCACGCCCGCCACGTTGTCAAGCACGAAGGGGATGAGCGTCACCGCGTCGTACTGCGCCGCCACCTGGGGGTAGATCTGCCGG
>CAYOWD010000212.1:0-747 GCA_964407535.1 uncultured Salinivenus sp. | reverse complement strand
CCAGAATAAAGGGGATGAGCGTCACCTGATCGTACTCATTGGCAACGGCGGGGTACAGCTCCCGAAACTGTTTGGTGTACTCCGGGCCCAGATTGGGGGGGATTTGCATGCCGGCCAGCAGCACCCGCGCCTCCGGGTAGGTGGCGAGCGTAGTGTCGATAATGCCAGAGAGGTTGTCTCGCGTCGATGAGAGGTCGAGGCCCTGCAGGCCATCGTTGCCGCCCAGTTCGAGCAGGAGCACATCCACCTCCTCGTTCAGCAGCCAGCCGATGCGGCTGCGCCCGCCGGCGGTCGTCTCACCGCTCACGCCCGCGTTCTGGATGGTCACCTGCCAGCCGAGCGAGTCGACCCTGTCCTGCAGCCGCGCCGGAAAGGCGTCGTCGGGGGAAACGCCGCGCCCGGCGGCGATGCTGTTGCCGAGTACGAGCACGCGCAGGCCGTCGGTGCTCGCGGTATCAGTGTGTGCGGTGGTTGTTGTTTGGGTGTCCGGGGCGGCGCTGGGAGCGGAAGAGGCGGCGTCGGACGTGGACGAATTGGAACGATCCGGGCCGCAGCCGGCTGCGCACAGAACGAGGACGAGCAGGAGCGGGTATAGGCGGGCGGGGTACATGCAAGGGCTCCACAAAATACAAAAACGCAACGGACCGACCGAACCGCCAGCGAAAGCAGCGGGTTTCGGGCAAATACAGGTGCTTACTGATACGTGAATGGGTTCCTAAAGATGATTCCGACTATTAGCATACCACG
>CAYOWD010000211.1:0-7786 GCA_964407535.1 uncultured Salinivenus sp. | reverse complement strand
AGTACTTCTTCATCGAGTAGTAGAGGTCCACCTCCTGGGCAAACAGGTTGTCGGAGAGCTCCTGGGCCTCGGGGCCGAGGTCGCGATCCATCGCGTCGGCGAGGCTGTGGGCGGGGTCGGACGACAAGATGAGGGTCTTCTTGCCCTGCTCGGCGGCCCGTTGGGCCGTCGCGGCGGCACAGGTCGTTTTGCCCACCCCGCCCTTCCCGGTGAACAGCAAAATGCGTGTACCAACGTTGGGGGCGGAGCCATCGTCCTCTGCGGGAAAAAGCATAAGCCGGAGAAACGGAAGAGAAGAACACGGACATCTATCCCTCCAATGGCAACGACGCTCGAAGGTGCCGGGGGAGAATGGCGAAACGGCGACAATGGGAAGGGGACAGCGTAATTTTCGGACAACGCCCCCCATGATTGACCCGACGGGCGAGGCGGACGACAGAGGCCGGGTGCCCCCCTATACGCTCAGTGCCGGTTCGGCCTCCGTTTTCTGCCATCGCGGCCGGCGCAAGAGGCGATTGCCGGGGTACATGCGTAGAAGCAGTGGATCGGCGACGGAGTAGCGAACCTCTACTCCGCGGTTGGCGACATCTGTGTACGGATTCCGATCACATATTATCAAACCATTACCACAGTTCGAATCCTCTCAAAAAGGGGGCGGATATCGGTGCCTTTCCGGAAAGTCCATTTGCGGTTCAGGGGGCGATGGACTCTCTTCACGTTATCGAACTGTGACCGCAATATTATAAAACGGTCACCCTACTGTTAATTCTGTTCGCGTCACCATCCTCGTTTTGGCCGTGCGGATTCCGGCGCCCGACGGCCGCTTTGCGGGCGTAGAGGAGGACGAGGGAAGATGCCGTCCGTCCCCTTGGGAGAGTGGAACGTACCGACCCGGACGCCGGCAGACGGAAAAATGGGACGCGTCGTTCGCTTTGTAGACACTTCGGTTTCCGACGAGGACGTTGGTCGTCGACGCACGCAATTAGATATCGACTTTGCATTTACCACCCGAGAAGGGACCATCATGATGATGCCTCAACGAGTTCTGACGACGCCCGCGTTTCCGACCACGATGTGGTCCCGACTCCTGGCCGGTCTGGCGGTGCTGGGGGGACTGCTGGCGCCGGCGTCGCTCTTTGCCCAGCAAGCCGCGGACCCGCAGGTCTCCACGGAGGGCGGAGCGAAGCAGACGGAGATGCCCACGACCGCCGCCCGGGATTCCGCCGACACCAATGCCGATGGACGTCGGACCGCCCCCTCCGACGACCCCGACGCACTGACCGTGTACACGTCCGATGGAAGCGGCAAGCTTCGGTTCAAGTCTGCGGACGGGGACTTTAAGGGACGGTTCGGCGGCCGCATCATGTTCGATCAGACCGTCGGAAGCGTCGACGATGCCCTCGTCTCCACAATCGGCCCCATGGAGGACGGAACCGAGTTTCGTCGAGCGCGGCTCTTTACCGAAGGGTCGCTGTACGACATCGGATACAAGTTTCAGATTGACTTCGCGGGGGATCCGGACATCAAGAGCATGTACCTGGAGTTTCCGTCGCCGGTGCCGAATTCGGGCATCAAGGTGGGGAAGTTCAAGGAAGACCTCAGTCTTGTAGAACGTACCTCCTCGAAGTACATCACGTTTATGGCGCGGCCGATCCTGACGGAATTTGCCGGGGGGCGTGACGTGGGCATTCGGCTCGGCGGAGGAGCGGCCGGTGGGAGTCTGAATTACGGCATTGGGTTCTATCGAGACAAAGTGGACGATGCACTCGGGACGTCGCAGGGGGATGGGGACTACAAGGGCACGGGACGGGTGGCGTACGTGCCCTGGCGTACGGACGACAACCGGAAGCTTGTGCACGTCGGGGCGTCCGGATCGGTGGCATCGCTGGATCCGAGGGAGGTCTCTGAGGAGTCCCACGAACCGGAGGTGCACCTCGCGCCCGATTTTGTGCAAGTGAGAAATCTGGCTGCGGAGCAGACGGTTCGGGTCGGAGGGGAGTCCGCGCTGGTGTACAACTCCTTTTCCGTTCAGGCTGAGTATTTACAGAAGGGGTATCGTCTAGAGACGGGCAATTCCGATCCCACCTTCGATGCCTGGTACGTGTCAGGGTCCTATTTCCTTACGGGCGAGCACCGTCCGTACGACGGGGGGAGCTTTGATCGAGTGACGCCCAATGAGAACGTTCGGCCCGGAGAGAAGGGCGGCCTGGGGGCCTGGGAAGTGGCCGCCCGGTACTCCACCATGAGCCTTACCGATAGCGACTTTGTCGGCGGTGAGGTGGACAATATCACGCTGGGCATCAACTGGTATCTGAATCCATCCGTCCGGATTATGGCCAATTACGTGTTCGCGGACGTAGAGGACCCGAAGACGAATACGGGGGTCGATGGACGGGGCCACTTCTTTAGCACGAGATTCCAGCTTGACTTTTAGCACTCGCGCTGCTTTTGGGCGGCGTTTCCGCAGACCCGCCGGGGCGGCGCGGGATGTGGGATTAGAGGAGGGGGGTGCTCCGAAAGGCGTCGAGGGAGCGGGGGCCGGCGCCGGCGATCGCCAGCACGAGGAGCCCCATAAGCATGGCCCAGTCGATGCGGGCGGCGTGCATCATTGCCCAGAAGCCGTAGTCGTCGGACGAGGGGACGGTAAAGGGCCCGAAGCCGTGCCCGAGGAGAATGGGAAGTTTGGTGGTGACGAGGGCGCCGACCACAATGACCAGGAGGGACGCGGCGGCCCAGCGCGTGTACAGTCCAATGAGGATCAGGGTGCCGAAGAGGACTTCGACGAGGCCGACGCCGTAGCCGAAGAATTGCGGAGCGGGAAAGCCGACTTCGGCAAAACGGCCGGGGCCGCGAAGAACGGGAAAGAGGAATTTCTGAATGCCCTCGGACACGAACACAATGCCCACCATGAGACGAACGAGCGGAAGCACTCGCAGGGCGCGACGGGCATCCGTGGAGGAAAACGGCATGGCACGCAAAGAGAAGTGCAGTGAAGAAGGAGACCTGCGTCGGGGCGTTCGCAAAAAACCGTACACGCATACACCCAATGCCGGGGCAGAGGTTCTCTGTAAGAAGGGGGCATCACGGACTTTCACCGACGGGTCATCGGTCCGTCTCGTTCTCGGGGAGCAACTCCACCATTTTGTGGGAGCCGGTCAGGAGCAGTACGTCGTCCGATGCGCCGGCGTCCCGGAAGTCGCGGAGAAGCGCGGGAAGCGGACGCGGGTCGAGAAGGGAGACGTTTTCGGCACGCAGCTTGTCGGCAATGGCGTCGGGGGCGAGGGCTCGATCGGTGTCGACGGGGACGGGAATGACGTGCGCGTTGCGATTGGCAAACAGGCGCCCGACGGCCGAGAGCTGTTTGCCTTCTACGGCGTTGAAGCCGACGTAGAGCGTGCCGTCGCGATCGGTTCGGATCCGGTCGATCATGCGCAGGCCGGCCTCGATCCCGGCCGGGTTGTGGGCGACGTCGACGACGATGAAGGGGGATTCTTGAAGCACGTCGAGACGCCCCCGGAAGCCGGTGCGGGCGTGGACATCTTGCAGTCCCTCATAGACCGGAGCGCCGTCGTCCCGGACGGGTGAGAGGACCCGCTCGGCGGCACGCAGGGCCAGGGCGGCGTTGATGTGTTGGTGATCGCCCACCAGGGAGACTTCAAGGTGATCGTAAGTGCGCACGGGGGTGTCGATGTTCAGCACGCTGCCCGTGAGGTCGCTGCGGACGGGCGTCCACGCCCCCTCGGATTGGACGAAGCGGAGCGGGGCGTTGCGCTCGGCCGCCACGTCTTCGATCACGGTCCGGGCGTCGTCCTGCTCGACCGCCGACAGCACGGGCGTGTCCGGCTTGATAATGCCGGCTTTTTCCCGGGCAATCTCCGCCACCGTGTCGCCCAGCAGGTCGGTGTGGTCGAGATCGATGTTCGTTATGATCGAGAGGGCGGGGTGCAGGACGTTGGTGGCGTCGAGGCGGCCGCCGAGCCCCACTTCGATCACGGCGAGGTCGACATCTTGGTCGGCAAAGTACCGGAAGGCGAGCGCCACAGTGACCTCGAAGAAGCTGGGCTGGACGCGCTCAAAGAGGGGGCGGTACGTGTCGACGGTGTCGACGAGCCAGTCGCTCGGGGCCGGGGTGCCGTCCACCACCATCCGTTGCTCGACGTGGGTGAGGTGCGGGGAGGTGTGGAGGCCGGTCGTAAGGCCTGCTGCGGAGGCAATGGCGGCGATCATGGAGGCCACCGATCCTTTGCCGTTGGTCCCGGCCACGTGGACGGCCCGGAGGGACTCGTGGGGACGGCCCATCTCGTCCATGAGCGCTTCCATCCGTTCCAGTCCGGGCTTGTGTGCGTCGGCGTCGTTGGCGTACTGGGGCAGTCCAAGAAGATAGTCGACGGCGTCGGAGCGAGACATCGGGGGGCGTTTGGCGTTGGGGGTTATGGGTTGTGCGTTAGCGCGTTGCGGGTTTGGCGTTGGGGGTTTTGGGATGGGCGTCAGGGTGATCGCATGTTGGAAGTCACCTGGGAACGTAGAACGCACGTTTGCCGCTCACCACTCAATCTGCCCGGAATGAGTGGACGCATGGAGGTATGGATGCAGTAACGCTGTGCTCCAACTCTCTTCTGTGTGCTGCGGAGAGCAAGATGCGATTGCCATGGGGGGTTTGGGATTTGAAGTTGTGCGTTTTGGGGAGGGGGTAGGGGCGAACTGTTACGGCGAGGGGGAGGTGCGTAGGGTGATGCGTCGGCGCTGGGGGCCTTCGTGGGTAAGGGTGAGTCGCAGGGTCTCGGGGGGAAGGAGCGATTCGACGCGATCGGCCCACTCGATGCAGGTGAGCCCTGCGTCGTTGGCGACGTACTCGTCGAAGCCCAGCTCGATGAATTCGTCCGGCGACTGCACGCGGTAGGCGTCAAAGTGGTACAGCGGCCGCTCGCCGTCCGTGTAGCTGTGGAGGATTGTGAAGGTGGGGCTCCGCACTGTTTCGGGCGGAAGACCGAGCCCATCGGCCATGCCTTTGACGAGGTGGGTCTTTCCGGTGCCGAGATCGCCGTAGAGCCCGACCACACTGCCGGGAGGAAGGAGGGCGGCGAGGGTGGCCCCAAGCGACTGCGTTTCTTCCTGCGAGTCGGTAGTGGCGGGAAAGTGGGCGTTCAGGCGCGAACGGTCGGCGGCAGACGAGGACGGCATGAGAGCGGAAGACACCTACGATCTCGGGGTGAGGGTGGCGACGGGGAGAATCATCTCCTGCATCGAGGCGCCCCCGTGCTGGAGGGTGTCGCGATACAGGTTTTCGTAGTGGTGGAAGTTCGTCGGGTAGACGAAATAGTAGTCTTCTTTTGCAAAGATGTAGTTGGTGTTCATCCCATATCGGGGCAACCCGAAGTCCTCCGGGTTTTTCAGGAAGATCGCGTCTTCCTCGTCGCACTTCAAATTGCGTCCGTACTTGTAGCGGAGGGCCGTGGACGTTTCCCGATCCCCGATCACCTTCGAGGAGCGAAGGCTTCGGATGGCCCCGTGATCGGTGGTAAGGACGACGGTGCAGTCCGTATCGGCCAGCGTACGCAGGCTGTCGTAGAGCCAGGAGTGCTCGAACCAGGTCTGCGTGAGGCCCCGATAGGCCTCCTCGTCCGGCGCCAGCTCCTTCAGCACGTCGGAGTCGGACCGGCTGTGCGCGAGAATGTCGATAAAGTTGACGACGACCGCGCTGAGGTCGTGCTGCGTCAGATTGGTCGCGTCCTCGGCGAAGGTCTGTCCCGCCTCGCCGGTAATGAGCTTGTCGTAGCGAATGCTGAGATCGCCGTGATGCCGGCGGTCGAGCTGGTCGTGGAGGAGGGCTTCCTCATTCTGGTTGCGACTGTGCTCGTTTTCCTCGTCGGACTCCCACGCCCCGGGAAAGCGGTCCACGAGGTCGGCGGGGAGCAGGCCGCTGAAGATGGCGTTCCGGGAGTAGGGGGTGGCGGTGGGGAGGATGCTGTAGTAAAAGTCCGTGTCGATCGAGAAGTGGGGATGCAGCAGCTCTTCGAAGGCCCGCCATTGGTCGTAGCGCAGACAGTCGATGACGAAGAACACGACGGGATTGTCGTCCAGTTTCGGAAGGACGAACTGCGGCACGACCTCATGCGAGAGCGGGGGACGCTCGTCCGTAGGCGGGGCGTCGGCGTCCGCAATCCAGTCCGCATAGCGACGCTCAATGAAGGTGCCAAACTCGCGGTTGGCCTCTTCGAACTGATCCTGGAAAATCTGTCGTGCGCCCTCGTCGCCGGTCAGTTCCAGGTCGTAGCGCACCAATTTGCGGTAGAGGGCCGTCCAGTCGGCGTGCGCGAGCGGCTCGCGAAGCTGCTGCGAGATCTCGTTGAACGACTGCAGGTATTCCTGCGACAGCGTTTCGCGACGGAGTTGCTTCTGTTCGAGCAGGCGCTTGCAGGTGAGCAGCACCTGACTCGGGTTGACCGGCTTGGTCAGGTAGTCGCTGATCTGGCTGCCCAGTGCCTGCTCCATCAGGTCCTCCTCCTCGCTTTTGGTAATCATCACCACCGGCAGTTCGGGACGGACCTCCTTGATGGCTTCGAGGGTCTCCAGCCCATCCATACCCGGCATCTGCTCGTCGAGCAGGACGGCGTCGAACGGCTGCTCGCGCACGAGATCGACGGCGTCGGCGCCGTTGGAGGCCGTCTCGACTGCATAGTTCTTTTCTTCCAGAAACATGACGTGGGAACGAAGCAGGTCGATCTCGTCGTCCACCCAGAGGATTTGCGGGGCACTCATTGGCGGAGAGAAGGTAGCGGGAGACGAACGGCGAAGCAGTGCGTGTCGGTCGCGCCCGGGCAGTGTACGCCGGGATTCGAGGTAACAGCACGATGCTGTACCTATCGTCTGGAAAAACGTTCGTCGAACGGACGGAAAGGTTTGGGGGCGGATCGTGAGGGTATTGAGGAGGCATGACGGCGCTGTTTCTCTCCGGTAGACAATGGGGGGAGCTGGCCTTTCGACCTGCCTATTCGGGAAGGGAGAAGAACTGGTGACTGACAAAGAGCGCGACTTGGGGCACGATCTGTATCGCCGGACACTAGTGTCACACTTCCCATGTCGGGTAGAGCGCTCCCCGACTGTATGGCATTCGAACGGTTGGAGGCAACCGATCCGTGGGTCCTATTCGCGGATCGGTAGATTCAAGGCAGCGTTTGCATCCCGGCACTCGTGACTGATCACCAGTCCCGTTCACGTGTTGAGACCTGCTCGACTTTTGTCACGTACAATGTCGGTCGGGTCAGTTACACAATTATCGGGACACAACCATCCGTGGAGCTCATCGATGAGGCCATCGAAAAATGTAGGAGCGCTCTCGACATCCAACCTGATCTGTCTGAATCCTTCTTCGGTTGGGCATAGGCCCTTTCTGAAAAAGCCCGCCTCAACTCTGGTGAAGAGGCAGAGAAGTTACACGAAAGGGCACGAGAGAAAATTGAAGAGGGCCTGCAAATCCGAAATCAAGAGTAAAGTTTAGGTCGCATCTCCCTTAGACTGCCGGCACTACGACATCAATCCCCGCCGTTCATCATACACGTTTCCGTGTGCTTGAACCGTACCAGTATCGCTTGCGTCCCCCAAACGCCCAGACCCACACACTCACACACGCCCACACCCAACCGTTGGTGTGAGCGAGTCGACGAGGAGAGAAGCAATTCGTTCATCGCAACCGCCCCGCCCGGAATCCACCGATGCCCACCGCCGAATCCATTCCCACGCAGGACCCCGTCATCGCCAACGCGTCGGTCACCGCCCGCGAGTCGGC
>CAYOWD010000210.1:0-7962 GCA_964407535.1 uncultured Salinivenus sp. | reverse complement strand
TAAGAACTGTGGGGTCACCGACCACGATCGATCCGCCGTGGGCGGTCATGTCGCCTTGTCGAGCTGCTGGAGGCATCGTAGAAAACGGAGTTGATTGGAGTAGACGTTATAAGAAGAGAGGCTCCCTGATATGATCTCCAAAGGAATGGTTGTAACACTTTACTTTAAGTAGTAAGACGTACAAAGAGATGCAAACGGGGGAGCGATTGTATGTTCACAATGCAACCGACGGATGGAGGCTCCGTACCCGAGCATGCTCCGCTGTGCCGGGATCGTATGTGCGTATGGGAGTGTGTAGGTATGTGAGTGAAGCCCATATGCTTGCACCCATACCGATACGTCTGCAGTCCCGAACTTTATAAGCGGATTTGGTATCACGCTTCGATTCAAAACAAGATGCTGTTCCGGAAATCGCAGTTGGGGCGTTGACCGGAGGTCGGACGCGCCTTTGCCGTCGGTTCCCCCAGTCTGCCCGGAATGAACGGGGACGTGGATGCATGGACACAAAAATCGCTGTGCTCCAGCGCGCTCCTGTGCTCTCCATCGAGCCCAATGCGATTGCCCTGGATGGGAGAAGATGGGGGATGTATGGTGGCAAATTCCGAGACGCAGAAGACATTTGCCGCGAGCGGAAGGACAGGGGAATTCGCAATTTGCCCGCGATCCCGGCCAATGCGCCGCGTCCGCTTTTCCCCGAAGAGGTCAGCACTCGTTAGAACGACCGGGAAGGGAGAACACGAGTGGAACGTCAAGAATGGGACGTTGACGTGAGCGCTCCGGAAGGGCCCCTCCCCGCACGGGTTCCCCCCTCCCCACTGATCCCGTTTCTCGTTCGAAATGTCTGCATGCTCCCAGCGGATACCTTCCTCCCCCATCGAATGGATTCCGTATCAGGGGACGATCTGCTCGCCGTTCTCATCTTCCAGAATCAGGGCATCGACCGGGCAAATTGAGGTGGCTTCTTCCAGCCGCCCGACGTCAATGTCCGGCGTCTCGTCCTGAAACTCGACAATGTTTTCCTGATCAATCGCAAAGATCTCCGGCGCAAGATTCACGCAGTTGCCGGAGCCAATGCACAGGGTGCGGTCAATACCAACAGTGTGTCCACTGATCTCGCGGGTGCGGTAGTCGTCGTCCATGCCGTGAATAGAAGTGATTGTGATCGAAACAAACAGGGCGAAACGAGTGCTCGCTCGCACGCGGCGGGCTCCCGTGCGTTCCGGAGACGGTCGGGGCCACGGCCCGGCCGAGGCGGCCGCCGCCGTAGCGGGAGGCGGCGTCTCGGCCGAACAGCGTTCTCTGCCGTGCCTGCGGGGAACGAAGCCGACACGCCCCCTCAACGGCTACTCGTCTTCGGATCCGTCCACGAGCGTGCGCTCCTTGTTCATCGAGTCGTCGAGCAGATTGCCCGCGATCTGGATGAAGTCGCGCTCGGTAATGATGCCGACCAGTCGGTCCTCGCGCACCACCGGAAGGGCCCCAATCTGGTGGTCCCGCATCATCTCCACCGCCTCGATTGTGGGTTGCTCCGGCGACACGGAGATCGGATCCTCGACCATAATGGCGCGCACCGGGATGCCGCCTTCCGGCACCTCGCCGCGCTCGGCCATGTGGCGGAGAAGGGTGCGATGGCTAATGAGGCCCACGAGGCGGTGCTGTTCGTCCTCCACCAGCACGTGTCGAATCCGCTGCCAGTCCATGAGCCGCGCCACGAACTCCACGGATTCCTCCTCGTGGACCGTGAAGAGCTCGGTGGTCATGTAGTCCTCGACGTTGGTCTCCTTGATGCCCGTCGGCGTGTATCCCTCATCCATCGTGGCGAGCGACCACTCGTGCACCGGGGCCCCCTCACGCTGGCGCTCCACCATGCCGCGGGTAAGGGCGCCGAGGCGCTCGGCCCGCGACCCCACGTTCTTCATCCGCGCCACGGAGTCGAGTTGCCACTGGGCGCCGGTTTGTTGGGTCTCCACCCGTTTCTGGATGATGCCGAGGTAGCGCTCGATGTCGTCGGGATCGATATCGGACGAACGCAGTCCCGACTCGGCCTTCGGGAGGAGGGTGTCGAGAATGAGTTCGTGCGCTGGTTTCTTCGACCCGTCGAGCCACGTAAACTGCGCGGCGAGCCCGTTTCGGGCGGCCGCTACGAAGTTGTGGCGGGCATCGTCGAAGGCCATGTCGCGCGAGACATCCTCGTACTCTTCCGCGATGCCCCCCACGAGCCCGTACCAGAAGACCGCATTCGCAATCTCGTCGACCACCGTGGGCCCGGAGGGCAGCACCCGGTTTTCGATGCGGAGGTGCGGCTGGCCGTTGGTGATGCCGTAGCAGGCGCGGTTCCAGCGGTAGACGGTGCCGTTGTGGAGCTGGAGCGCCATCAGGTTCGGCACCTCGCCCTGCTCCAGCATCGCCAGCGGCTGCTCGTTGAGCTCCGTCGTCAGCAGCACGCGGAACCGAGAGATGTCCTCCTTGAAGATCTCCAGGACCGACTCGTCGACCCAATCGGTCCCAAAATGGACGCGCGGCCGCATCTCGCGGAGGTAGAGGTTGCTGGACCGGGTGTCCACCGCCTGCTGGAAGAGCGCAATCCGCGTCTCGCGCCAGAGGCGCTTGCCGAAGAGGATCGGCGAGTTGGTGGCCGCCGCCAGGCAGGGCGCCGCCACCACCTGCGCAATGTTGTAGTACCGCGGGAACTCGTTGGGCGACACCTGGAAGTGCGTCTGGAAGCTCGTGTTGCAGCCCTCCAGCATGATCGAGTCATGCTTCAGGAAGAGCTCGTCGATGCCGCGGATCTGGTACTGTCCCGGCCCCCCGCGCAACCGAGACAGCGCATCGTTGAGCGCATAGTAGCGGGGGCGCGGCGTCATGTAGTCAATGGCAAAGTCCGACAGGTGCGCCGTCGGGAGAATCCCCGTCATGGCGATGTCCCCGTCCAGCTGGCCCGTGAGGGCCCGCACCTCACTGATGAGCTCGTCGGTGGCCTGCTCCATTTCCCGGAAGCACTCGCCTCCGTACTGGAGCGGGTCCATGTTGAACTCAATATTGAACTTCGTGAGCTCCGTGACGATGCGGTCGTCGGTATTGAGCTCCAGAACGTCCTCGATGATGGGCGCCGGCTGGCCGCGCTTGTCTACCATGAACAGCTCCTGTTCGGCCCCGATGCGCCGCACCCCGGTTTCGAACATGTCCTCGTGAAGCATCCGCTCCAGGGCCCGCACATCATTGATCAGATGATTGGTAAAGCCCCGCAGAACGGACGGGTCCGCGTCTCGGTGTACGTTGTGCTCACCCATAAGCGTCAATCCTTGTGGTCAGAGAAACATTGCAGTCTCTGCGAACGACGACGCCCCGTCCGCTGAGCCCTTCGGACGCCCTTCGTCCGAACACACCTCCTTCCGAAAAAAGGTGTCAGTCGATGCTGTTGTAATTAAACTTCTGTAAACCACAGCGATACGTCCAGCGGGTTCCCCAGAAACCTCCCCCCCGCAACCACCGTTCAGATTGATTGGTGCTTTGACTGTTTCTTCCATGTGGCCGGACCCATGTCTCTGCGACGTTGCTGCTGGTCGGTTCGATGTGTGCTCGGCCTTGCCGTTCTGGGACTCGTCGCGGTCTTCGGGCCCCCTCCCGCCACGGCGGCACCGCAATCCGTCCCGGCCGATACGGCCGACCTGTCGGACCTGCGCACGCGAAAGCTGTTCGTGCAGGGCCTCACGCAGTCGTATTTGGACGACTACGACGAAGCAGTCGCCCTCTTCGAGAAGGCCCTCGACCGAACGCCCGACGAGCCGGCCATTCTGAGCGCCCTGTCCGAGGCGGAGGCGGGCCGCGACAATCTTACCTCGGCCATCTACTACGCCCGGCAGGCCCGCACCCACGCCCCGGACACGGCCTACTACCACGCCGAGCTGGCCCGTCTTCTTGAGGAAGCCGGCCGGACGGAAGAAGCCGTGTCGGCCTACCGGACCCTGGTGTCCCGCTTTCCGTCGCACACCGACGAGCGCCTCGTCCTGGCGCGCCTCCTGAAGGAACGCGGCCGAAAAACCGAGGCCCTCCGCCACTATGAAGCCCTGGTGGAAGCCTCCGACGAGGTGTCGTCGGAGGTCTATCACGAGATGATCGACCTCTATCGGGCCACCGACAATCAAGAGGGCCTTGAGCGCACCCTACAAACATTGGTCGACGTGCGCAGCGATCGGCCGCTGTATCGGCATCTGCTCGGTCAGCTCTACACCCAGCAGGATCGGTACCGGAAGGCCATCTCGGTATTTGAGCCCCTCCTCGACGAAACCCCCAACGATCCGCGCCTCCTGAGCCAGCTCAAGATGCTGTATACGGAGACCGGTCAGACCGAGAAGGCGCAAACGCTCGGGGGACGCCGAGACCTCACGAACCCGTCGCCGGACCAGCTTGCGGCGCGCGCCCGGTCGATGTACGAGCGCGCATCGTCGCTGACCGACTCGTCGGACCGGGCCATCCGCCGCCTGCTCCAGAAGGCCCTGGAGACCTCGCCCGAACACACCGGCGCCCTAGAGTTGCTGGGGAACGTGCACGCCGACCAGGGACGCTACGCCGAAGCCGGACAGGCGTTCGAACGCGCATTGGAGGCGGACCCTCGCGCCCCGGACCGCTGGCGCCGGGCCGCCTCGGCCTACCTCAACGCCGATTCGCTCGCGAAAGCGGCTGCCCTCGCGGAAGAGGGCGCCCTCCTCTTTCCGGGCCGCTCCGATCTGGCTCGGATCGAGGCCGAGGCCCACCTCCGCCTGGGGGCGTACGACAAGGCCCGCGACCGCTTCGAAACCGCCCTCTCTCAACTCGACACCACCATGGCGGCCGCACGCATACGCGCGGAGATACACGTGGGACTCGCCCGCACGCTCGACCACCTCGGCCGTTCCGAACACGCCAACGCCGCCTACGAGGACGCGCTCCGCCTCGACGCCGCGCATCCGCCCGTCCTCATGCATTACGCCCGCCACCTCGCCGACCGCGACACGCACCTCGACCGCGCCCTCGAACTGGCCCAGCAGGCCGCCGACCGTGCACCCTCGCCCGCCGTGCTCGGCACCCTGGGCTGGGTCTACGCCCAACGCGGCGCAACCGAGCGTGCCGTCTCGACGTTTGAACAGGCCCTGGATGCCGGCACGCCGGACGCCTGGGTCCTTGAACGCTTCGGCGACCTGCACCGCCGGCTGGGCAACGACGCGCTCGCGCGCCGGTACTAGACGCAGGCACTCGACCGCCCCGCCGCCCACAGCGACATCAAGGAAAAACTCCGGTCCGTCCCGCAGAGCTGAATTCTTCTCATAGTGCATCCCCGTTGTGTCTCACTCGTGTCTCGTCTTTCGCGCTACCCTCTTCGCGTGCATCGCCGCTCTCGGGGTTAACCTGGCCGGCTGCGGGAGCTCGGTCGAAACCACGCCTCCCGGAGTGCTTCCCGACGCCTTCCCCAACCACTCGCCCGACGAAATCCGCACCCACATCGCCACCCCGACCGATAGTATTCAGCGGTTTTCCGCCACGGCCCGCGTTCAGGTTCGCTCCCCGAACGAAAACCGATCCTTCAATGCCCAGGTGCGCCAGCAACGGGCCGACTCGCTGTTCATGCGCTTCAGCCTCTTCGGGTTCGAGGGCGGGCGCCTCCTGATGACCCCCGACAGCGTCTTCCTCTACGACAGCCGCGAACGCACGCTGCGGGTCGGGCCTCTCGCAGACGCCCAGGAATTCCTGCCGGCCCCCGTTGAAGGCGGCAAAATCTTTGTCAACCTCCTCGGCCTGCTCGTCCCCGACAACGACAGCGACTGGACCGTCCGCGCCGACAGCACCTATTATTACCTCTCCGCCCCCAGCGAAACGAAACAGTGGAAGGTGGATCCGCGCCGCTGGCGGGTCGTTCAGTACAAACGGCAGGGGCCCGATGGCCAGCCCCTGGACGTTCGGGCCTTTTCGGACTTCAAGCTCGTGGAGGGCGTGTCGCTCCCCCACACCGTGACGTTCCGCCGCCCCGAGGACGACGTGCGTGCCACCTTCACCTACCGGGAGATCGACCTGAACCCGTCGGGGCTGTCGTACGAGTTGGGGGTGCCCTCGAACACGCCGCGCGAACCGCTCCGCACCCGCTGACATTTCCTGGGGCGGGGCCCCATTGCTTTCGTACGCGGCCGGTCTCGACTGCTGAATGAAGGGATATGCCCACTAATGCGTTTGCCCTCTCTCCGTTCGAGTAACGCGCCCTGCCGGGCCGCCGCCTCCGCTTCGAGGCAATGCGTCCGTCCTCCCGGCAGCCGGAACGGACGCTGGGCGTGGCTCCTCCTCGTCCTCACCCTCTGGGCCGTCGGGCCGGGGAGCCTGTATGCCCAGGACGACCTCCGGGCCCGACGCTCGTCGACGGAGGAGCGCCTCGAAACCCTTCAGAAGCAGATCGAGAAGGATCAGTCCCGGCTGCAGGAAACCGCCGAGGCCGAGAAATCCACGCAGGCGAAGCTCAAGAAGCTTGAGCGCGAAATTGCCCTGCGCGAGGAGCTCGTCTCTACGTATCAGCAGCGCCTCGATCAGCTCCGTGCGGAGCGCCGACAGCTGCGCGACACGTTGCAGACCCTGGAACAACGACGCAATGCGCTGCAGGACGAGTACCGCCAGCGCGTGCTCCACGCCTACAAGTACAACCGGATCCCCGACATCGCCCTGATCCTGGCCTCCCGGTCCATCAACCAGATGCTCGTGCGCATCCGCTACCTCCAGCGGTTTGCCCAGCAGCGACAGGCTCAGCGCTCCGACGTACGACGGACCGCCGCCGAGGTCCGCGCGTCGCGAAAGGAACTGAAGAAAAAGGAGAAAAAAACGAAAGAACTCCTTGCCGAGGCGCGCCTCGAACGCGAAAACCTGCGCGCCCTCAAGGCCGACCGCGAACAGGTTATCGAGGAGCTCCGGGCCCGCCGCTCGGAACTCAAAAAGGAGATCCAGCGCAAGCAACAACAGGCCCAGCAACTGGAAGAACAGGTGCGCGAGATTGTCGCCAAGCTGGAACGGCGAACCGAGCAAAAGTCCGAGGCGGAGCAGGCCGAACGCGCCGCCAAGGCCGCCAACCTGTCCTCCTCCTTCGAAGCAAACAAGGGGAAGCTCCCGTGGCCCGCCGAGGGCGCCATTACCGAGGAGTTCGGGAATCGGGTCGATCCCGTACACGGCACCAAGACCTACCATCCCGGCATCCTCATCGCCACGAATCCGGAGGAGCAGGTGCGGGCGGTCTTTCGGGGCACCGTCGGCGGCGTCGATTTCGTGCCGGGGTACGGTACCTATCTGGTGGTTCGCCACGGCGACTACCTCTCCGTCTACAGCAACTTCTCCACGCTGTACGTTGAGGAGGGAGACCCCGTCAAGACCGGCGACGTACTGGGCCTGTCCGGCACGGAGGACCAGCCCCGTGGGGCCGGGGTCTTCTTTGCGGTCTTTGATCGCTCCAAGGACACCTCCGTGAACCCGACCACCTGGCTTACGTCCCGATAGCCCCCCCGATCCACGCCCGGATTCACGAAAACCTTCCTGCGGGGACGGACGGCCCGTTTGGGATTGGAGAGCAACCCCCCGTACGTTAATCACGCTATCCCTTCCTTTGCACGCAACCCCCTTTCCTCATGGCTACCCATTACGACTGCGTCATCATCGGCAGCGGCCCCGGCGGTTACGAAACCGCCGTCCGCGCCTCTCAGCTCGATATGAAGACGGCCATCGTCGAAAAAGATAAGCTCGGGGGCGTGTGTCTAAACGTGGGCTGCATCCCGACGAAGGCCCTCCTCAAAAGCGCCGAGGTGATGGCGGAATCCAAGCACATGTCCGACTTCGGCCTCGAACTGGAGGGCTCCGTGACGCCCAACTTTCCGAAGGTCATTGAACGGAGCCGCGGGGCGGCCCACCAAATGAATCAGGGCGTCGAGTTCCTGATGAAGAAAAACGACATCGACGTGC
>CAYOWD010000209.1:0-7976 GCA_964407535.1 uncultured Salinivenus sp. | reverse complement strand
GAGTGTGCCGCCTTGCGGTACCGAGGGTTCGAATCCCTCCCCCTCCGCCGTTCTGTATCCGGAACCCCGTTGCCCATCTGGACCGAGTCGAGCATAGACTCGGCTTTTCTGATTTGATCGTCTCCCCGCGTTTGCCCCGGGGACCTCAGGGTAACCGCGCGGCGATCGGCAGGCACGGGCCGATACAAGGCTCTCCCGATTTCACCTCCCACGACGGCCCAGCACAGAACTCGCACCGAAGAACGCCCTGCGCCAACTCTTTTCCTCGCCAGCGCTTTCGTTCCATGATTCGCAGCATGACGGGCTTCGGGCACGGTCGCGCCGGAGGCGACGGTACAACCGCCTCCGTCGAACTCCGGTCCACCAACAAGCGCCACCTGAACGTCTACGTGCACCTTCCCGACTCGATGGCCGAGGCCGAAGCCGAGGTCCAGTCCCGGGTCCAGGACGCGTTTGAGCGCGGACAGATTGATGTCTACGTGACGGTCGAGCACACCGACGCGGAGTCGCTGCCGGACGCCATCGATGCGGATGCCGCCATGCAGTACAAGCAGCGCCTGGAGCGCCTAAGTGCCGCCGCTCAGATTGAAGAGCCGGTGCGCCTCGACCATCTGCTCCAGTTTGAGGACATCTTTGCGGCGGAGGAGGAGCAGGAGGCCGCCAAGATCCAACGGGGCTGGCCCCAGGTGCTCGATGCCCTCGACGCCGCCATCGACGACCTCCAGACAATGCGGCTGGAAGAAGGAAAAGCGCTGCGCGAAGACCTGGAAGATCGTACCTACGCCATCGACGAGCACCTCGACGCCATCGAGGAGCGGGCCCCGGAGCGGGTCAAAGAACGGCAAGAACAACTGCGCGAGCGCCTAACGGAGCTGGTCGACGACGACAACGTGGACCCCGACCGCATTGAGACGGAGATCGCGATGCTGGCCGACAAGCTCGATGTCACCGAGGAGTGCGTGCGCCTGCACTCGCACCTCAAGATGTTTCGGGAGGCCCTCGACAGCGACGAATCCTCCGGCCGCAAGCTCAAGTTCATCACCCAAGAGATTCACCGCGAGGCCAATACAATCGGCGCTAAGGCCGACGACGAAGCCATCTCTCGCCACGCCGTGGACATGAAGGAGGAGATCGAAAAGATTAAGGAACAGATCCGGAACGTGGAGTAGTTTCGCGTTATGCGTTCTGGGTTGGGGGCTGGACGTTCCTTTTTCCATGAGGCCAGCCAGCCGATTACAGTTCCCCATGCAACAATACCCCGCCACGGTGTCCTGCATCCCCTCCGCCAACGGCGTGCTCGGCCGGTACCCGAAGTCGGTATGGGCCTTCTCGTTTCGACACATCTTGCACGCCCGGCAGATTTTCCGGACTTTCTCCCGGTTGAACTCCGACGAGGTGCCCGTGCTCCCCCCATCCCTCGACGGCTGCAATGAAGTCGACAATCGTATCGTGAACGAACACGCAGCTCAACTGGGACGGGGCGCCGTTTGTACGATGAGACAGACTCCATACCGATCCATCTCATAAAGCAACGAATTCGGCTCGCGGGACCGTACACCGACGACGGACGACGGGAATCGGCAGGCGCTTCCAGAACGATTTTGTTTCGCTCAGTTCTCGTTGCAGTGTCCGCTCCATTTCGGCTTTGCTCTTTCCGTAGGTGCTCACCGGACGAAGAGACGTCGTCTCTGCAGGGAGCCGTTCTTCAACCGCCCCAACCACAGCACGACTGGCTGGAACCGTCGTGCCGTCTACGTTGAACTGCTCCCAATCGATCTCGTCTTCGAGATCGAGTTCGTTCTGGGACCAATTGATGATCCAATCAAGCGTCTCGTCTTCCCTGCTGAGCCGCGTGCGGTCCACGTGCAAAATCGGTCGTACACGACCTGCCACTCGCCGTATCGGTCGGGCAGATCACGCCACGGAGCACCGCCGGGGGGCCGTTGACAACCTTCCGGGGATCCTTATACAGACGCTCACGACTATCGACCTCCGGTAGAGAGAGTTCTTCCTCAAATTGCTCGTCGGTCCGCTCAAAGCGTCGGCGGGCTACGTCAAGGAAGCGCGTCGGTGAACCGGAATCTCGGGATCCCCAACGGATCTCCTTCAAACAGTGCTTGAGACTTCGTCTGCTTGACTACATGCTCAGACAGGAATAATCGCTTTCGGTGGTCTCCCCCTGTCAAGGTTTCTGATAGTATCTTTATTTCTTTTTATTAAACATACGTATTTGATTTTTTTAAGCAGTGTAGAAAATAACTCGGCGGCCTCTTGACCTTCAACGTCTCCAGTCGTGTTGAACTTCTCTTCTCGAAGCATCCAATTCGGATCATTCATCGCCCGTCTCGTCGCGTTGCTAATCGGCCTGAGCATCTCCTTGTCTGCAGCGGCGCAGCCCGGTCCAAAGGCCACATGGGACCCTGATCTTTCAAGTCAAACCGGTGCTGAAAACCTGTATCTCGCGCACCAAGCGACGGGCGCTGTCGCAGATCTGTACGTGCCGTATCGATTCACAGAGGAGAACTCCTTTGGGGGAAAGACGCTGGGCGTTACGTATCGGTTCACTCGGTTTCTTTTGCTGGACTTTCCCCTGAGTTCGTTTACCACGGTGGTGCAGCATGAAGTATTCGGCCACGGCACCGTCGCTCGCTACGGAGGGCAGAACGCCACGTACCGATTCGATTGGCCCCCCCCATACGGAGTAGGCGGGGGAGGCACACTGTCCTTGCCCCGAAACTTCCATCAACGGATCCATAAGGAGGCGGCTGGAATGAACGCGAATAATCTGCTTGCCCAGACCGTCCGCGACAACGCCGTGTATCGCGGTCAACTTGGATACCAGCAAGCGCTTCTCAACTTCAGAAATCAGTTGACTCTCCCAACCTCCGTGTGGACGACGTCTTCGGGGGAAGTAGGCCGGGACATATTCGACTACGTCTTTGCCCTGTCTGCCAATGAGGAATTCCAATTGCTGTCCTCAGAGGTCACGCTCGACGGATTGAAGTCGAAGGCATTTGCATCGGTCCTCGATCCCTTCTTCTGGATCTCTGTGCGGTCCGTTTTCTACGATTACCTGTGGAAGGGAAATTCATCTGGATCCGTTCCCATGGTCAATATCGGATCTGTCCGGTATCTCCCCTCCACTCAATTGTCTCTCACGCCGTTTGGGCCCGAGTTCCTGCTTGAACACCTGATCCGATCGGACCGTCGCCTCTGGCGCGTGTCGACGCGGTGGGGGAACGGGCCCTGGGGGCGATTCTTTGGGGTTGGGTTGGAATCGGGATCGCTCCTCAAGATCAAGCGGGCAGAGTTTGGCCTTCGGTTTGCGGCCTGGCATCAGCCCGAAGCCGTGATCGATCCCGATGCCCAAACGGTCCCGTCCCTTTCTCGTCAACCCGGCGGGCAGGTTGAACTTCAAGCCGAGGTGGCCCCATCCTCCAAACAGCCCGTGGCCCTTACGGGGGCCATCGGCTACAAGACAAGCGGATTCGTGAGTGGGGAACGCCTGAACCAGGGCGTTCTCGTCGACATCGGCATCCGATTCTCATCGGAGTCAGTCCTCACGTCCAGTGCGTCCCAGTGACCCGGCTGTCTGGATGAAAACGCGATCGAAGCGACACGGAGGAGAAGGAGTATATCTTCGCACCCTCTTCAGCGCGCCTCCAAAGCGGAAGCGAACGCAGCTCTGCCCGCTGCGTTGAGCAGAAAGTGACGCTGACGGCCCTTTTCCACGCTTTCCGATCGACTGACGGCCCATGCCCAACGAAAACGTCATTGTCCTCACGGCCCCCAGCGGCGCCGGAAAAACGACCATAGCGCATCGGGTGATGGAGGCGATGCCCGACCTGCAGTTTTCCGTGTCGGCCACCACCCGCCCGCCCCGCAACGACGAGGTCGACGGCGAGGATTACTTCTTCCTCTCCGTCGACGAATTTCAGCAGCGCATCGACAACGGCGACTTGTTGGAGTACGAGGAGGTGTACCCCGATCGGCTCTACGGTACCCTTCGCTCCGAAATCGAAGAGAAATCCAAAGACGGCCCCGTCCTGCTCGACATCGACGTGGAGGGTGCCCTCAACGTGATGGATCTCTACGGAGACGACGCCCTCGTGCTCTTCATCGCCCCGCCGTCCAAAGAGGAACTGCGGCGCCGGCTCAAGAAGCGCGGCACGGAAGACAACGACGAATTGGCCGATCGCCTCGCCCGCGCCGACCGCGAACTAGAAAAAGCCGATGCATTCGACGACGTGATCGTCAACGACGACTTGGTGCCCGCCGTCCAGGAAACTTTGACCCGAATCCGCCAGTTCCTTTCGTCCTAAGAATCCGAGACTCTCTCGCTCCCGTGTAGACGCGCTGCCCAACTATGGCCATTGAAACGCTCGACCTCGACGAACTCGCCAACCGAACCGGCAATCTCTACGAGACGGTGGCGATTCTCTCGAAGCGATCGCGTCAGATCTCGTCCGACATGCGTTCCGAGCTCGAGGACAAGCTCTCCTACTTCGAGGGCTTCGGTCCCGAGATGGAAGATGTTCGCATGAAGGAGGAGCAGGAAAAGGTATCGCTCGAATACGAGAAGAAGCCGGAGCCGACCGAAATTGCCATCGAAGAGTTCAAGGACGATAAGCTCTATTACCGCAAGCCGGACGAGGAAGAGTAACGCCAATTTCGATCCGGAGCGGACGTCTCCGCTTGTTGAATCCGGCTGGTGAACGGCTGCCCGGCCCCGACCCGCGTCGGGGCCGTTCGTTCGCCGACCGGATTTTTGTATCTGTCCTGCCTTTGCCCCGCGTGCTTCGATGAGTGTCCCCGACCTCTCCGGCCGGCATCTGTTACTGGGCGTCACGGGGAGCATTGCCGCCTACAAGACGGCCCCGCTCGTACGTCTCTTCAAGAAGGCCGGGGCGGAGGTGCGGGTGCTCATGACGCCGAGTGCCGAGGAGTTTATCAGTCCCCTCACGCTCGGCACCCTCAGTGAACACGAGGTGCTGACGGCCCTTTTTCCGGAGAATGAGGAGGGAAGCTGGACGAAGCACGTGATCCTCGGGAAGTGGGCGGATCTGTTTATCGTGGCCCCCGCCACCGCGCAGACCACGGCCAAGCTCGCCCACGGCTTCTGCGATTCGATGCTCACGGCCACCGCCCTCTCGGCACAGTGTCCGTTGCTGGTGTGCCCGGCCATGGATCGCGACATGTACCAGCACCCGACCACGCAGGACAACCTGGACCGGCTCCGCGCCATCGGCTACGACGTAATGCCGGCCGAACGCGGCGAGTTGGCCAGTGGCCTGGAAGGGCAGGGCCGCATGCCGGAGCCGCCCGCCATTCGGGACCGTGCGGCAACGCTGTTGGCAGCGGACGCCGACGCGTCCGAGGAGGAAATGGACTCAGCGCCGCCGCTCACAGGCAACTCGGTGCTTGTAACCGCCGGACCGACGCGCGAGCCCCTTGATCCGGTGCGTGTGTTTACGAACCGGTCGACCGGCACGATGGGATATGCCCTGGCACAGGCCGCTGTGGATCGCGGAGGCGACGTCACACTCGTGAGCGGCCCGACTTCCCTTTCTGCTCCGAAGGACGCAGAGCTTGTGTCCGTGGAGACGGCCGAGGAAATGAATGAGGCCGTGCAGACCCGCCGCGACGCCGACCTCATTCTTATGGCCGCCGCGGTGGCCGACTATACGCCCGTCGATCCGTCCGCCTCGAAGCGGAAAAAAGAAGAGGGGGAGCTTGTGTTGACCCTCCGCCGGACGCCCGATATTCTAAAGACGCTCGGCGACCATCGTCGGCCGGATCAGGTGCTCGTGGGCTTTGCCATGGAGACGGACGACGGTCTGGCGAATGCGCGGCGCAAGCTGGAGGACAAGAACCTGGACTGGATCGTCCTCAACAACCTTAACGAGGAGGGTGCCGGCTTCGGTCCCTCGACGAACCGGGTGACGCTTTTGCCCCGTGACGGCACTCATGAGGACCTGCCGCTGATGTCCAAATCGGACGTGGCCGAGACCATTCTGGACCGTGTGCTCCGGACGCACCGCTCCTCATCACCGGCCTAACCGGATTTCTCCGGCCTGCGTTCTGACGCGTTACAAGGCGTGCTGCACGGCGTCTCGTTTTTGTTTCTGCCTACTCCGTCGTTCCGATGCGCACCCTTCTGCGCGAATTGCGATCCATACTGGAGCACGAGCGCGCCCTCCACGGGCCGTACCTCGCAATCGATGAACCGGCTGCGCCCTCGCCCGATGACGAGCCGGCCCCGCATGTCGAACCGAGCGACAACGCGCCTGACACGGACGATGCGTCCGTCGGGACCTCTTCTGCGGCACCTGGCCCGTCCCCGGACGCCGACGCGCCCCCTCCCGACGCCGAGCCCGCCGGCCCCGCTGATGCCGACGACTCGCCCCCCACAGACGATTCTTCTGCTCCTGCTGACGAATTCCCCCCACCCGACATGCCCAACGAAGACCTCTCTGGCAACCCGACCCGACCGCCCGAGAATGACCCCACGCTGCCCCCCTGGGAGCGCGTGGAGGCCCTCGTGCCCGACGACGCCCCCTTCAAAGATGCCACATCGCTGGACGAGGTGGAGGAATACCTCGCCGACAACGTGCTCGTCCCCATCGACGAGGACCGGGAAAACCCGGTATTCGGGGTTGGTGATCCGGAGGCCGACCTCGTGATTATCGGGGAGGCGCCGGGCCGCAACGAGGACGAGGAAGGCGAGCCGTTCGTCGGCCGCGCCGGGAAGCTGCTCGACAAGATCCTCGACGCCATCAACTTTACGCGGGACGAGGTCTACATCACCAACATTCTGAAGAGCCGTCCCCCCCGCAACCGCAACCCAAAGGAGGCCGAGGTGGACGCTCACCTTCCGATCCTTCACAAGCAGATTGCCCTGATCCGCCCCAAGATTATCCTAACGGTGGGCAAGGTGGCCGGCAACACGCTCCTCGACCGTAGCTCCTCCCTGTCCAACCTCCGGGAGAAGGAGCACGACTTTTACGGCTTCCCCCTGATGGCCACGTATCACCCGGCCGCCCTCCTGCGAAACTCGCAGTGGAAGCGCCCCACCTGGGAAGACGTCAAGCTCCTGCGCACCCGGTACGACCAGCTGACCGACGAAGACGATTAATCGTTGCTGCTCGTCGTTTTTTCGCCCGGTCGATTTGTCTATCCATCGTTTATGGCCGATCCCAACAACTCCGACCAAGACCTTAGCATCAACGAGTCCTCATCCCCCCCAATCGATAAGATTCGGGGGAACCAGGGCCGAAGCAAACGTCAGCAGGCCGATGCCGTCCACGAACAATCCGGCCGCGTGCCCCCGCAGGCCGTGGACGTGGAAAAATCAGTGCTGGGCGCCATGCTGATTGAGCGGGAGGCCATCCCGCAGGCCGTCGAGGTGCTGCCGTCGGACGCCTTCTACAGCCACAAGCACCAGAAAATTTACGAGGCGATCCTCGGCCTCTTTGAACGCGGCAATCCGGTCGACCTCGTGACGGTGGAAGAGGAATTGACCCGGCGCGATCAACTGGAGGACATCGGCGGCTCGTA
The DNA here is from genome assembly GCA_964407535.1 of uncultured Salinivenus sp. Taxonomy (GTDB): domain Bacteria; phylum Bacteroidota; class Rhodothermia; order Rhodothermales; family Salinibacteraceae; genus Salinibacter. Next base: position 419 of record CAYOWD010000209.1, on the reverse strand, counting down.
CTACCTCACGGAGCTCACCACACAGGTGGCCTCGGCGGCCAACGTGGAGTACCACGCCCGCATCATCGCGGAGAAGTCGCTGCTCCGCAAGATGATTGAGACGATGACCACCATCGTCGGGAAGGCCTACGATTCGAGTGCCGATGCGTTTGAGCTGCTCGACGAGGCGGAGAGCCAGATTTTCCAGATCTCCGACTCGCAGCTCCGCAAGGCGGCCGCGCCGATGAACGAGGTAGTCAAAGACACCTTTGAGCACCTGGAGTCCATTCACGGGCAGGAGGGCGGCATCACAGGCATTCCCAGCGGCTTCCCGAAGCTCGACGATCTGACGAGCGGCTGGCAGCCGTCGGACCTCATCATTATTGCGGCCCGGCCCTCCATGGGAAAGTGCCTGGGAAAGGGAACCCCGGTGATGACCT
>CAYOWD010000208.1:0-7988 GCA_964407535.1 uncultured Salinivenus sp. | reverse complement strand
CTTGAGACCGGACAGATGACTACCTGACCCTCAAAAACCTGCACGGACTATTGCTCATTGGCAAACCAACGAAATACCAGACCGGTTAATACCAAATCTGATTATACCAAATCCGCCTGCAAAGTTCAGGGCTCCAGAAATGTCGGTGTAGGCCCAAACGAATGAGCCTCACGTACATACCTTCACACTTACGTACTTCCAAACCCGAATCCTTCAACCGGATTCGGTATTAAAGGATCCAGGTCTGTAGGCGTGGAGGGGCCTGTACCGACAGTGGTCGCGTACATTGTACCGACAGTGGTCAAGTACGTTGTCTCGACAGCTGTCGAGAGGCCAACGAAGAAGCGTCGCGACGGCCACCGGGAGGCAATGCGCAATAACAATCACATCGGCAGGTGCCGTCTACCAGGATTCCTGGTATGCAGAATAAGCATTGCGACTGCACTACGTGTATCCCAGGCATCCGTACCCCAACGGAGTGCCTTGCCAACAAGGCGGCCTCACCAGTGAGGAGGCGCACTAGTGCAGCTGCGGAGTTGGGATAACGCGGGAAAAGAAAATGGACCTCCCCAAGGTCTCTCGTCCGCCGGTTAGGATTCCTCCTCCTCCTGATCGTCGGAACGGGATTCGGCCATGCTAGACAGATAGGCTTTCGTGAAGGCCGGCCGGAAAATGCGCTGCTCGGCGGAGGACCAGTCCCCGTACAGGTCGCCGAGCTCCACCCGAATTCGCTCCAGCACAGCGGGGCTGGCCAGCATTGGAACGTACTCGAACACAACATTCTCCTCCATCATCGCCTCCCGGTGCTCCTCCGGATCGAACTGTTCCAGTAGCTCCTCCGCTCCATTCATTACACTTGCCTTGTATCCATTGAGCATGGCAACCTGATGGACCTTCAGGAACTCGGCGGCCTCCTCCACGTCGCCCAGTCGCTCCTCGCGTTCTTCCTCCGAGATGGAGGGATCCGTAAGATGCTGCATGATTATCTCTCCGTCCCCCTCATATAGAAATTCCGGCTCGGGGTCCTGCGTGACGGGCTGTCCAATGAACTCGTGCCGAAAGCGCCATGGAATCGGGAGCACTTTCGCCAGGGCCTCGGCCAAGGTGTTCAGCACAGACGTCTCCACCGTCTCCTCCTGCCGGGAGCGCCCCTCCCCAGCCGCGGCAGAGGACGAAGCCGCTCCCTCCATCGGCGTCGCGTCCGCCATGTCCGATTGATTCGCAGACCTCGTCTCCGTTCCGGGCTCGGTGGGCTCGGGCTCGGTGAAGTCAGGCTCTGTGGATTCGGGTTCGGGCTCGGTAGATTCGGGCTCGGTGGATTCGGGCTCGGTGAGGTCAGGTTCTGTGGATTCGGGTTCGGCAGACTCGGGTCCAGTGAATTCGGGTTCGGCAGACTCGGGTCCAGTGAATTCGGGTTCGGTGGACTCAAGTCCGGCAGATTCAGGTTCGGTGGATTCGGGTGTGGGCGTCCCTTCGGTTGAATCGGCTCCGATCGCGGTTCCGTTTGACTCGGATTCCGTGGAGGACGGAAGTGTGTCCGGCGGCGAAAGGCCGAGGTCCCCAAACGTCTGCCGGACCGCCTCGCGAACCCCCGACGGAGGATCGGCGGCCTCCACAGCTTCTGCAAGGGCATCGTCGCGGCGCTGCGGGGCCACCTCATCGTAGGAGTCCGTTAAGGCCGCAAGCGCGTCCACGAGCTGGTCGATTGGCTCCTCAAAGGGATTCTCAAATTCAGCCTCGAACACCGTTTCCCCCCCATCCGAGGCCGATTGCGACACTTGGGGATCGTAGTCCAGCTGCGTGTATTCGATGCGAAAATCCCCAATCCGAAATGTATCGCCTTCTCGCAGGGTGTACGGCTCTCCTGGAGGAAGTCGGTCCTCCCCAATGTACGTAAAGTTCTTGCTGCCACGATCAATGAGCTGATAGGTGTCGCCCGATCGCTCCAGCATCGCATGCTCACTGCTCACTACCCGCTTCGGATCGGGCAAGGTCAAATCGTTTTCTTCTGCGCGCCCAATCGTCACCTGCTCATCATCGAACAGATAGTCATCAGACTTAGAGGATTCGTCGTCTTCTTCTTCGTTTACGACGGACAGCATTATGGACATAACACGCATCCCTGACTAATGGAGGTGAACAACTACAGGATGTATTATATTTTAATGTTTCCAACATGTTTGGTAATTTGCCACCAGATATGGATAAGAAACAAGTCTCTCCAAGTCAAGCGGGGGCCGGAGACAAACCGGCTATAGGCACTCATATTCCCGAACGTACCGGGCAGGACGGCGCCATTCGCATCCAGAACACTCAACCGAAACGCAAACGAGCCTCACGGCCCTACAGCCCAGTACGGATGCCATCGGAAGATCGTCAATCGGGTCGATGAGGTGTCACGAAGTCGTTCTCCAGACCGTACTTTTCCCTCAATTTTGCACGCGAAGGCCTCCTTTCTCTCTCAGATTTGCTTTCGGCCGAGGACGTGGTACCTTATGTTATCTTTATATTATCTATATTGCCTGATGTGACGAGGCCCCAAACCGACCTCCTTCTAACATTTGCCTCCCGTGTTTACGAGGCCGCTCTTGAGGGACGCACCAGCAGCCGGGTCTCGACCCAGTCCCGACCGTGGTAGACGCCGGGGACTCCTTTGTCAGACGTGCCGTTGCGGACCGATGGCGTGTCGTCAAATCCCCGTGCAGAGCTGTACGCCCCTCGTCGAAAGGGGACACGGCAACGCGGCCCCAGACCGTTCCGCCGTCGTGGCGACATCCCCCAATGGATTCGACACCCCTCTATTCTTCCTCAACCGCTCGGGGCTCAGGCCGATCCGTTCGCTGCCCGGTTCGGGGGTCGAGGTGAAAAAAGGCGACCAGGGCCGCAAACAGCTCCTCGTGGTAGTGGGCCATGCGGTCGGGCTGCTCGAAAAAGGTCTCCACCGACACGGCAAAAAACTCCGACGGCGCCTCCGCCGCGTAGGGCCGAAGGATCGAGTGCCCGGTGCGTACTCGACGCATCTCCGTCCGCATCAGCGATTGCCAGGACGACTCCGACCCCGCCGCCACGAGCGAGGGCACCCCATCGGCCCCGGCGTTGTCGAAGTCAAACAGATGAGCGAGCTCATGGAGCACCACGTTATCGGCGTCCGCAGCGTCCGCCCAGGCAGTTCGGACCGACGCTGCCGTCAAGAGAATGGGACCCTGCTGGTGCGCCATCCCGTCAAATGTCGCGTCGGGACTATCGTAGTAGGCATCGTTGAACCGTCCCGGATAGAAAAGCACCGACTGGCTGCCCGGCAGCTCCCAATCGGGCCGTCCGTGAAGCAGCACCGCAATCCCGGCCGCCACACTGAGGCGCAATTCGTCGGTCACCTCCACCCCGCGCACCCCCTCAAACGTATATTCGTCCATCGCAAAGCGCACGTCGCACTCAAACCGTTCCCGAGCGCCCGAATCCAGCTGTTCGTAGAGTGGGATGTGCTCGACCACCCAGGTGCGCCACGTCGGGGGCATGGCGGCCCGGGCCGTTTGCAGACGAGCAATCGGCCGTCGGAATCCGTGCGCCAGAATCAGTGCCGCCGGAATCAGCCCTATTGTCCCCCAGACAGGGCCGTACTGGGTCGCAACGAGCGCCACACTGCCCCCCACCACAACGGCCAGCAGGGTCGTCGTAAGTATGGTCGAGGGCCGAACAATGCGCATGGCGGAGCCTGCCCGGGAGGATCCCGACGGAAACTGTGAATGGACAACGGCTTCCCCAACGCATCGGCCCGTCGGAAGTGCCTCTTTCCTCCGGCCCCGACATCCGGCAACAGGAGAGCATGGAGCGCACAGCGTCATGCGCGCATTTCGGGCCGAGGCGTCCTCGGTGCCACAAGCGTCTCCCGCCTTTCCAAAGCCTCCCAGGATACCATGTCACCGGCGCCCTTCTCTCCTTATCTTCTCAGCATACGGTCCTCTCGAACTTAACCGGACGTTCCCCGAACAATTGGGCGAATTCGAAAGTACGGTACTAAGGTTTGTCGACGAGTCGCGACGTGCGGCCGTCGTGCGTCTGCTCTCTTCCGAAAAAGCCGACCGACGCTATGGGTGCGATGAACACGCTCCGGGAAAACACCGGGGTCATCCTCTGGATTCTGGTGCTGTCCTTCGGCATCATCTGGACGCTGCAGGACTCGAACGTCTTCGATTCGATGAGCCGTCCGAGCCAGAATGCCATCAAGGTAAACGACAAATCGATTAGCTATCAGGAGTACAACAACGCTCTTGAGCAGCAGCGACGGCAGGTGCGTCAGAAAGTGGACGGCGAGCTTTCCGGCCGAATGGAGGAGATGGTCCAGCAGCGGGCCTACGATCAGCTCGTGAACAACGCCCTGCTAGAGCAGGAGATGAAGCGGCTCGGCATTACGGTAACGGACTCGGAGATCGAAAACATGGTCTTCGGAGAGAACCCGCATCCGTTGATTCGCCGCCAGTTCGCCGATTCGACGGGCCAGATCAACTATCAGTTGCTGCGCAACATGGCGCAGAATCCGGAAGCCAATCCCCAGTTCCTGCGGTTGGAGGAGTTTCTCTCCAAGCAGCGGCGCCAGGAGAAGCTAAACTCACTCGTCCAGTCCACCGTCCAGGTGACGGAGCAAGACGTCAAGGAGTATTACCGCCAGCAGAATACCTCTGCCTCGGTAAACTACGCGGCCCTTCGCTACGCGGCCGTGCCCAATGACTCCATCTCCGTCACGGAGTCGGACCTCCGCGATTACTACGACAACAACAAGGAGGAATTTAAGCGGGAAAAAACGCTGACCCTCGACTACGTTACGCTGTCCAAGCTGCCGACGGCGGAAGACACCGCGGCGGTCATGTCGGACCTCGAAGAGTTGCGCTCCGACTTTGCCAGTGCCGAGAACGACTCTCTTTTCCTCGCCCAGAATGCATCGGAGTGGAACTTTAGTAGTGACTACGGCACGCCGGACGAGCTCGCCGAAAGCGTCGCCCGAGCCGTCTACGAAGACCCGACCCCCGGTCGTATCGCGGGGCCGGTCGCCGGCAGCAATCTCGCCCACCTGATCAAAATCCGGGACACGAAGCCGGCGGACGGGAAATACATCCATGCGTCTCACATCCTGCTGAAATCCAAGGAGGACAGCCCGGAGCTCAAGCAGCGGCTTGAATCCATCCGCGATAGCATCGAGAGCGGCGCCGCCTCCTTCGCCGAGATGGCCCGCACGTACTCCGAAGACCAGTCCGCGAACGAAGGCGGCGACCTCGGCTGGTTCGGCGAGGGACGGATGGTGGAAGCCTTCGAAGACGCCGCCTTCGACGCCGAGCCGGGCCGCCTCGTCGGACCGATCAAGTCCCAATTCGGCTATCACCTCATCAAGGTGCACAACCGCACCGACAAGGCGGTGCAGATCGCCGATTTGGCCTTTAAGCTTAGCCCTTCTCAGGGCACCCTGTCCGACAAGAAATCCGTCCTCGAAAACGTCGTCTTTTACGCAGAGGACAATAGCTCCTTCGAAGAGGAAGCCAAACGCGAAAATCTGGAGGTCCAACAGGTTCAGGCCCAGGCCAACCAAACCACGGTGCCCGGCATTGGACAAAGCAGCGCCCTCTCGTCCTTCATGGAAAAGGCGAAGGTCGGGGACATCAGCGACGTGATCGAAGTCGACGACAAGTTTGCCCTCGTCAAGGTAACCGAGGTGCAGCCCGAGGGCTACCGTCCCTTCGACGAGGTCAAGAATCAGATTCGTCCGCGCGTGGAGCTGCAAAAGAAGAAGGCCATCCAGACGCGCCGGATGCGGAAAGCGCTGGAGACGAGTGGATTTGAACAGCTTCCCAATGTCCTGAACACGGAACTCCGTTCGGAGTCCGACGTGACCTTCACGACGGAAACGGTGCCCGGCGTTGGTCGCGATCCGGCCTTTGCGGGAACGGTCTTCGGCCTGGACGAGGGCGAGACCTCCCGTGTGGTAGAGGGCGAAAACGCCGCCTTCGTGGTTCGCGTCACGGAGCTGCGCACGCCCTCGCCGCTCACCGACAGCAAAAAACAGGAGATTCGCCAGAAGCTGCTGAAAAAACGACAGCAGCAAGTGTCCCAGCAATGGATTGCGGCGCTGAAGGAAGACGCGACCATCAAGGACCAGCGCGACCGGCGATAATCGGAGCGGCAGGCTCGTTCGCCTCCGCGGGTCCCCCTTTCTACGTTACGGTTAGCGAGCCGCGAAACACCTTAACGACGGGGCCTTCGAGATATCGCTCGTCACCGCGGCTCGTTGCGGCCGAGCCGACCGTAAACGTCCCGCCCTTTGTCTCAACGGTCCACGGGTGGACCGAGGCATCTATCGTAGCCTCCGCCACAACGGCGGCCGCCAGTACGCCGGTGCCGCAGGAGAGCGTTTCGCCCTCCACTCCTTTCTCGTAGGTGCGCACCCGAAGCGTGTCGTCGGCCACCTCGACAAAGTTGACGTTTGCGCCCGGCGGCTCTACCCGTCCGTCGTTGCGGAGCGGCGGCGCCCACTCGGACACCGGCACCGCGTCGACGTCCGGCACAAACACCACGAGGTGCCCCGTGCCGGTATGGACGTAGTGGACGGGCGCCTCAAACAGAGGAGGATCGTCCATCGTCACGTCAAGCGACAGGTCCGACGCCGGTGGCACGTAGAGCCGCATGTGGTCCGGCTGCTCCCCCGACACCGCTGCGTGATACCGACCCGCGTCGGTCTCAAAGGCGACTTCCGGCCCCTCGAAGTCTGCCTCCAGGGCAAACCGCGCAAGGCAGCGTGCCCCATTCCCGCACATGGTGGCCCACGATCCGTCGGCATTCACGTACCGCATCCGGTAGGCCGCCCCCTCCGCCTCCGTATCGGACAGTGCCAACAACCCGTCCGCCCCAACTCCGTAGCGACGCGGGCACCACGTGGCCGCCAGGTCGGACAGCTCCTCGTCGGAAAACCGATACCAGCGGTTATCGAGCACGATAAAGTCGTTTCCAGCTCCATGCATTTTGGTGAACTCAACGACGAGTGACGGACTCATATCGATGATTTCGGTTGTGGTGTGTGCATGATTCCCCCCAATCGCCCCCTGACGGCGCCTCAAACGCAGCGTGCCCCCTCCTCCCCCGCAACAACATCTTGCCTTCAGACACAGGAGAGTGAGTAGAGCACTGCACAGCCGCCAATTCACGCTTCCGCTCATTTTGGACAGAGCGGGCGACCGATGGGACAAGCGCCTCCTGCCTCCCCCCCCCAGCATGCAATCGGTCTGACGGCCCTTCCTCTCGACCCGGAATCGTTAAGAACGTTTGACAGCTCCAGCGCATTTATTTTTTCCGGCACGATCCGCCAAGATGGTGCGTATAGAGGAGAAAGTCGAGAACGCTCCCCCGAACGCTTCATTCTCACGGTCTTTTAGACAAGCCCTGAAACCGTTGCCCGAGAAACGACTGAACATCGAAGGAACCGATCCACTCCTCCTTTTCGGCTTTAACGACGTGCATCTCCGGAAGATCGAGAGTGCCTTTCCGGACGCCCACATTACAGCCCGCGGCACCGACATCCATCTTCAGGGCGACGAAGACACCCTGGAGAAACTGGAACGCGTGTTCGAGGAGATGATGGCCCTCCTCGACCGCAACGAGACGCTCACGGAGGACGATGTCGAGACGGTGCTGGCCCTCTTCGACTCGGAAGACCCGGACGCCGCCTCGTCCCTGGAAGACGCCGACGCCATTCTCACCACCCCGGACGACGAGGTCATCAAGCCGCGCACGCCGAATCAAAAGCGCCTCGTGGATTCGGCCCGGGCCAACGACGTGCTGTTCGCCATCGGTCCCGCGGGGACCGGAAAGACCTACGTGGCCGTCGCGATGGCCGTCGCCGCCCTCAATAGCCATCGGGTGAAGCGCATTGTGCTCTCTCGTCCTGCCGTCGAGGCCGGCGAGCAGCTCGGCTTCCTGCCCGGCGACTTCTACGAAAAGGTCGACCC
>CAYOWD010000207.1:3202-8016 GCA_964407535.1 uncultured Salinivenus sp. | reverse complement strand
GCATGGACTTTACAACCTACAAATACAACGCGGACTCTTCATGCGATTGCCCTGTTGAACAGCGCTTTCTGCTGCTGTCGGAGGGAGACGGGGGCCGCACGGACGAGGGAGCAACAGGTGGGTTTCCTGCTCGTCCATATTCAGGACCTGCATGTTGACGAGGTTGGGCGTGCGGGCTTCGGCAAGGTTCTGTTGCCGCGTTCCGATGTCCGAGTTGGTGTAGTCGAAGTACACTGGAAGGTGGAGAACGTCTTGCGGGCGATCCAGTCCTGTGCAATGGCAGAGCCGCTCTTTGATGGGGGTCAGAAACTGTTGTTGCATCTCCCTGCTTCTCCTTCCAACGTCTCCTTGGTAGAAGTCATCGATGGTCGTTTCGTCGTAGCTTTCGGCGAGCTTGTCTTCGTTGGTTGGACTCTGCCTGAGCGTCTTGTAGACCTGTCCCTCGAGGATGCTTTGTATATGATCGTGGTGCTGTCGGTGCCGCCCCCGGTGAAAATGGGTGCGTCCCTCACTCATGAACGTATTCCTCGTCGCTTTCAGGAGCTTGTCCATGATGGCAGGACTGGCCATCGCCAGCTTCGCGGAGCGGCGCGAGTTCGGGGTTGGCACGAACGTCATAATCTCGTTCACGCGACCCGTTTTCAGCCACGACGTGTCGACGGGGATAATCGGTTGGACGCCCTGCGACCGCAGGAAGTCGCGCGTTTCCTGATGGACGGTGCCGTCTTGTCGGTCCTTCCATGGGCCCTGCCGTTTCTCGTTGTAGCAGTCGCCGAGGACAATCTTGCCTTGGGGGGCGGGGGGATGCTCCGGGACGTGCGGTCCGGCCGGGCCGACGCTCCGGGCATCCGTTTGTCTTTTCACCGGCGGGGCGACGGCGATGTTGCCGCCGTGGTCGGTGGTATCCCGTGCCCGCTGAGACTCGGAAAGCCCGTTGAAGACGAACGTCAAGTCGTCGGAGTCTTCTATCTCGGTGTTCACGAATTTGCGGAGGTTCTCCCGCCGTTTGCAGTTCACCGCGACGTTGAAGGACCGGTCGCCGGGGGCGCTGCAGTAGCCGGTCACCATCTGGTCCTGGATCCAAAGGTCCGGATACGTGTTGCCGTCGATTAGATACATCTTGTCCGGACTGATCCGATTGTCCCGACTGCTCGGAGTCGAATCGGAGTGATCGACGGTGTACCCCTGTCCTGTTCGCCGTCTTTGAGGGGTGCTCGCTTTGGAGAAGAACATGCTGGAGGGACGTTTAAACGAGCGGGGGACCCCAAAGGCGTTCCAGCAGGCCTCCATGACGTCGTACACGAAGTTGTGGGTTTTCGGGGCGGAGACGACGTAGAGGCGGCGGGCCGGCTCCAGGTTGCTTTGCAGCACAAAGGGGGCGATGCGAAAGAGGGCGACGTCGTCGTCTTTCCACTGGGTCGCGCCGCTTTGCCTGTACCGGAGCCGAATCCAGATCTCGCCGGGTTTTATGTCCGTATAGGTATCCTGGACCTCTTCAGGGGGCGGCCGGCCGACCGGTCCAGGCCAGCGGGGGTCGCCGGGGAGGGTCCAGGCGTACATCCGGAGGTTTTGTTCGGTCCAGCCGTCAGACACCTCCATCACCCTGCTTCCCTGGTCGCCCCCGAGCACACGGTTCCACACGTTTCCCCTCTGCCCGTAGCCCACCACTCGCGATGTGTCGGCGGAATGTTGGCACCGTAGCATGAGCCGGTCGCCCTGCTGGGGACGCTGTTCCTCCGATGGGCGGATTTGGGCCCGCGTCAGGTATCGTTCTTCGGGGTTGTCACGGAGGGGGGGCGTATCCGGTTCATTGAGGTTCGGCAGCAGGATGCTGCCGGGTCGTTGGCGCCGGCGGGCGCGCGCCTCCTGGTACGGCACACCTCCTTCCTCGTCGGCAAGGGTGGTTCGTCCGCGTTGGTCGAAGTCACTTCGGATCTCGAGAACGGGGCCGGGAATCACGGCCGTCACGGTTTGTCCCGTCCGCGCCTGTACGGTGGATGCGGACGGGTTGTCTTGTTCCTGCATGGCTGGGGATGGTTTGGGTGGGATGAAGGACCGGCTGCCGACCTACGAAAAGGAAGCGCCGGCATAAGAGGGCACAAGCCGGGAAACGGGGGCGTCGGGTCCCGGTGAAAGTGCCAGTGCTGGGAGGCCCCAATTCGTGAGACGGATTCATGGATCAATCGATTGCGTCTGCACGCCGAAGACGCGCCCATATACTAGATACACATCCCTGACCGCACCGTCCTCCTCAAAACGGATGACAATCAGTATACTTTTAGATAAAGCTAGTAGAGGGAAGAAAGAGAAAGGGAAGAACGGTCGTTTCACAGATTCCTGTTTCAAGCGAGGACCGGCATGGATCGGGGGGGGGGCGGAGCAAACGCTCGCCGCGAGCAGTCCGTCGGGAGGAGGCTGGGCAACGCCTAGTTCGCCGGATTGTGGATCGTTTGGTTCGGAAGATAGGTAGTGTCGGCGTCGGCCAAGTCGGAATAGTCGGTCCACCAGGCCCGATCGGGGGGCGGTTCGTGGAGCACGTTGGTCCCGCAGTGGAGGCCTCCGCCCGCGGTGTGGTAGAGCCACGCATCGACGAAATGGACCTGGCAGCCCATTTCTTCGAGCACCGCCTTGGTGTAGAGTTCAAGGACATCGACGGTGTCCTCCGGAATGACGAGCCGGTACCAGTCTTCGAATTTTCTCGCGTTCTCGTCGAGGCGAGACGTTGCCTCGGGGTTGGCGTCGAGGATCGACTCCCGGGTGTCGGCCACCGCCTGCGGGAGCGGATCGGGAAGGGTTTGGGACGACTTGTCTTCCTGGATGCAGGTGATGATGTGGGTGCGGTCTGCTGCCGTTATCGGCCGCCGGCGTCCGTGTCCGGTGCGCTTCTCGCGGGTAAAGAACAGGGCGAGTGTGTCCGCGCTCAGTCCCGGCCACGCCCAAAAGGGAAATCCGTCCCGATTCGCCTCGGCCCGGGGCGAACGCACGGTCGGGTCTTCCCACCCGAGATCCGTCAATACCTCGTCCACAACCCCACGGGCCTTTTCGGGCGGAAGGCGCGGGCCGCAGGGCCGGGGCATCAGCAGATGCGTCTCCGCCGGGCCGGTCTGGAGAACCTGCATGTTGACGAGGTTGGGCGTGCGGGGGGTGGCCAGAGACAGTCCCCAGGGGCGGGGGGTGTGGGGGTTGACGTATGTGAAGTACACCGGAAGGGGAAGAACGTCGTCGGTGCGATCCAGTCCGATACAGTGGCAGAGCCGCTGTTCGATGGGATCCAGGCACTCCCTGTGGACGCGGCCGCTCGTATCTCGGATCCCTTCCGCCTTGTAAAAGTCCTCGATGCGCGTCTCGTCGTAGTTCTCGACAAGGTTGTCCTCGATCGAGTGCGTTTTGTACCGCCCGCGATGAAAGTGGGTGCGCCCCTCCTCCACGGAAAATTGGCGGGTGCGGTCCAGGAGCCGGTCCATGATGTCGGGGCAGGCCATGGCCAGCTTCGCTGGGGAGTCGTTCTGCGCGTTCGGGGTGGGCACGAACGTCAGGATCTCGTCCACGTGGCCCACGTCCAGCCAGGAGGTATCGATGGGGACGATCGGCTGGACTTCTTGCGACTCCAGGAAGGTGCGCGTCTCGGAGGTGACGAGGCCGTCTCCGTCATCCGAGGCGTCGGCTGCGCGGTATGGGTTGTAACAGTCCCCGAGGATGATCTTGCCGTGGGGGGCGGGGGGATGTTCGGGGACGCGCGGCCCGGCTGGGCCGACTTCTTGCTCGTCCGTTTCCTCGGGCACCGGGGGGGACACCGCGATGTTGCCGCCGCAGTCGTACGGATTCTGGTCCTCGCCGGAGAGGCCGTTGAAGACGAATACGCGGTCGTCTGCGTCCGGCATCTCCTCGACCACGAAATTGTAGAGGTCTTCCTGCCGTTTGCAGTTCACTGCGACGTTGAAGGCCCGCCCGCCGGGGGCACTGCAGTAGCCGAGGGCCATCTGGTCCTGGACCCACAGGTCCCCGTATTTGTCGTCGATCAGATACATCTTGTCCGAGCTCAGCAGGGACATGGGATTTTCGCCGGCGTCGTCGGTGTCCTCCGTGGCGATCTCGTTCGCGTCGGCGGCCGCCCTGCGCTCCTCGGGCGTGCTCGGGAGGAAGGGGCGGTCGAAATCGCGGTCGAACGTCCCGTCGGCCCCGAAGGCCGCCCAGCAGGCCTCCATGACGTCGTACACGAAGCTATGGGTGTCCGCGTGGGAGACGACGTAGAGGCGGCGGGCGGGGGCCAGCTTGCCTTGCAGCAGAAACGGGGCGATGAGGAGCAGCGCGGTATCGGCTTTCTCCACGTTGTTGTCGCGCCGCTGATACAGGTCCAGCCAGACCTCGCCGGGGGTGGTTGTCTCATGGGACGATCCGGGCGGGGCCGTCGAGGAGGGGGGCGCCGGCGTTTCGGGGTCGCCGGCCAGCGTACGGGCGCGTATCCGGAGGTGCTCGCCGGCCCAGTCGGCCGGTACCGAGATCTCCGAACTGCGCATCGAACTGCCGCCGAGCGCCCGCTGCCACGCGTCCGGCCCTTCCCTGTACCCAGCCACTCGATGCCGGTCGGCGTCCCGGACGGTGATCGCGAGGTCGTCCCCGTGCTGAGGGCCGTTCGATCCGGCGGGTCGGAGGTAGACCGGCGTCAGGTAGTTGGCGCCGTCGTCGGCGGTGAGGTCCTTCCGGGCCAGGTTCAGGCTGAAGATCGGCAGCAGGATGCTGCCGGGCCGCTGGGTCCGGGCGGCCCGCTCTTCGAGGGAAAAGTCGACGTGCCCGTTCTGGGTAAAGTCGCTGTG
>CAYOWD010000207.1:0-3192 GCA_964407535.1 uncultured Salinivenus sp. | reverse complement strand
CCGCACGAACGCGTGGGGGCTGTCCGTACGCAAACCTGAGAACGAGGCGGGGCCGGACGGTTCGGGGTCCATGTCGGGAGATCGTTTGATCGAGGAGCGAGTTGTGTGCTGGAGGCCGACCCATGAATAGAGAATACGGCTGCGGGCCGGCGGGGAGGGGGCCGCTTTCCGGGGCGGATGGGGAGACAGGGGGGCGTCGCGAACGAGTCGTCAGGAGAGGGGGCTGGGCGGCGTCTGGTTCTACGAATTGTGGATCGTGTTGGTTGGGTCGTAGTCGGTGTTCGCGTCGGCCAACCCGGAATAGTTGTGCCACCAGGACTGGCGGTCTTTAGGTATCTCGGGGAGGACGTTGGTCCCGCAGTGGACGCCTCCACCCGCGGTGTGGTAGTGCCAGGCATCGACGAAGTGCACCGTGCAGCCAATCTTCTCAAGCACCGACTGCGTGTACGCCTCGATGACGTCGACGGTGTCCTCCGGAATGAAGAGCCGGTGCCAGCTGGTGAAGTGCCCATCTCTGACGAGATGCACCGGATTGCCCTCGGCATCTCTAATGGTTTTCTCCGAACCGCCGTTGGCATTGAGAATGGTTGCCTGGGTGTTCTGAACGGCCTGCTGGAGACCGGCCGGAAGCGTCGAGAACTCAGCGCGCTGGGCGATGACATCGATCAGCTGTTTCCGCTCGTTTGCCGTGAGGAATGTCTCATTCGGCTTCTTGCGGGTAAAGAACAGGGCCAGCGTTCGGACGCTCAGGGTCGGCCACACCCAAAAGGGAAATCCAGACGGATTGTCGTTCTCGTTCTGGGGGTGGCACACGGGGGTGTCGTCCCGCCCCATTTCATTCAGCACGGTCCGCACGACCGTTTTGGCTGCTCCGGGGGGGAGGCGCGGGCCGCAGGGACGGGCCACTATCAGGTGCGCACTCCGCTTTTTATTGAGGACCTGCATGTTGACGAGGTTGGGCATGCGGGCGGAGGCGACCTTCTTTCCCCATTCCGTCCCGCCCCGGACGTTGAAATACACCGGAAGGGGAATGACGTCGTCGGGGCGAGTCAACCGCGTACAATGGCGAAGCCGGTCTTCGATGGGACGCAGAAACTTGTCGCAAATTTCCTGATTTTGAGCCGCGATATCGGGTGCAAGAAGCGCCTCGACGCTCGTCTCGTCGTAGCTCCCGGCAAATTCGTTGTGTACCTCGGGCGACGGGTCATCGAGAATCTGTTGCAGGAGGCTCGAACGCTTTCGATGCCGTCCACGATGAGCGTGTGTGCGCCCCTCCTCTACGGACGCCTTCTGAATCGTTTGGGTGAAGAGCCGCTCCATCACGTCGGGACGGGCCATGGCCAGCCGTGCGGGGCGTTCGTTCCGTGAGTGTGGGGCCGGCACGAACGTCATGATCTCGTCCACGTGCCCCGTCTCCAGCCACGACGTGTCGATGGGAACGATCGGCTGGACCTCCTGCGCCTGTAGGAAGGTGCGCGTGTCGTCGTTGACGCAACTGGATCCGGCTGGTCCTCCGTCTGATTCGGACTCTTCTGCTGAGGATCCAGGCTCCTCTTCTGCTGAGGATCCAGGCTTCTCCTCTTCTTCGGATCCGTGCTGAGGCTCTTCACGGGCCGGATTTTTGCAGTCGCCGAGGACAATCTTTCCGTGGGGGGCAGGGGGATGCTCCGGGACGGGCGGCCCGGCCTCGCGGGTGGTCTCGGCCGTCGTTCCCGTGTTCACCGGCGGAGAGACCGCGACGTTGCCGCCGTAGTCGAGCATCCCCTGCTCCGGTTCCGTGTCGAAGAGCCCATTGAAAACGACCATCCGGTCGTTTGCATTGTCCATCTCCTCCCGCACGAACTGGTGGAGGGCACCCGCCGTCCGTTTGTAGTGCAGCACGACGTTGAGGGGCGAGCGATCGCCGGGGGCGCTGCAATAGCCGGTCGCCATCTGGTCCTGGATCCAAAGGTCCGGATTCCCATCGTCCTCCTTGTACCTTCCGCCGTCGATGAGATACATCTTGTTTGGACTCAAGAGGCACTTCCCAGAGGTGACAGTGTGAGACGTACCGAGCCCACCAGGCGTGCTTGAACGGAATTCGCGGGCAAAATCGCGATTAAACGGCTCGTCCGGCCCGAGGGCCGCCCAGCAGGCCTCCATGACGTCATACATGAAGTTGTGGGTCTTCTTCGCGGAGACGACGTAGAGGCGACGAGTGCGCGCGATGTTGCTCTGCAGTAGAAGCGGGGCAATCTGAAACAGGGCGACGTCGTCGTCCCCCGGCGACTCCGTACGCCGCTGCTTCGAGGGGGGCTCCTCGTCCTGCGAGAGACCAAGCCGAAGCCAAACCTCGCCGGACTTGATGTCTGCGGGCGTATTCTCTGGACTCTGTGGGGGCGGCTGGTCGACCGACCCGGGCCTGCGGGGATCGCCGGCCAGCGTGGTGGCATGCATGAGGAATGCCTCGCCGGCAGGCCCCTGGATTCGCACGCTGTCTGCGTCGGGGTCGGGAGGCACAGACTCGGAGATATTCAACGGGTAGCCCCCATATACGAAATCGCCCTCCTGGGTGTAGACGGCCACTCGATCCCGATCGTTACTGTGCACGCACGCGAGTTCGAGGGAGGCGTCCGGAAGCGTGTTCTGCTGCCCCGACGGGCGGACGTGGACCGGCGTCAGAGCGTCCGTGTAGAAATTCTCGTCATCACCAACGAAGTCCGGATCGAAGGCCGGAAGCAGGATGCTGCCGGGCCGCTGGGTCCGGGCGGCCCGCTCGTCGGCGGAAAAGTCGACCTGGCCCGTCTGATTGAAGTCGCTGTGGAGTTCGGCGATGGTTCCGGAACGCACGAACGCGTGGGGGCTGTCCGTACGCAAACCTGAGAACAAGGCGGGGCCGGAGGGGTCGTTTTCCATGTCTGGAGGGCGTTCGGTCGATTGTTGAATCGATTGCTGTCTCCCGGATCCGGGGACAAAGGGCGCGTCTCTGTTCCCGGTCCGCTCTCACGGATCGGTCGGCTGCGAAGACGGATTGGGAGCTGTGTGTTTCGGGTCGTAGGTGGTGTCCGCGTTGGCCAGCGGAGCGTAGTCGGTCCACCAGGCCTGGTTGCGGGGCGGCTCGTGGAGCACGTTGGTGCCGCAGTGGACGCCCCCGCCCGAGGTGTGGTAGTGCCAGGCATCGACGAAGTGGACCTGACAGCCAATTCGTTTAAG
>CAYOWD010000206.1:4915-8037 GCA_964407535.1 uncultured Salinivenus sp. | reverse complement strand
CGGAAGAGGGCGGCGATGGAGATGTTTTTGTTGTCGTATCCCTCGCCGAGGATGCCCACGTGGACCATGGCGTCGAGCTCGCCGTGCTCGTAGGCCCGAAGGCGACGTTCGCGCTCCTCCGTGGTCATGCCCTCGCTGGCAACGAACGAGGCCTCCGCCCCGCGCGCCCGGTAGAGCGCCGCCACCCGCTCGGCATGCCGAATTGAGCAGGCGGCGCCGATGATTTGATGGCGCTCCGTGCCGCGCCGTTGCTTGGCGTGCAGGAGCTGCACGCTGCGGTCGACGATGGTTTCGTTGCAGACGTCCGACAACGCCACGCCCCGGGAGAACCATGTTTCTTCGCGCAGGTCCATAATCTCCTCGCGGGTGTAGGCGCGCTCTTCGCCTTCGACGGTAAACGTCATCTCCGAGGCCACCGCGTCGACGCGTACGATGTTTTTGACGTACCCGTTGTCGATGGCGTCGGATAGCCGGTATTCGTAGACCGGCTCGGCTCGGATGGGGCGGTCGTCGCTCCGAAACGGGGTGGCGGTCAGGTAGATTTTCTTCGCGTCGGGGAACGCCTGATTGATGTTCTGCCACGAGTCGGCGGGGGCGTGGTGGGCTTCGTCGACGATGATGAGGTCGAAGAAGTCAGACGGAAAGAGCGGCAGCCACCCCTGCATCTGCTGCACGTTGGTGACAATAACGTCGGCCCGCCGGCAGTCTTCTTCGTTGACGCGCCCCCGCTCCAGGGCCACCACGCGGGGCAGGCGCGCGTCCGCCGGCAACACGTCGCAGAAGTGGTAGAAGTTGTCGGTCCCACTGAAGGTGCCGTCGGTTAGTCCTTCTTTGATGGTGAGGTTGGGCGCAACGACCAGCACGCGGCCCTCCGCAAGGCCGAAGGGGGCACAGGCGATGACGCCAGACTTGCCGCAGCCGGTGGGCAACACGACGATAGCGGGCAGGTTCGTGGGCCGGTCCGCGGCAAAGTAGTCGCGCAGGGCCCGGACGCTTTCGGCCTGCGGGGTGCGGAGCTGGTCATTGTCGACGATGTCGGCGTCGGCCTCCTGAAAGTAGCGGCGGACCGCGGCGTCCTGTTGCTTATGACGATGCTTCAATTCGTCGGTGCGGGCGGTGTCGCCGCTGCCCTTTGCCTGATTGCACTCGTGGCAGAGGGGATCGAGGTTGAAGACGGCGTGCTCCCCGCCCTCGGAAAAGGCCTCTCGGTGGTCGAGGTGACGCTTGAGGGCTTCGCCGTCGATGGGACGGCCGCACTCTTTGCACGTCTGACCGTCGAAGAAGTCGATGCGACGGCGGACGGCCTCTGGAATGTGGCGGCTACGGGACACGGAGCGTATTGCGTTGCGCGTTGTGTGTTGTGAGTCGCGCGTTGCGCGTTATGGGTTGTGCGTTATGCGTTGCGCGTTGGACAGCTCACGTCGTTCGGTGGGGCCATTCTGATTCTGATGGCCGTTACGCCGCGTATCGGAGCGCCGCCTGAATGTCTTCCGGTTCCAGATACGGATAGGCGTCCAGGATTTCATCCGTCGTATGATTTTCAGCAATAAGACCGACAATCGTGCCCACTGTCACGCGCGTGCCCTGAATACAGGGCTTTCCTCCCATCCGGGCCGGGTCCATCGAGATGCGGTCGAGGTGTCTCATGGAAGACGGACGGTTGGTGTGCACGACCTGCGGTCATTACTTACCCGCGACGGGGGCAACTGTGCCCGCCGCTTTGCACGCGATGGGGAATGCACATGTCTGCGAGCGATGCAGGGACGGCAATAGGTCTCAACTACCCCCCCTCGATGGTGTACGACTGCGAGATTATTCAGGGTACAACATCCAGCGAGCGATCGTGCGAATGAGCGGTCAGACCCCGTAGAGCATCTCCTTGCATCATAGTAGCCGATGGCCAAACCGCCTTGGCGACCGCTCTCGGAGGAGCAACGCAGAGAAGACCGTGCAGAGCAGCTTGGCGTACCGACTGGCCTTTTTCTCCTGGCGGCCCGGCACCCTTCAAGACCGCTGCCGCTCGCTCGCGCATGTACGGCTTTTTGTGATGGTCCCGAACGAACATCGGTGAGCTCTTCTCGCTGCTGTTCAGGCAGGTTTACGTCCAGGGGCTCGGCCATCATCGGGAAAGCGCTCTTTTGGAGAGACATGTTCAAAGCCACACGGTCTCGAAGAACGTTGTGGTACTGCAGACAATCTCATAACCACACACAGCCGGGAGGAGAAGTCAACCGAGCAGATCGTGCGTTCGCGCCACGTCGGTGAAGGCATCCAGGGCACGGTCGAGCTGGTCGCGGGAATGGGCCGCCGACATTTGGACGCGGATGCGAGCCTCGCCCTTTGGCACGACGGGGTAGCTGAAGCTGATGACGTAAATGCCGCGGTCGAGCAGGGCCTCGGCCATTTGTCCGCTCGTCCTGGCGTCGTGCACCATAATGGGCACGATGGGGTGGTCGCCCGGCTTGAGATCGAACCCGCGGTCTTGCATCTCGCGGCGGAAATAGCGCGCGTTTGCCCAGAGGGCCTCGCGCCGGTCGTCGCTCTCCGACAGCATCTCCAGCACCGTGAGGCCGGCCTGCGCAATCATCGGCGCAATGGCATTGGAGAACAGGTACGGCCGCGACTGCTGCCGCAGGAGGTCGATGATGGCCTGTCGGCCCGTCGTGAAGCCGCCGGTGGCGCCGCCGAGGGCCTTGCCGAGCGTCGACGTGATGATGTCGACCTCGTCGAGAACCTCCTTCGACTCACTTGCTCCGCGCCCGCCGTTGCCCATAAATCCAGTGGCGTGGCACTCGTCCACCATCACCAGCGCGTCGTACTGATCGGCGAGGCGACAGATGGCGTCCAGCCGTGCCACGTCGCCGTCCATCGAAAAGACCCCGTCGGTACAGATGAGACGCACCTCCGCCTCCTGGGCCGCCTGCAGCTGCGCCTCCAGATCGTCCATGTCGCTGTGCGCGTAGACGTAGCGGTCGGCCTCGCAGAGCCGGACGCCGTCGATGATGGAGGCGTGATTCAGCTCGTCGCTGATGACAGCATCGTCCGGGCCCAGCAGGGTCTCGAACAGGCCGGTGTTGGCGTCGAAGCACGAGTTGTAGAGAAGGGTGTCGTCGGTCTCGTGG
>CAYOWD010000206.1:0-4905 GCA_964407535.1 uncultured Salinivenus sp. | reverse complement strand
GCCGCAGATGAACCGGACGCTGGCGACGCCGAACCCATAGCGATCGAGTCCCTCTCGCGCCGCGTCCGTTAGGTCGGAATGATTGGCGAGGCCGAGGTAGTTGTTGGCGCAGAAGTTGAGCACCGTCCGGCCGCCGCCCTCGACCTCGATGCTTGCGTTCTGGGGCGAGGTGATGACGCGTTCGTCTTTGTAGGTGCCGGCGTCTTTGATGTCGGCCAGTTCCCGGCGGAATTTGTCCGCGGCGGTGGCGGGCATGGGCATGGCGTTGGGGGTTGGGCGTTTGGGGGTTGGGCGTTTGAGGGTTGGGCGTTTGAGGGTTGGGGAGCTGAGGAGTCAGGGGTCGGTGTTGCGGAGGCGGGAATGTTGGGGGGAGGAGCATGGGGAGAGCGTGGGGGGGAGCGCGGGACGGGGATACGTTGCGTCCCTCTGCACCCCCTCCTGCTCACGCGCTCCCGCTCTTTTCCCTCCCCTCCTCCTCTCTCTCCCTCTCTCTTCTCCCACGCCCTTCAGTGCGTCCCCGCTCCCGCTCTCGCCCATCCAAATGATCGAGCATATCCGCGGTCGTGGCAGTGAGGTTGTACTCGGGCGCCCAGCCCCAGTCGGTGCGGGCCCACGTATCGTCGACGGACGCCGGCCAGGTATCGGCAATGCGCTGTCGATCGTCGGGCGCATAGGTGCAGGTGAAGTCGGGGACGTGCCGCCGAAGGGAGGCGGCCAGTTCCCGGGGTGAAAGGGAAAAGCCGGCCACATTGTAGCTGTCGCGGACCGAGAGCGACGCGCCGTCGGCCTCCATCAGGACCCGAATGGCCCGAACGGCGTCGGGCATATACATCATCGGGAGGCGGGTATCCGGGGAAAGGAAGCAGGTGTAGGGGCGGCCGCGGGCGGCATTCCTGTACATCTCGACGGTGTAATCGGTGGTTCCCCCACCGGGAGCGGTCTTATGGCTGATGATGCCGGGCAGCCGCAGACTCCGGATGTCGAGGTCGTAGCGACGATGGTAATACTGGCACAACAGCTCCCCGCTCCGCTTCGTCACGCCGTAGACGGTGGCCGGATCGAGGATCGTGTTCTGGGGCGTGTTCACGGCCGGGGTGGAGGGGCCGAAGACGGCAATCGAACTCGGCCAAAACACGCGGAGGTCATACGCACGCGCTAGGTCCAGCACATTCTTCAGGCCCGTCATGTTCACATCCCACGCCCGGTCGGGCTGCGCTTCGCCGGTGGCGGAGAGCAGGCTTGCGAGGTGATATACGACCTCCACCTCGTGGGTCGCGATGACGGTGGCGAGGGCCTCCCGGTTGCGCACGTCGGCCGTTACAAAGGAAGCAGCGGAAGCGTGTCCGTTCGACCGAGCGGACGGCTGTACGTCGAGTTGGACGACGTCGGACGGATCGACGCGCTCGCACAGCGCGTCCACGAGTTCCGTGCCAATCTGTCCCCCGGCGCCCGTAACCAGAATCGAGGACATGGAACTGGAAAACGACAATGGAAGAGAGCGAAGCCGGCGACTTCTCGGAAAAAATGTGTACGAACGATGAAGAGCGTGGTTCGAAACCGATTTCATATTCGAAGACATCTTTTCGGGCAACTGGGGCCGTTCGTCCGGTGCTGTTCCGATCGAGAAAACAGAATCGCTGCCTCTTTACGAGGAACGGGGAAGGCGAACCGATCGGAGATCAGGTGAACGCCCCTCGTGACAGGAAATAATCCCAGAGAAAATAATTTCGGCAAGTAGAATCAAAAATAAAATAAATTTTTCTGATGTAACCGATTTAAGAAAATAAATCTCTTGAAAGTGGGGAATGGGGTGATCAAATAGAGAGGGCCGACTTACCGATCTCAGATTGATAATTTTCGATTTCTCCCACAACTGCACTCAGTGCACCCTTCATTCGAGAAACTGTGTTTCCGTCACATTCTCACGGACCAGTAGCAGAACCGCGTCTTTTTTTTCGTACCAACGTTGCCGTGCCATGCTGAAACGCCTTTGTGTCCTCCTGCCCGTCTTTCTGTTTGGTTCCCGGCCCTCGCTGGCCGGAGACGCTGCAAATGCAGCGGCAAAGGTGGAGGCGTTGCAAACCAATCTGGACTTCGTCTGGATGATCGTGGCCGCCGCCCTCGTCTTCTTCATGCAGGCCGGATTTGCGTTGCTCGAAACCGGGTTCACCCAGGCGAAAAATGCGGTGAACATCATCATGAAAAATGTGATGGATGCCTCGGCCGGGGTGCTGGTGTTCTTCTGCGTCGGCTTTGCGCTCATGTTCGGGTCCTCATGGAATGGGCTTGTGGGTACCGACGGGTTCTTTCTAACCGGCATTGACGGTCAGTCGACGCCCTGGACCTACGGATTTTTCTTCTTCCAGGCGGTCTTCGCGGCGACGGCGGCAACCATCGTATCCGGAGCCGTGGCCGGTCGGATGAAATTTATTGGGTATCTTCTGTTCTCGGTGACCGTAACGGGCATGATTTATCCCGTATTCGGCTCGTGGGCCTGGGGGGGACTGTTCAACGGCAGCGGGTGGTTGGAGCAGCTTGGGTTCATCGACTTCGCAGGGTCTACAGTCGTGCACTCCATTGGCGGCTGGGCCGCCCTAGCGGGAGCAATTGTCGTGGGGCCGCGGCGGGGCAAGTACGATGCCGACGGCACGCCGCAGGCCTTTCCGGCCCACAACCTGCCGCTTGCGGCGCTGGGCGTCTTTATACTGTGGCTGGGGTGGTTTGGATTTAACGCCGGTTCGACCACCGCCGGCAGCCCGAAAATTGCTGTGATCGCAACGAATACCTTTCTCGGAGCAGGGGGCGGCGCCGTGGCGGCAACGATCACGTCCTGGATCCGAACCGGGTCGGCACAGGCCGAAATGGCCCTCAACGGCATACTGGGCGGCCTTGTGGGCGTCACGGCGGGCTGTGCGGTCCTCACACCCGGATCTGCCATTCTCACCGGCCTCGTGGCGGGCGTTATCATCGTGTACGCAACGATGGCGATTGAACAGATTGCCGACGATCCGGTGGGCGCGGTCGCCGTTCACGGCGTGTGCGGAGCGTGGGGGACCCTTGCCCCCGCACTGTTCTCCCCCGGCGGGTTCAGCCTCGCTCAGGTCGGGGTGCAGCTCATCGGCATCAGCGCCGCTTTTCTCTGGGCGTTTCCGGTCAGCTACCTTGTGTTTACGGCCGTCGATGCGTTGGTGGGCGTGACGATATCGGAGTACGCCGAAGAGAAGGGGCTCGACCAGCACGAGCACGAAATGGCGGCCTATCCGGAATTTTCTGAAATCCAGGCCGAGTACGAACGGGTCCATCAGAAAGCCCTCGAACATGCATAGCCATCGACGTCGGATGAGCGGCCGGCCGGAGACCCGCCCCGCAGCGTGCTCCGGCCGGTGGGGGGGGACCGGAGTCCCCGTGTCGCTGCACTGCCTTCGGGGCGTTCTCCGTTCAGGTCCCCTAGCACTTCCGGAACGGATGCCTCTTCTTTAAAGCTGATAGGCTGTTTCATGTACGACAACATACTGTCCCGAAATGGCCTGTCAGTTGTCAGATGCGACCAAAAAAGCGCTTCCAGCCTCGATCTTTACGCGTTCTGCAAAAATATTTCCAGTTTTGACTTGACAAACCAAAGAAAGTCGGGTAAAATGGCGTCGAGTCAAAAAGAAATAGCAAGAGCGAGCCGGTGGCACACAGCATTGACGAGATCGACGCCAAGATTCTCGAGCTCCTGCAGGAGGATGGCCGCATGAAGCGAAGCGACGTCGCCGATGAGGTGGATCTGTCCATCTCCGCCGTAAGCGAGCGGATGCGAAAGCTCGAGGAGCGCGGTGTGATTCAGGGATACAAGGCTGTTGTGGATCCCAAGCGGTTACACCTCGACATTACCGCCTTTATCCGCGTGTCCGTCGATGGGTCTGAGCAATACCCGGCGTTTGTGGATCGTGTGCACGATATGGAGCAGGTGTTGGAGGTGCACTCCATCACGGGATCGGGATCGCATGTGATGAAGGTGCGGAGCAGGAATACGACGACGCTGGAGCGGTTTCTGTCCGACATTCAGGCCATTCCGGGAGTTACGCAGACCACGACGAGCATCGTACTCAGCACGTTTAAAGAATCGCGTGCCGTACCGGCCGAACCCATGGAACTTTATGACTACGACGAGGACAACGTCTCGTCGGCCCCCTGAGCAGAGGGGGAAATTCGGGGAAGTCCCCCGCGCCTAGCGGATCTTCCTCGTTCGAGCGTACCCACTCTCATTCAATCATACCTCCAA
Source organism: uncultured Salinivenus sp. (assembly GCA_964407535.1). Lineage (GTDB taxonomy): Bacteria > Bacteroidota > Rhodothermia > Rhodothermales > Salinibacteraceae > Salinibacter. Next base: position 638 of record CAYOWD010000206.1, on the reverse strand, counting down.
ACACATGGCAACTGAAGAAGACGTTCTTAAAGAAATCAAGAAGGAGGATGTGGATTTCCTCCGTCTCCAGTTCACCGACATTCTGGGTCGGGTCAAGAATGTATCGATTCCGGCCAGCCAGGCCGAGAAGTCGTTCGACGAAGGCATTTATTTCGACGGGTCCTCGATTGAGGGCTTTGTCCGCATCCAGGAGTCGGACATGCGCCTGGAACCGGACCCCGATACGTTTGCCGTTCTTCCGTGGCGGAGTGAGCGGGGCGACGACACGACCACCGCACGTCTCATCTGTGATGTCTTCAACACGTCGACCGGCGAGCCCTTCATCGGCGACCCACGGTACGTGCTGAAGCAGGCCATTGATCGGGCCAACGATCTCGGCTACGATCTCAACGCCGGTCCCGAGCCCGAATTCTTCATCTTCGAGAACCACGAAGACGGAACGGCCTCGGTCATCACGCACGACAAGGGCGGCTACTTCGACCTGGCGCCGAAGGACGCGGCCCAGGAGATCCGAGCGGAAATCATTTACACGCTCGAAGAAATGGGCTTTGAGGTGGAAGCCAGCCACCACGAGGTCGCGCGCGGTCAGCACGAGATCGACTTCAAGTACGCCGACGCGCTGACGACGGCGGACAACA
>CAYOWD010000205.1:0-8054 GCA_964407535.1 uncultured Salinivenus sp. | reverse complement strand
ATGACGCTGCTGCTGTGAGATGCAAGCGAATTTTCCATTTGTCAGTACGACCTAGGAGCCTGTCGGACTTCCTCCGCTGAACCGGTTATATTTAGCATGCCTCCGTTCGTTTGAAGACGTGCACTTCGCCATGTCGTATCGATTCCGCTCTGTCGATCGCCAGATGCCGTGTTTGATGTCCCCTTTTCTCGAAGAGTGGCTTCCGGAGGAGGACGTTGTGCTCGGCGACGTCCAAGCCCCTGAGGCCGTCGTGCGGTTCGATTCAGCGACGACCGACGTGGGGGCTTGACCGACGCCACCAAGACTGCTGGGTACCGGTCCCCATTTCCTCTTTGATTCTCGATGATGACCAATATCCAGGCCACCAGCACGGTTACGTGTCCGGAATGCGGCACGGAGGCCGACGTCGGGATGCCGACGGATCGGTGCGTCGTCTTCTGGGACTGTTCGTCCTGTGGTACGACGTTGCGACCCAATCCGGGGGCCGCTGCGTCTTTTGCTCCTACGGCTCCGTGCCGTGTCCCCCCTGTATAGACCGGCGACGGCTGCTGCTCGGGGCAGGACGGAGGGGAGCACGTAGGCTGCTTCGGGAGGTTCCCTACCACAATCGATCCCGAGTTGGCAGCAGAGAGTACTGTCTCGTCTCCACCGGAGAAGCTACGTAAGCGTACCCGTTCACGGTCGTGCTGAGGAGAAAGGTGTTTTTGAAACATATATACCCCTAGGGGGTATGGGTATGTGAAGTCAGCTGAGCCCTGGTCCCGTGATCCGCGTTCATTGCAGGCGGATCACGCGGCGACCGACGACCGGTCGAGTCGGGGCAGGGGGGCACACGCACGTTCTGTGGAACCGATCAGCAACGTCCGATGACACATTCGATCTGGGCCTGGTACGGCGAAGCCGCCAAGACCGCCGTCGGATTCTTCTGGAAGAGTGGCTGGGCGTTTGTGCTCGGCTATACGATCAGCGCCATGATTCAGGCGTTTGTGCCGAAGGCGAAGCTCACGCAGTACATGGGCGTTCCGGACGCAAAGAGCATTACGCTGTCCACGCTCTTCGGGGCCGCGTCCTCGTCGTGCTCGTTTGCTGCGCTCGCGGCAGCCCGGTCGCTGGTGGCCAAGGGCGCGCACTTCATCACGGCGGTTGCGTTCATGTTTGCGTCGACGAACCTCGTGATTGAGCTCGGCATCCTGATTCTCATCTTTCTGGGCCCGCAGTATTTGGCCGCTGAGATTGTGGGGGGACTGATCCTCATTGCCATTTCGAGCCTGCTCATTCGGTGGACGTATCCGGACGCGATGCTGGAGGCGGCCCGCGAGAAGGTCGAGCGGGAGGCGCCGGAGGTGGAGGAGGACTTCGACTGGAAAGCGCGCATCCGCAGCCGCATGGGGTGGCACCGGGTGGGCACCTCGTTCGTCGAGGAGTGGAAGATGGTCTGGGAAGAGATCCTGATCGGCTTCACCGTGGCGGGCTTCGTCGCCGTGCTGGTGCCGCAGTCCTTCTGGGAGGCGCTCTTTCTCACCAATTTCCAGGACACCCTGCCCGCCTGGCTGATCGCGCTCGAAAACGCTGTGGTCGCGCCGTTCGTGGCGGCGGCCACCTTCATCGGGTCGATGGGCAACATTCCGCTGGCGACGGTGCTGAGCACCAACGGGGTGCTGTTTGCTGGGATCATGGGCTTCATCTATTCCGACCTGATGGTGCCGCCGCTGGTGGCCGCCAACGCGGAGTATTACGGGTGGAAGGTGGCGCTGTACATCGCTAGCATCATGTTCGGGAGCATCGTGGCTACGGCCCTCATTCTGGACGGCGCCTTTACGCTGCTCGGCATCGTGCCGGAGGGCGCCCGGCAGATTGCGGAACTGACGCAGTTCAAGGTCGACTACACGTTCTGGATGAACGTCGTCTCCGTCGCGGTGGTGGGCGGGCACCTCTACCTCCGCCGACAGCACCGGCGGATGCACGAGGACGGGCACGGGGGACACGACCATGACCATGGAGAAAGCGACCTCACGATCAAGCGTCTGGTGGTGTATCTCTTTATCGCCGTGCTCGTGGGCGGCCTTGTGGTCTTTTCCCTGACCGGCGGCACCGCCGCGTAACTGCGAATTTCCCCGTGCGTCTCATGGAGATCATCGCTGGCTTGCTTACCGCCCTTTCCATCATCGGGCTGGGATACGCCACGCGTCAGGAGCGATCCGCGGCCTTCTACGGAACCGTCCTCATCGTCATTGCTCTGGTGTACGTGCTGTTTGCGGCAATGGCGGGCGTTCCGCAGGTGATCGTCGTCGAGAGTGCGGTGGCGGCCGTGTTCGTCGCGGGGGCCGTCGGGGCGGTTCGAGGGCGGACGCGGCGGAGGGCGGGGATCCTGATGGCCGTCGGGCTCGCCGCGCACGGGGGATACGACCTCATGCATTCGGTGGTCGTGTCGAATCCGGTGGTGCCCGGCTGGTGGCCGGGGTTTTGCGGTGTGGTCGACCTCGCCCTGGGCGGGTGGGTCCTCGTGCTCACGTATCGAGATGCTCTCTCAACGTCTCCAGGACTGGATTCGGTGTCATCGCGTTGATTTTCAGTTTGAGCTATGACCTTGCTTCCCGAGTGGGCGCCGAACGTCCATCCCGTCCTCGTTCATTTTCCCATCGCCTTCCTCTTCGGGGCGATTGGGGCCGATCTGCTCTCGCTCGCCGTGCGACGTTGGACCTGGCTCCGTCCAGCGACCGTAGCCCTCTACCTGATCGGGGGTGGCAGCGCCGTCGTTACCTACGTCACCGGCACCTGGGCGGCCACCGCGGTGTCCGTGCCCGCCGATGCCCAGTCGGTGCTCACCGAGCACGCAAACTTGGGGTGGTGGACGATGTGGTTCTTTGGCCTCTACGCGCTGGTGCGCCTCGGCGCCCACCTGTGGCCCCGAACGCGGAGGCATGTGTTCGTCCAGGGCATGCTCTTCGCAATCGCACTGGCCGGGTCATACTTGCTCTACCAGACGGGCGACCACGGCGCCGAGATGGTCTACCGCTACGGCGTCGGGGTCTCCCCGCCCAAGACGGTGCAAACACAGGCCAAACCCGGCCTGACGATCGGGAACCGCGGATGGCGGTGGCAGCCGCAGTCCGCCCGGGCGTGGACCCGGCGATTGACGTGGCTGGAGGGGACGCCCGACACGGTGCGGGCCCGGCTCGACACCCTCGACACCGGGAAGGTGGCCCTTGCCCTGACGCCGGAGGCGCCCGTCACGGTCGTCGTTCCCGACACGCTCGGGGCCGTGCAGGGGACCGCCGAGATTCATCTGGACGACTTTGCGGGCACGGTCTCTTTGCTGCACCACGTGCAGAACGCACGGACCTACGACTTCCTGCGGGTGGGGAGCGGCACTGTGACGCAGGGGCGCGTGTCGGAGGGGGAGGAGACGGTGATGGACCGTGCCTCCACGGCCCTCGACGGATGGCGGACGGTCCGGGTTGTGGGAGACGGCACTCACTTTCGTGGGTATGTCGACGGTACGCTGGTGACCCATCCGCACGGTGCGGCAGCGAGGCCGGGCATGGTTGGCCTCCGCCTGGACGGAACGGGCACGGTTCGGATTCGACATCTTGCCGCACAGGCGCTCTAGTGAACTGTTACGTCTCATTTGTGGAGAATATGAGTTTCTTCCGACATCCGCCGAGAGAGGAGCAATATGGGGATGAGGCCCTGTGATCGTTCTACGTACGGCGACCGGCCCGGATCACGAGGAGGGATTGAAACCAGGACTCATCAATCCATTCGTAACAGTCCACTAGTCTTGCACAACTGCTCTGCTCTGTACCAGACAAAGTGCACTCCTCTGTGCGAAAGTGGCGGAGGCGAATCCCAATCCGTACCTGCTGATGCAGCGGCGGGGGCACCTGCACGGCATCTACGTCGGGGACATCGACCATCCGCTCGATTCGTTTTGGGCGATAAACGCTGCCATCGACGCCAACGAGATCACCCCGATAGTCGACCGCACGTTCTCGATGGGGGAGGCCGCGGAGGCCTATCGGTTTCAGGCCGAGGGCAATCACGTCGGCAAACTGGTCCTTACGATCTCGTAGTCTCGCCCCTGCAGGCGTTAATGTGCTCGTACAGGAACGGAGAATGCCTCTGTCCTTCCCAGAGAGCGGGCGTGAAGCGTGAATAAATGAGTGTCCATTCATGAAACAGCGTCCTCAGGAGTTCGAATAACCGCCTGATTTCCGGTCGAATTCTTCCCGATTGACGTTCGCTCGTGTCCACGCTCCGCATCTTCCATCGCCGGTGGGGTTTTCTCGTGAGCACCGTGCTCGCGGGGCTTCTTCTGTTGCCTATGAGCCGTCACGGAAGCGAGGAATTCGTGCTGTGCGTAGAGAAAAACGGGGCGGTGAACGTGGAGCGGGCCCGCAACGGGGAGTGCGCGGCTCCGTCGCAAGCCGAGCAGGCGCACGACCACGCCTCGTCGATGCTCCATCCGTTGGAGACGGAGCACTGCACGTCGTGCACGGACGTCCCCCTCACGCTGGGCGAGGCACATGAGCCGTGTGAATCCGCGGTGCTGTCGCCCGCAGCGTTTGGGGAGCTGATCCCAGCGCCTGTGCTGGACACCGGTCGAGATCTGGCGGGCAACGACCGTCATGCGGCGACAACGACTTCTCGGGCGAAGCGTCCCCGTGCCCCCGGCGCATCGGCGGCGTCGTTTTGGCGACAGAACGGTCATCTCTTTGCGGACACGTCGATTGTCCGCGCCAAAAGCAGCGTCGAGCTGCTGATTTAGATCCGGTCGATGCCCCGCCCGTCGGTGGGGGTCCGAACTGTTGAGGACGGATCGACAGGATCCGTATGTCTAGCTCGGCTTTGAGGCCGTTGTTTCGGTCCTGCTGAAGACCGTTCGCGGGTTCTTTTCCGCGAAGGATTCCTGAGGCCGACCCCGGTCGCACCGTGCCGAGATCGTCACACGGCTGTTGTGTGGCCGAGGGCGAGGCCGAACGGCGACGGTTCCGCCGAAAGACGTACGGTCGATCCACGCGGTCCGTGCTCCCATCCTTCGTTTGTCGACCGTGTCTCGTCTGCGCGTATCCGATGCTGTTTCGCTTCCGTTCTGTATCTGCGCTTGCTGTTCTGTGTCTCATTCTCACGATTGCGGGGTGTGGGGCGACCCGCCCAGGGTCGCCGCCTGCTTCGCGGCCGCTGGGCGATAGCCTCTCGGCCTACGACGCGCCCCGCGACGGTCCCTCTGGAGCCCGGCGGGGGAGGGCATCGGCCGACCTCCGGCGCCCGGACGGGTGGAGCAATGTCCCCGGCGACACAATTACGCTCCAGGAAAGCCTCGCCCTGGCTCTTGCCAATAACTCGCGCCTGCAGTCTTTCAGCTGGGAGGTGCGTGCCCGGGAGGCTCAGGCTCTGCAATCCGGATTGTGGCCGAATCCAACGTTGACGGGCGAGACCGAAGACCTCTCGACCGAGGGCCCGATCGGAGACTTTGTTGATTCAGAACAGATGGTGCAGGTGAGCCAGCCGATCGAGCTCTGGGGACGGCCCGGCAAGCGGCGCGACGTGGCTGAGCAGGACCGCGCGTTGGCGAGTTGGAATTACGAGACCGCCCGGCTCGACGTGGTGACGCAGACCACGAAGGCGTTTTTAGGGCTGGTTGCCGCCGAGGAGCGCGTCCACCTCGCTCAGGAGCTGGTGCGCCTATCGGAAGAGGTCTTCCAGACGGTGTCGCGCCAAGTGGAGACCGGGGAGGTGAGTCCGGTGGAGAAGGACCGCGCCCGGGTGCCGCTTTCGCAGGCACGCATTCGACTGCGGCGGGCCCGGGCGGATCGCCGCGCGGCGCGCCGGACCCTGTCGGGACAGTGGGGCCGCTCAGATACGACCTCGTTTTCGACCGTGAAGGGGGCGTTTGGGTCCGTCCGCCCGGTGCCTCCGCTCGATACGGTACAGGCTGCGCTGGATCGGAACCCCACGCTTGCCCGGCAGGCCGACGAGATTGAACGCGCAAAGGCCGTACTCGCGCTGGAGAAGAGCAACCGGTTCCCGGTGCCGTCGGTGACGATCGGCGGGCAGCGGTTCGGGGGCCGTACGGGACGTGACCGGACGGCCCTCAAGGCGGGCCTCTCGCTTTCACTTCCGCTTTTCGATCGCAACCAGGGGGCCGTCCAGCGCGCTCGGTCCCGGATCCGGCGCGCAAAGGCGGAGCGCGCGTCGGCCCGCGTCCGGCTCGATACGACGCTCACCCGCGCCTACGGCATGCTCGTCTCCGCGCAAAACGAGGCGAACACGATTGCAAACGAGACGCTGCCGGCCGCCCGCTCGGCCTTTGAATCCGTGCGGCAGGGCTACCGCCGGGGCAAGTTCAGCTACCTGGACGTGCTCGATGCCCAGCGCACCCTCTTCGACGTGCGCCGTCAGCAGAGCCAGGCCCTGCGCAGCTACCATCAGGCCCGAGCCCGAGTCGAGCGCCTTATTGCCACCCCCCTCGACGACCTATAACGGCTCATGACTGCACGCGTCCCCGACCGGGAGTGCCCCACTTCCGCTTTACGACCCGCTCATTCAACCGTCTTCCCATCCGTCATGCAGATATCATTGCGTTCCATGCGTTCTCGTTTTTCCGCTTCCCTTCGCGTCGCTGCGCTCCTCGGCGCTGCGATGACCGTTCTCGTCCTGATCGCCGGGTGCGGCGGGGGCGAGGCCAAGCCCACTTCGTCGGCTCCCTCGACCGCCGTTGCGCCGGACACCTCCGACGAAACGCACGGAGGAGAGCAGAAGGGAAAGCACAACGGCAAGCACAACAACAAACACGACGGCACGCAAAAGCACGGCGGCAAACACGCCGGGCAGACGAACGACGGCGGCGGGAAACACAGCGGGAAACACGGCGGCGGCCATCGGGCTGTTGCCGTGGGAGCGGAGAAGGCCCGGTCGCTCGGCATTCGTGTGGACACCCTGGCGGCCGGGAGTGCCACCTCCACGATCAGCCGCCCGGCCACCGTGACGTTCAATCCGGACCGCGTGGCGCGGGTTGGGCCTCGGGTGGAGGGGAAGGTGGTCCGCGTGACGACGGATCTCGGGGATCGGGTGCAGAAGGGAGAGGTCGTGGCCGTTTTGTCGAGCGTGACGATCGGGAAGGCCAAGTCCCAATATCTCACGGCGAACGCTCGGCTGAAAACCCATCGGCGCGCGTACGAGCGGGAGAAGGCCCTTCGGGCGGACAGCATCAGCAGCGAGGCCGCGCTGCTGGAGGCGCAGGCGACGTTCGAGGAGGCGAAGGCAGAGTTCCGGGCGGCGAAGGAGGCGCTTCGGCTCTACGGGCTTTCGGACGCGGACGTCCAGCCGGCGGAGAAGCGGACGATGCCGATCTCGCACTTCCGCCTGACCAGCCCGGTCACCGGCACCCTTCAGAAGCGGGACGTGCAGATCGGCCAGACCGTCGGCGCGCAGGAGACGCCGTTCTACGTCGCGAACAGCGCGGAGATGTGGGTCATGATCGACGCGTATGAGCGAGACATCGCCGCCGTCAAAGAGGGCCAGCGCGTGCGGCTGAGCGTAAGCAGCTTGCCGGATGCGAGCTTCGAGGGGACGATCGACTTCATTTCGCAGACGCTCGAAGAAAAAACGCGGACCCTCCGCATGCGGGCCGTGGTGGACAACCCCAACGGCCGCCTCCGGGACGGGATGTACGGCCGGGCCCACATCTCGACGGAGGCGGCCGTCGAGCGCGCGCTCATCTCCACCGATGCCGTGCAGACCATCGACGGCACCCCGATGGTTTTCGTGCCGGGGCACAAAGCGGGGCACTTCCGAGCGGTACCCGTGCGGCTTGGGGAGGAGTCGCAGAGCGGTATGGTCGAACTGCGGTCCGGGCTGCAGCCGGGCGACGTGGCCGTCACGGAAGGTGCCTTCAATCTGAAGTCGGCGCTCACGGCCCAGACGCGCAGCGCGGCGCACAGTCACTAAGCTGTTTTGCGTTGAGAGTTGAGCGTTAAGCGTTGAGCGTTGTGCGTTGTGCGTGAAGAGTGATGCGTGACGCGTGAGGTTGTCTATCCCCCAAACTCCCATCC
>CAYOWD010000204.1:0-8072 GCA_964407535.1 uncultured Salinivenus sp. | reverse complement strand
CAGGTCGTCGAAGTCGAGGGCATTGGCCTGCCGGAGCGCGCGTTCGTACGCCGGATAGAGGTCTGCCACCATCTCCTGCTGGTCGCCCCGGGCGAGGTCCGCGTACTCCTCCGGGCCGATCATTTCGTTTTTGGCACTGGAGATCATGCGCTGGGCCGATCGCGGCTTCACGACATCCGTATCCAGATTCCGCCCCTGCATCTGCTGCTTGATGATCTTCTTCGAATCGGTGGTGTCGTAGATCGAAAAGTCCTTCGAGTACCCGATCTTGTCCCCCTCCATGCGCAGCAGGCGGGCAAAGGTGGAGTGGAACGTGCCGATCCACATGCCCCGCGTGTCGTCGCCCACGAGCGCCTCAATCCGCTCGTTCATCTCGCCGGCCGCCTTATTGGTAAAGGTGAGCGCGAGAATATCGCGCGGCTGGGCCTTGCCGGCGGCCAGAAGATAGGCAATGCGATGCGTGAGGGCGCGCGTCTTGCCCGAGCCCGGCCCCGCAATGATCATCACCGGTCCCTCGGTGGTGGTAACGGCCTCCCGTTGCTTCTCGTTGAGCCCGTTCAGGATCCGTTTCTCGGCGTCGGGGTCGGGATCAACGGTCGTAGAGTCGTCACGGGTTAGGGTGAAGCGGCGCATGGGGCAGTCGGCGACCAATCAGAAGAAGAAGACGGTGGCAAATCGTGTACACGTGTCTCTACGACGGGCGGCGTTGTGCGTTCGGGACGGGCCCGAACGGCGATGCCGGAGTCCTCGCAGGGAGATGAGAGACAGCGGAGATTCGTCGAGGGCGGGATCGGAGCGAGCGCGACAATCCGGATTCGGGACCGTCGAAACCGCCGATCTGCTTTTGGCCAAAATGGACCGGACGTCATTCGGAAGAGGACTGATGCCGGGTGATGGTATGGGCGCCGTCGCCGACCGAGGACGGAAGGGACTGCGGATCCGACACAGGCTCAAGGTGAAAGGCAAAGTGTCGGCAGTCGATGTTTGCGTCCCGGCAGGTGCGGGCCAACTGACTGCGTTCCCGATGCGTTGTATTCTTCAGCGGCACAATCACCTCGTCAACGTCATGCTCCGCTGCGAGGCGTTGCAGGTCGTCGCGATCGCCAAGCACCTCGACCCCCTGCACCTGAAGGTCGTGTCGTTCCGGATTGCTGTCGAGGAGGCCGACGACGGTGCGTTCAACGTGGCGGCGGAGGTGACGAACGGCGAGAAGGGCCTGATCGTCGCTTCCATACACGAGCACACGCTTGCCGTCGTCGCGACGGGCGGCAAAATACTGACGGAGGGCGCGGAAGGCGAAGCGCGTCCCGCCCACACCGCCCGTGACAATCATCCAGTCCAGGATGGCGGCCGAGATCGAGACGTCGTTACTCCCATAGACGGCCAGAAGGCCCCCGAGCGTGAGCAGGGAGGCCAGCGTAGACGCCTTGAAGAGGCGGACGATCTCCGGGGTTCCGGCGTGTCGCCAGACGCCGTGGTACAGGCCGAAGGCGTAAAAGACCACCACCTTGAGGGCCAAGACGCCCGGGAGGGCCGTGCTTAGGAGCGTCAACTGGTCGGGAGGGGGGGCGCCCCCGAACCGGAGGTGAAGGGCAATGACGAACGCCGCGAAGATCGTCAACAGATCGGCAGCGACCCCGCCCACGGATTTCCAGTAAAAGCCGCCGGCAACGGCTCGCATGAAGGCCCCCATCCGCTGGGACAGGGTCGGAGCGTGGGAGCCGTCGGGATTGTAGGAGTGACTTCCCACGAGGTACAGTCCGAAGACGACGCTCGCCACAATGCCGAGGAGAAGAAGGGCGAGAGCGAGCTGCGCCGTCGTCCAGAGTAGGGCAAGGGCGGCCGTGGAGAACACGGCCCCGATTCCACTAAGGACCAGGACAGTTCCGTTTTCCGACAGGCCGAGCCGAATGAGCCGGTGGTGCGTGTGATCATTGCCCCCCTTCGTCACGCGACGTCCCTCCAGGATGCGGGTCACAGTGACGAACGTTGTGTCAAAGATGGGAACCGCGAGCACGACGATGGGCACGAGCGTTCCGGCGACGGGCTCCCCTGTATTTTGCACGCCCAGCGCAAGGGCGGCCAGCATGTAACCGAGAAAGAGGCTCCCGCAATCGCCCATAAAGATACGGGCCGGGTCCAGGTTGAAGGCCAGGAACCCGAGGCTGGCCCCGGCGAGGATGGCCGCAACGGTGGCCAGACCGATTTGTCCCATCGCGATCCCGATCAAGGAGAGCGCCGTGGCAGCGACGACGGTGATGCTTGCGGCAAGACCGTCGATGCCGTCGATCAGATTCACGGCATTCGTGATGCCGATCATCCAGAGAAACGTAAGTGGAATCGAGAGCCAAAACGGACCGCCGCGCCAGAACGCGTGTCCGGCATAGAGCAGGAACGCCGTAGCCAGGATCTGGATGAGGAGCTTTGTCTCGGGACGAATGTCTAGAAGATCGTCGGCCAGTCCCGCCCCGAACATAAGCACACCGCCCAGCCACACCGGCCAAGTGTACGCCAGGACGGCTCCACTGCTCAGAAGTGCAGTTACGAAGGCACCGAAGATTGCAAGTCCCCCCAGCAGTGCGACCGGTTCGTCGTGCCACCGATCGGTGCTTGGTTGTTCAATCCAGCCGTAACGATGGGCCCCCTTAAGCACGAGAGGAGTCAGGAGGAGAGCACCTGCAAGTGCTGCAAGTCCCCCAAATGCAGGGAGGAAGGAAGGGCCGAGCCCAATCTCGTGCATCAACGACGCTCCCCAGCCCAGGTCGAGAAGAACGACGGCATTGGATATAGGGAGTGCAAAATCCATATAACCCGCAGAGTTGAAGCGACAAAATCAGGGCACATAATAAGTACCCTGAATGAACGGTTATATATAAAAAACGCTAGACATAAAAGTAAGGGAGGCAGGAACGTTTAGGGGTACTGCCTCCCTTCGAAAATGTACGTACACCATTCACCCCTAATAACGATACCTGCGTCGAAATCCGGACGCTTACATTCAGAAGCGGTAAGGCATTAACACAACCGTCACAGTAAATGTCGTTTAAACCGCACGTCGTAGGCATCTCAGCCGGACCCCGAAAAGACACAGAACAATTTCTGCGAAGTCCTTCGTCGGAAGGAAGGAATTGGGAAGTGTGCTGCTGTACTTGCGAGGTGTCGGGGGAAGCGGGCGAGAAAAGTGTTGGTTTACACGTCGTCGCGAGTGGCGTTTCAATCGGTTGCAAGAAGCGGAGTGCGAACGGCCGCCGCTCGTCACGTTACCGCATTCAGGCACGATCTAAAATTGTTTCCCTCATGTGTCCTCCAAAAGCACTTCTTCATTCAGGGCGCGCCCCGAGAGCACTTCTTCATTCAGGGCGCAGGAGGGGGAAGAGGATGACATCACGGATCGACTCCTGTCCGGTAAGGAGCATCGTAAGTCGGTCGATGCCGATCCCCAGCCCCGCGGCGGGCGGCATGCCGTATTCGAGGGCCCGGAGGTAGTCCTCGTCAATAAGGTCGTTGGGGTCGAGGTCTTCGTCAACCTCCGCGGCCCGTTGGCGAGCCTGCGCCTCAAATCGCTCGCGTTGATCCTGCGGATCGTTGAGTTCACTGAAGGCATTGGCCACCTCCCGTCCAGCGACTACGAGCTCAAACCGCTCCACGAGTCCCTCCTTTTCACGATGCTTCTTCGCTAGTGGACTCAGTTCGACGGGATAGTCGGTTATGAACGTGGGCTGGATGAGAGTGGGCTCAACCGTTTCGCTGAAGATTTCGTCGAGCAGTTTGCCGAGGTCCATGTCGGACTCCACCTCGTCCAGGTCCAGCTTGTTGGCGGCCACGTCGTATACGCGTTCGGCCTCCGCCTGATACAAATCGAACCCCGTGGCCTCTTCGATGGCGTCAAAGAAGGACACGCGCTCGTAGGTGTCCCCCATGTCGATCTCGTGCTCCTCAAATGGAAGGACGGGATCGTCGTGCAGGGCCGTGGTGACGGTACGGAGCAGCTCCTCCGTCATGTCCATCATCCACTCGTAGTCCTTATAGGCCACGTAGCACTCCATCATCGTGAACTCCGGATTATGGAAGCGGCTGAGGCCCTCGTTTCGGAAGTCTTTCCCGATCTCGTAGACCCCTTCGAGGCCGCCCACGAGGAGCCGCTTCAGGTACAGCTCATCCGCAATACGGAGGTAGAGCGGCATGTCGAGCGCGTTGTGATGCGTTTTGAAGGGCCGCGCCGACGCTCCGCCGTAGACTGGTTGCAGCACTGGCGTTTCTGCCTCCAGGTAGCCGCGCTCGTTCAGGAAGTCGCGCACCGTTGAAATTAACTCCGCCCGCTGACGAAAAACATCACGCGTGTCGGGATTGACGAAGAGATCGACGTAGCGCTGCCGGTAACGGAATTCTTTGTCCGTGACCTCATAGTACCGCTCCTCGACATTTCCCTCCTCGTCCGTTACTTCTTTGACGGGGGGCGGAGGACGCAGCGATTTGGCCAGCAACTGGAAGTCGTCAGAGGCGCGGACGGTGACCTCGCCCATACCCGTGCGAAAGGCAAAGCCTTCGACGCCGACGATGTCGCCGATGTCAAAGAGCTCTGTAAAGACCTCCTCATAGAACTCCTCGCCCAGGTCCTGGGCGCGGACGTACACCTGAATGGTGTCGGAACCGTCCCGGAGGTCAAAGAAGGCCGAGCCGCCCATCACACGCAGACCGGTGATACGCCCGGCGATCGAAACGCTGTAGTCGCCTTCCTCGCCGTCGTCGGGCTGATGCTGTTCATCGTCAAAGGTGTTCAGAATCTCCTCGGCGTGCGTATCCACCTCCCAGGCGTACGGATACGGATCAATGCCGCGTTCTTCGAGGGCCGTTCGTTCCTCGCGACGGCGCTCTTCCTGTTCACTCCGGTCGGTAGACGGCGATGACATTCGATTAAGGTACGGTTGGGAAACGAAAGCACTCGACAGGACGGGACATTGTCACAGCTCGACTCCGCCCGGACCGGTCTCCACAGCCGATCGAAGCAGCGGTTCCGCAAATACGATTCGGTGCCCCCCAAAGTAATTGGAATTCCTCAAAGTCTCTCTTTCTCCATGTTTCTTTATGCCGTTTTGAAGTCACGATGTCTGCTTGCCGACGGGCAATGTCGATTGCACCACAAATGGGGAGGTTCTACGTTCGAACGTTTAAGGGATATGTAACTTGGGGCGGGCGTGCCCGGACGAACGCGGTCCCGAACGAGAGCGGCGTACGGTTCTACTGATCCGTGCACAGGTAGGTCAACTTTCTCTTCCGTTTGGTAGGGACCGTAGTATGCCTAATAGTCGGAGTTGTCTTTAGAAACCCATTCACGGACCAGTAAGAGACCAAAAGGGGCCGGAGTTCTCAACTCGACAATGCCACCAAACCGGACGCGCCCGCTCGAACGTCGAAACGGTAGTCAGCCAGTTTTGATAGTGCAGGGGTCCACAACCCCGACCGATGGAAAGGTCCGCGGTTGCACGATTAGCGTTCTGATGGGTCAGTATCCCCCTCGCCCTATGGCGCCGAGGAGCCTAATCGGGAACCGGACACTTACACGCCGGACTGGTGGGGCATTTGGGGCATTCTGACGTTCGACACTACAGTATTCCTGCAGAGTCGGTACGCGAGTTCCAGCCCGGTTTTGGGAGCTAGTTCAACTGAATCCGGACATCGATTCTTCGGTTTTTGGACCGGCCTTCCTCCGTTTCGTTCGTCGCGATCGGTTCGGACTCTCCCTGGCCTATGGCCTTCATGCGGTCCGAGGACAGGTCCATATTTGCCATGAGGTACTGACGAACCGCCTCCGCGCGCTCCTCACTCAGCTTTTTGTTGTGGGCGTCGTTTCCCTGGGCGTCGGTGTGCCCAAAGATGGTAATGTCGCCCTCCGAGAATTCTCGAATCACCTGCTGAAGCTTCGTGAGGAGGCCGAAGTTCTTGGGCTGAATTTCGGCGGATCCGCTGGGAAAGTTGAGACCCTGCATCCGAACGATCAAGGCTTCCCCGCTGGTGAGCACCTCCGCCTCCTTGGAATCAAAGACCTCCCGAACGCGCTTGAGGGTGCGCTCCCGTTCCTGCTTTTCCTGGAGCTGCGCCGACACCTTTTCCTCCCGTTCTTCCAGGGTGGCGAGACGCGCGTCGAGCGAATCGACGACACTTTGAAGCCGGTCGATGCGGGCCCGGCGGTCCCGAAGACTCGCCTGCAGGTTCTTACGGTCCTCCTTCAGGCTCTGGACGGATGCCGTAAGGCGTTCCGTTACTGCGTCCATGCCGTCGCCGAAGTTGATGTCGGCCTCCAGTGCCTCAGCCACGCGACGAATGTGATCCTCGTACTTGAGGAGAGCCATCTCGGCCTTTGTCTCCACGTCGTCGTCAATGCGCTGAATCGTTTCGGACAGCAGCCGGGCATGCTTGAACTGCTGGGTGGCTTCCTTTGCCAGCGTGCGGCTTTCTGAACGGTTGTAGCGATCCTCTTTCAGAATCCGATCGGCCTTTTGGAGCTTGTTTTCGGCGAGCTTCCAGGTCTGAGGCGCCCACTCGTCTGCCTCGGCCTCAAGGGCCTCCGAGCGGTGCTTGCGCGCCGTTCCCAGTAGATCGGTCTGAATGGCCTTCAGTTCGGCCTGACGATAGTATTTGACAGCCTCCTTGGCATCTTCCCGCGCGTCGTCCTGGTCGCCTTTTTCGATTTCGCGCCCTGCGCTCTGAATCGCATCTTCGGCTTCTGTCCACTTCTCGTTCGCCACTTCGGGGGCACGTGCCTCCAAGGCGTCGTTGCGGGCGACGAGCGCGTCTTTGAGGATGACGCGTCCAATCTCGGTGTACTCCTTTGCGTTGGCAAGTTCTTTCCGGCCGCGCTTCAGGGCTTCGCGGATGTCGGACATCTTGTCTCCGTCCTTCATTTTCTGTTCCGCCTCGGCCAGGTACTCGGAGGCTTCCTGGAAGGTCTTTGGGGCAATGAGGTTGAGGTGTTCATCGCGCGCCTCGTTCAGCGTGTCCTGAAACGAGCTTACGTCCGACTCGATGCTTTGCGCCCGTGTCGCCGGAACGAGAAGAAGTACGCACAGCACGAACAGAGAAGAACGAAGGAATGACATACGGCGGGGGGGGAATACGCAGGAAAGCGGAATCCTGGAGGCCGGAGTGGGGGACGGCGGACATCCAGGACGCAAACGAACGAGCAGCTCCCACTGAGAAGCGAGAGCCTGCTGTAAAACACAATCTCCTTCACCGGCGCGCTATAGAGGTGTTCACCAGAGAGTGCCGTCGAATCGGCACTGAGAGGGCGCTGAAGGAGTTCTGGGCGGACGTTACAGTATTATTTCAGCCTTAAGAGGGCTGCACGCGGCTGACTACGTTCGAGGGGCGGGGGCCTGCCAGTCGAACTCGTCTTTGGACATATCCTTGTTCACCGGTACCGGGTAGTTGCCCGTGAAGCAGGCGTCGCAGTAGCCGAGATCGCTGTCGTTGGCTTTCTTGACGGCCTTCATGAGGCCCTCGACCGATAGGTACGCCAGGGAGTCGACGCCGAGGTAGTCGCGCATTTCCTCGATGTTGTCGAATCGGTTCGCGAGCAACTCGTCAGCGTCCGGGAAGTCCATGCCGTAGAAGCAGGGACTGATGACCGGGGGGGAGGTGACACGGAAGTGCACGCTTTTGGCCCCGGAGTCTTTCAGCATGTCGACGAGGTAGCGGGCGGTCGTGCCGCGCACAATGGAGTCGTCGAGCACCACGACGGTGCGGTCTTCCAGCAGGCCCTGTACGGTGTTGAACTTGCAGCGCACCTTCATCTCGCGGCGGTCCTGGCCGGGGGCAATGAACGTGCGCCCGACGTAATGATTGCGGATGAGCCCGAGATCGAATCGACAACGACGTCCCATCTCCTGACACTCTTCCGCGAAGCCGAGCGTGGAGGTGTTGGCCGAGTCCGGGACGGGGACCACAATGGGGGTCTTTTCGTCGTCGGCGGCCTCCTTGGGAAGCGGCGCTTCGTGGGCGAGCTGCACGCCGAGCTGGCGCCGCACCTTGTCGACCATCTCGCCGAAGATCTGGGAGTCGGGGCGAGAGAAGTA
>CAYOWD010000203.1:0-8093 GCA_964407535.1 uncultured Salinivenus sp. | reverse complement strand
CCTCCCGGTCACACTTGGTGAACGGCGCCTCGTAAACGATCGTGCGCCCGGCTGTCATCTCGACAACGTTGTTCGTCAAGTTGGTTCAGAGTGAGATGCGTGACTCCGGGCCACCGCGATTAGTTCTGCTAAGTCCAGTCGAACGTAGTAGAGGATCGGCTCTCCCGCCAGGGTCATGCATCCGTAATGCGTTTCCGTCTCTTCACACCGATTAGGGGTGAGTTCACGGTCAAATGTGAGTGTATACGCGATGTGGTCAATTTCTCCGTCCTCCTTGCGCGCACCATCCATAATCACCTCGTACAGGTATTTAAAGTCTACCTGCTTCTCCTTTCCTTTTCCAGCCCACTCGATGTCGGTGATCGCGTCTTCAGGAGCAATTCTGGGTACGTCATCCAGCTCGCTGATTCCCTCCTGCACCTGGAGAAACTGCAGTATCTTTTCCTCAATGTACGGGTCAATTGCACCAGCGTCGATTTGATCTCGAAACTGAACGGACGGAACGTAAGCACTCTCATAACCGCTCGGTGAGGACATTATACCCGGTCGATATTAGTTCGCATAGGAAAATTCGATGCTGCCGTGCTCCAAATACTCATCAAGCACTTGGTCAAAATCGACCCGGAGCACCCCGATTCCCTGATCGGAGAAATCTGAATTGAGCTTTTGGCTTTGTATTTTACCCCTAATTTCCTCTGAGGAGTTCTCAAAGTAGGTTGGCAACCACAATTGGGATGTAGTTTTGGATACACCGCTTAGCTGTAAAGCATACTCATACGAAATCTGCTTACGCTCGTCGATTCTTGCCTTCTCTCTCAATTCCCCCCTTCCATAGAGGTGCGCAGGTACACATTTAAAGTCTTCCACTTGGAAAACAAATCCGCCCTTATAGATCAATCTACTCGCTGCTCGCTCAATGTACTTTCTGATTCTTTTTTTCGATACCCCATAGAATTTATAACTCCACTTTTGATTTCGAGTCCCATTAGTGACGCCACCAGGTCCTTTTTCCTCTACTTCTTCTTTTACTTTATTTAGAATTTTTTGGGCTTTTTCGCTCCTATTCTTGACTTTTACTTCCGGTTGGTATCCACTTTCAATCTGAAAGAGATGCTGCGGGGAACGATCAATTTTGCGCACTACATCTGGACGCATAGAACGCTCATGACCGTCGAGCTCAAAGCTAAAAGGAGGTTCGAACGATTCGTCGACGTAAAGGTCATGTCCTCCAATCCGGATATTGGAGAAACGGGAGGAATCGGCATAGATGACATCTTCCCATAGATGTTCGCGCATCCAAACCATGCACATATCTTCCCACACCGGTGCGAACCGGGTAATGCCCCAGCTGATGCCGTCTTCCTCTTCATCGAGTTCGCCGTATAAAAATGCCTCCACCGCTTCGAAAAAGTACCAGTAGTCTTGGTCTTTGTACGTTGTCTCGCGATCGATGTCGTCCAACTTCTTCTTGAGGAGGTCGATCGTTCGTCGGTGGGAGTCGAGCCTCTCGAAAAGCGCACTGTCCGGGTCGAGATGCTCTGCTTTGAATTGGTTTGCGGCCGCTTCTACTTCTGGACTGCGCCCATGTCCCGTTCGGACCGATACTTCCGTGTAGATGAAGCAGAACATGCGAACGAGATCCGACACGTCCATCTCCACCACGGGCCTCGACAGCCGCATCTCCTCGACATACGGGACATCGTCCTGATACACCGCCTTGTCCAGGTAGCGATGGATCTGGCTGTAATCGATGTCTTCGGTCCGTCGATTGCGGTAAAGAATGTTGTAGATCCGAAGTTCGTCGTACCGCTCTAGCACCTTTTCCAGCATGCGGATTTTGCTGTACAGCATCGCCGGGTCCGTCTCATTGGCTGCGATCTGGGTGCCACTGTCCCCTTCAAAGTCGCTTTCGTCGTCTTTATTATGCTCTTCTGCATGCTGTCGAAACCGTCGGAGGACACGGAAGAGCTTGAAAAAATACTCGCTGACTGTTGCAGCATCGGAGGCGGGGAAGTCGTCGAAGCCCGGGGGGAGAACGAATGACTGCTCCGCAGTCCCATTACGCCGGATTCCTACGAAGGACGTCTCCTCGCGCTTCCGATCCTTATGGACAATAGAAAACTTGGCGGGGTGGAACATGAGGACGACACAATTCAGGTGGATGTGGATCAGTTTCGGCTTCGAATTGCGTCGATAAATGCATCAACCCGTTCGGCAAAGCTTCCGAACGTCACCAACTCCGACTCGTCGATGCCGAGAAGTTTCGCAAGCGGCTTCTTGGAGGTCGCAAAAACGCTGTCCCAAACGAAGAACATCACTTTGTTCTGGATGTCGCTTTTCTGGAACTCTGCGTTCGCATCCTGCCCGTCTCCCTGCAAAAACCAGTGGCCGATCTGCTTGTCTTCGACGCGTCGCACATACTTATGATGATCTCGAATGAAGGCGTTGAGATTATCGACGAATTGCTCCCAGTTTTCTCGTCCCGTGAGTGCAATTCCATCTTCTGAAACGATGCCCTCTTCAATGTCCATGTACTGCCAGTGCCAGCGCCGCTTGAACGCCACGTCCATGTGGTAAATAGACTCGTTGGACGTATTCATCGTCGCCATCAGATACAGATTGGGTGGAATCCTTACCTTTCTCTCTCGACTCATTTCTAAGGTCCCGTAGAACTGCTCGAGAGAATACTTTTCGTCCTCCTCATATCTGTATCCGACTAGGTCGTCACCCTCTTCTATTCGTACTACACCGAGGGTCTCTTCCAATTGCTTGTACTCCATCTCGGACAACTGCACAGGATACTCGGACCATCCATACCCGATGTCTTCGTCGCTGCGATCCAGAAGCTGGAAGGCGGTCCCAAAGATTGCAGCGCTATTTCCCCGGTTAATTTCTTCGATTACGAGGGCCACGTTCTGCGCTTCGTGGACGGATCCGGCTTCGAGAATATTTCGGTATGCCCTCGCAAGGGCCTGCATGAAATGGCCCGCATAGAAGTTGTATTCGACTTGACCCTCGTTACTCAAGGGCATCAGCTTGCCCATGAAGTCTCCGTACCCGTACTCCGGGTGGAATACGACTCTCGTCACGTGCGGACTATCCTCGGGGCTTTCCTCTCCTTCGATCCCGATTCTCGGTAATACCTTCTTGGCAATGTGCCGACTCTTGCCAGTTCCTGGACTTCCGAACAAGATAAGCTGGCGCGGGGTGTCACTCATGATCGATCCCTTTCTGGGAGTGGGAGTCAGGAAATAAACGAGTAGGATGGAATACGCCTAACGCCTAGCCCTTCCGTGGTTCAAATTCTGCCGACGCCCGTCAGGTCGGCGTGCCTCTCCTGCTACATCCCCGAGAGGGCCTTCATACCGATCCGTGCACAGGTAGGTAAACGTTCTCTTTCGTTTGTGGAGATCAGCCGGACTCGTCCGAGCCGGACCAGTCCGGCAAGATCCTGGAAATCTCAGATTTCCAACATCGGTGGAAACCCATTCACGCATCAGTAATCGCCACAGCGTGGGGGCAGATCTCATCAGAACGTCGGGGAAGCATTCTGGCGGTTCCCAAGCAGATTTCCGGGAAGAATAAACCACAATTTTTATTCCTGAAGTGGACCTGCGCTACGGGAATTGATTGACGCTCCGTACAGGTGACGAGTACCGATTCTGTGCGTCGAAAGCGCCCTTCACTCGTCCCGTCTTATCGTCGTCGGTAGCGACGTGCGTAATTCCTACCAGCGCGACTTTTCCCCAAACGCACCCCGTTCGTAATCCGCTTCCCAATTGCACTGGTGAAGGGCACCTCGCATACGATTTTGCGCTCCCGGAAATGGAGTCCGTTTTCTTTGCCTGTCTTCCCTACTCTTGAAGCCGACGCCCTCAGGCCGCAGATGCGACCGCTGTAGGTCTTCGTTTGATCAAGGATTTCCTTCCCTTCGCTGTACCGCCGCCCAGAGCGCCTCGACGGCGGGATCCTCAATGGAGAGGGCCTGAAGTTTCGCCCGGATGTTTTCGAGATACTCGAAGCACGCCCCGCGTTCCCCGTGTGCGTCCCCAATCATCGCCGCAATCGCCTCCGGACTCTTGTCGCCGATGTACGAAGCGGCCGACGGATCATTGACGGCCACGTAGGCCGCGACGATCGTCCCGTCCGGCAACCGGACATCGTGCACCTCCAGCGCAAAACTCGGCCCCTCCCGCTCCCGCAGATAGGCCCACACGGCCCCGGCCCGCTCCGCCGAAAATCGAAACGCCGCCCCCGTGCAGGTGGCCCCCGCTTCCGCTTCGAGCCCCAGCGTCGGACAGGGCCGTGCCTCGGTTCCCCAGTTCGCAATGGACTTCTTGTTGAAGGCGCGCCGGTATCCCTCCAGAACGGCTCCCTCCACCTTCTCGCCATCGAAAGCCTGCTCCCATCCGTCCCACATGAGCGACCCATATCCAAAGACCCACATCGGTTTCGTCCGTTGATCCATGCATTCTACGACGGCGATCAATCCGGGCGGCCCTGTCCCTGCTTTTTCCCTCCCAGTTTTCTCCTCAACAAAGGGGACCCTCCGGACCGCGCTCATCTTTCCCGTCTTCCAGTCTTCCCCCTTATGGCTGCCTCCGCAGACGGGCCCCAACCACCGAAACACCCTCCAAGCTCTATGAATTTCCCTATATAGACTATCTTTGAAAGCAAAATTAAGTATTGCACCTGTTTACTTATAAAAAACTTATTTTCTTAAATAGGACGTTATATTCTCGCACATAATGTGTCTACCAAGCGCATTTCTAATATCCTACTCTTCCGAAGCCCAGGCTCTGGTGGGAGCCTGGGCTTTTTTCGTTTGTGCCGTGGGTGTGATACAGACTGAGACGACGGCCCCATCCGTTCCCCCCTGCTCCAGGTCCTTTGTGGTCCCTTCTCCGAGCCGGTCTTTCCTGAACGCCCCCTCATGCTCGATCGAGGCAAAGCCGAGAAAAAGCCCTGGTTGCCTGCATGCACAAGCTGCTCGTGATCTTACTGATCCGTGCACAGGTAGGTAAACTTTCTCTTTCGTTTGTGGAGATCCTGGAGATCTAGGATCTCCTTTCTCCTAGACCGTGGTATGCTAATAGTCGGAATCATCTTTAGGAAGCCATTCACGTATCAGTAAACACAATGATCGAGAACAGGACGCCTTGGAATCCGGATCTACACTCCGCTTCCGCTTGACAATCAACACCGTTGCTCCCACCCCGACGGCAGTCGAGACACTGCACTCCCCCCCCCGACGGAGCTTGCGGAGTTGGTATCAGGACGCAGGACGGTAGAATAAAGAAACCGACGCTCGCCCACAGTCGGAAGCGAGAAGACCGTTCAAATACAAAACGCCGCTCTGGGAATACTCCCAGAGCGACGCCGCATCCCCCGTCGTACCTGGACCGGGCCGGGCAGTCCCGCCGCGATTACGACCAACTCAGCCCAAACTCGTCCTCCCCTATGCCCGAATCGCTGCCTTCGTCGTATTCCTCTCGCTGCGGGGACGACGTGGAGCGGCTCCCCGTCTCCTCCCCGTCCGTATTCGCTTCCACAGGCTCCTCGTGTGGCCCCGCCCCGACGGGCGGTTCCTCGGACCGATTCGGGTCGTACGTTTCCTCTTCCCGGCCGGCCTCCACCGGCTCGCCACGCTGTTTGTCCCCATCGCCCTGCGTCTCGGGAACGGATTCTGTCGATTCCGCTTCCTGCTGGGAAGACGAAGTCCCCCCCGACTTGCCCTGCTCCACCAGCTTGCGCAAAGAGCTGGGCGGATCCACCATGCTGGGGGCCGACGTCCGATCGGCCGCCTTCAACTGCGGAGCCACGTGCGGCGACGATTCCCCTGACACGCAGTCTCCGGATCTCCCCTGAAGAGGCGGCTCCTCCTCCGTATCGAGCTGACGGACCGCACCCTGAAACTCCGCGCCGGGTTGAATGTCCAGATGCGTAGCGTATAGTGTGCCCTCTACCTCAGACCCTTCTCTAATCAAGAGCTCGTCCGACGCAATCAGGTCCCCATCCACCGTTCCCGCCACGCGGATGGAAGCTGCCTGAATACTACCGGAAACCACCCCCTCCTCCGCCACGACAACTCGTCCCCGCGTCACGACGTCCCCCTCCAGGACGCCTTTAATGCAGAGGTTGCCGTCCTCCAGTCGCAGCGTGCCTCGCATAACGGAATCATCCCCAACAATCGAAACGGGTCGGGGAGACGACTTCTTTTTTGATGTGGACTTTTGAGGATCTCCAGATTGCGCAAAATTTAAACCAAACATGGGGAGAAGCAGTCATCAAGTGAAAGACCCGTGTGCAACCACACTGCAAGTGATGTGAGAGCGCCCGTGCTAAAAGTCGTCTTTTTGTTCAAATAGATTGATGATCGTCGTCGCATTGCCAACGTCAATGCCAGCCGCATGCGCCCGCTCCCCCGAGCCCGATTCTGCGGCGTGAAGCGCATATCCCCGACTAATCGCCTGCTCGGGTTCGGGAATGACCTGGAGGTCAACGATTCCGCCGAACTCCTCCTCAAACTTCTGTACGATCTCGTCATAGTGCATGCCGCCCCCGCCAAGGTACATCTTCGTCGCCCGCCCGAAGTCGTTGTCATCGAAGGCACGCCGCAGGGCCGGCGAGATGATGTCGTCGTAGTACGTGTGCAGCACATCCCGCCGGAGATCGGTCAGATCCTTCCGCTGACGCCCAAGCACGATGCTGCCCTCCTGCATGGCAACGTCAATCTGATGATCAGTAAGCATATTCAGGCTATGCTCCCGCTGGAGCTCATTTTTTAGCAGCTCCGTAGCGTACACAACCCCATTTCCGCTCGTTGCAGTGCGTTGGACCAGGCCGGACGGAAGACTCAATGCGGCCTCAAACGTGCCGTATCCGAGACCGATGGCAAAAAACGGCTCCCGCTCGTTGAGATCGCCCTCCCGAACAACGGTCTCAAGCCCCTGAATTTCGGGAATAATCTCGACCTCGCCCACGTTCATGCTCATGTGCGTTACCTCGTCCCGGCCGAAGGTCCTTCCGTCCAGTTCGATCTCGTGGGTCCCCCGAAGAAAAGCCTCGGCGTCGTTCTGATAGGCCGAAAACGTCGAGTACGGGAACCCGGTCGTGACCGTCATCGGTTCTTCTGCTCCGATTTTTGCGACCGTCAGGGCCGCCTGCATGAGCAACTGGTAGTCCAGATCCGAGGGCGTATGATTGATCACCTTGTTCGGAGAATTTCCCTCAATCAGGGCAAGCTCCCCGATGATGTAGCTCCGTCCATCATACTCAAGCTTGAGGCCGGTGACCAGATCGTTGGCGACATCGATGAGCTCAGACGTACTTGCCTCAAAGACGCTCGGAAAAGACTTCGTTTTAAACATGCGACGATACAACTGTTAGTGAAAAGCCGGCAAGAGATGTGAAGACTCCAAAGACGATTTGCGCGCTCATCAGGCGTTCCGTTTCCAGGATCTCCCCTTTTCCACCGGAGGACCCGCCTGTAAAAGATGCAAACACCTATTCCAGCACCTGTATTTTCTCTACTTGGGGCCGAAAGAGAATTACAACCTTACTTCCTTCTTTTTCCCAACCCTATATTAATAAACGTATGATAAAATGAAAGTTAATTTATTTTTTTTAAACATTCTTCAAACTGGAGTGGGCCTCGGACTCTGTCGTTCGGGGCAAAAAAAAGAACGCGCCGCCCCGGAAAATTCCAGGGCGACGCAGCATCGTCGTCGTACGTCGAATGGGACTGTAAACCGGCCCCACGCGAAATCGACAAGCGCTTAGGTACCGGCGGAATAGTCCGTGGCGTAGTGCTCCTGTTCTTCGGAGAGCTTGTCGATTTGAATATCCATCGTGCGCAGCTTGACCTCCGCAATCTCGTCGTCCATCTCCTGCGGAATGTCGTAGACCTTCTCCTCGAGCATCTCGTCGGACTCATGACGCTGCACGAGGTCGAGGTGGGCCCGGAACTGATTGGCAAAGCTCATGTCCATGACCTCGCTCGGGTGGCCCTCCGCCGCGGAGAGGTTCACGAGGCGGCCGTCGCCGAGGACGAAGACCTTCTCGCCGTTCTCCAGCGTGTACTCGCGGTTGTT
>CAYOWD010000202.1:0-8100 GCA_964407535.1 uncultured Salinivenus sp. | reverse complement strand
GCGAATCTTCTGCTCGGCGTTTTCGCGGATGGCGCACGTGTTGAGCAACACCACGTCGGCCTCGTCCTCGTCCTGCGTGAGGCCGTAGCCGCTATCTTCGAGCACCGACGCCACGATGCCAGAGTCCGACACGTTCATCTGGCAGCCGTAGGTCTCGATGTAGACCTGCTTGTGCCCGGTAGCCTCGTCGTAGCCGTACTTGACGCGATCCAGGTCCTCGTCCTCAGATTTGCCCCCAGCCTCGTGCTGGCGGGGCTCGTCGTCGGCAAGAACGTCGATGTCTTCAATGGGCTCCATGGCGGTGCAGTTGCGGCTTGACAGAAGAAACGCAGGCGTCCGCCGTTGACACGAAAGCGGGACCGTCGGGACGGACAGTTTTCTTGCATTCGGGGCAGGGACGAACGTTCCCGGTTCCAGGACATCTGGCCTCTCTCCATTCAACAACCCCGAACGTGCAGGGACAGATTCAGACGATGCCTACCAATTGACCGTTCGGAGGTGGTTAAAGTTGATCACGGCCTTTCGGTCATTGGCAAGCCGGTGATACAGCGGAAAGTCGTCGGTGGTAAACTGTCGGTTCGTGAAAACCGCTCGATTCGATTTAGATCCTGTACTCCAACGACGTAGAGAAGCAGCGGATTGATGTCGACGAGAACGCCCTCCGTCCGATACGCAGTGAGGAGTTGTTCGATATGGTTAGGCATTCTCGACGGAGCGGATTTTCATGGAGAGAACCTCTCCCGTTTCGGCGTCGATTTTGAATCGTTTGTAGCGCCTCGAACGTCCGAGGTCTCCGAGAGGCCCCTCTTCCCTGCGTTCGGTGAAACCGATCGTGATCAGCCAGTATTGCGTATCGTCGTTCTCGTCGCGCTCGACCTCCTCCAGGAGCACATTCGAGAACGACTGATCCCGGTAGAGATCCTGAAAGTAGTCCAGGGCGATCTGTGTTGCTTCCTTGACATCGATCATGTCGATCCGGGGAGTCGTCCTTTTCCTGCTGTACTCGGACGCTGGGGGAATCCGTTCCTCTGGCGGCAGTCCGCCGGTTTCCAAACCGATTAGGGAGAGCCGGACGCCGCAGGCTCTGCGCCGAGAGAAAACGTCGCGTCGGCACAATCGGCGAGGGCGTCGGTGAGGTGGCTGGCAATGACGGCGAGGCCGCCGTCGTCGACGAACCGGTCGATGAGGTCGACGGTCGCGTCGGCGGTGGCCGTGTCGAGGCTGCGGAGCGGTTCGTCCATGAGGAGGACCGACGGCTCGGCCACAAAGGCGGCGGCAATCTGGGCCTTCTGCGCCATGCCGCTCGAATAGGTGCCGATGCGGTTGTGGCGCCGCTCGTCGAGGCGGAGCCGGTCGAGGAGGGTATCGATGTGGTCGGGCGACTGATCGGTCCAGGCGTCCCGGCTCCGAAGCACCCATTCGAGCAGCTCCACCGCCGTCAGGTGCTCCGGCAGCTGCGAGTCGGCGTGGACGATGCCGACGTCCTGTAAGTAACGGTAGGGCGCCGCATGCACATCGAGATCCCCGTACCGAACCGTGCCGCTCGTGGGATAGCCCAGCACGGTGAGGAGCCGCAGCAGCGTGGTCTTGCCGGCGCCGTTCGGGCCCACCAGCAGGGTGAGCGTGCCGGGAGAAAACGTGCGACTGAGCCCGTCGATCACCGGCGGGCCGTCGCCGTACCGCTTCGTCACGTCGTCGAGAAGGAGGGAAGAAGCCATCTGATGCGTCTGGCATTTGGTTCGGTCGTGATCGGAGAAGACCAACCGTCGGTCTGTCTGTACACCCCAATGAGCTCAGATCGGCGACGGCGTCAGGCCGCCTGTCGGCGTCCGCCTTCGTGCACGAGCGTCGCCACGAGGGCGGCCGCCGCCGAACACCCGACGTGGACGGCGCCCCAGGCGAGGAGCCAGCCCCACCCGTAGCCGTCGTCAAAAAGGACGATGAGAAGGAGACTGCCCACATGCGCCGCGAGCCAGCGCAGGTTGACGAAGGTTCGCGTTCCAATCCAATCGGCCGTCGATTGCATCGTGTGCTGGAACGCACGCGGAGCGGTCGTACGCGTGGCAAGCAGCCCGCAGGCGGCGGTCTGGGCCACGAAGACAACGGCCAAATACCCGCCCGTGACGGCGGCCGAGACGCCCTGGAGGCAGAGCAGCCACAATCCGGCGTGGGCGAGCGCCGTGAGGCGCCCCAGCGGCAACCGGCGGTCGAGCTGGCGGAGGCCAGCCCACGTCGCCGGGCGCCACCGCACGGGCACCCAGTACAGGGCATCGTACGGAATCGGATCGCGCCCCTTCGCCTGCAACATCCCCCCTCCCATCACCTCGTCGTAGAAGGCGGTGGTGTGGTAAAAGTGGCGGTCGTAGGTCGTGCGTTCGCGCCAGAGCCGCACCGCCGCCCAACCGAGAAGCAGAACGCCGGGCGCCCATGTCGCAAGCGCCGAGCCGGACTGTGCGCCCGCCGCACTCAGAATGACCACTGCGAGGGCAACAATGAAGCAGCGCGTCGTCGCAAACAGGGCCGGCACGAGGCCCCGCGGTAGACTCACGCCCTGTCCCTGCTCCTCTACGGCGCGCCCGTACCACTCTCCTGCCCGCCGCTCCTGCCAGGCTTGCGAGCGCGGCCCGAGGGTCGCAAAGTGAATAAAGCTATCCGCCGCCGTGCCGGCAATCAACAGGCATGCCTGCCCCAGCGCCGCGGCCTTGGCCCCGAGCGCCCGGCCCGGTCCCGACAGGTCGACAAACGCGAGAAGCGCAGCCGGAAGTCCCACGAGCACAACGAGCGGCCCCAGTCGGCCCAGCTGATACCGAAGCAGCCGCGACGGCGACCAGTTTAGCAGCTGCAGCGTCGGCGCATTCCGGTCCGGCAGCAGGACGTTGGGCGGAGCAATGGCAAACAGGCCGGCCCCGGCCAGCACCCACAGGCGCAGCCCCGCTGCCCGCGAAGCCGGATCTGCATCGCCGCCCAGGATCACCGCCCCGCCGCACAGCACCGCGAGCAAAAATCCATACGCAACGCGCTGGGACCACGACGCAGACGGAAGCGGAGACGGAAGCACGACGTTGAACACGGACGGCAAAACGGATAGCGAGGTCGGCATCGAATGCCCGTACAACGTAGAAAGTCCCCGCCACCGATGTCTACGCCGTGACGGGAAGATCGGGACAATCTAGGCCGTTTGCGCGGGCCGTCGGGAGGTCCGGAGCGGTCGCGTGTTTAGCTGCCGTCACGAGCACATCCGCTCTTTTCCCTTCGACCGAGGGGAACGGTCGTCTCCGATGTCAACGCTTCGGGACAGGGTGGGAGAGAAATCGCTTGCCGTATCCTGAACAGGGATACCTGTTTTCCCATCATGATGTCTGGTGATCGACAATCGATTTCAGCAGGAATCTGCCCAATGATATTCTTCATAGCCTTCCCGCTTTCAATATTTTAATCTTTTCACGCTCGGGTAGACAGCGGTCCGGTTTGACAGAAATCAGCGGCTGCGGAATCCCGACGTCGCCAATTAGAATCCGTATGATTTGCGTGTACGAATCCTCACAGCTCCCTCATCCAGATCCGAACAGGCAGTTGTGTCGCGTTTGAGGGGAACCAAATCCCGTGCTGTCGGAATGCCTGTACGTACGGCTCTTGTTCCTTCCTCGTCATCTACCTGCGCCATTATGGCCCGCTCGCTCGCCGATCCCCTCTATGAGCGTCTGCTGAACTCCTTTCCGGCTACTGAGGCCTATACGCGAGCCGATTGTACGAACGATGAGATGCCGGACCCGGTGGCCCACTTTCTGACGCAACTCCTGAATCACCACAGTCGCCGGGAGGCGCGTCGTCTTCGCCGCGCCCGGACCGAATGGGTCAACTACGAACATCCGGACATGGAGCAGGCCGTACGCACGTTCTTCGAGGCCGTGAAAGCGCACACCCGTGTTCCTGCGGACGAATGGGCCTCCGCCCTGCGTCGCGCCACACGCCACGCCACCGCCCATCTGGTCCGGCCCGTACACGTGCTCTCCGACTTCGTGTATGCCGAACAGCAGGAGCCGCTCCCCATCTCCAAAGTCCTGTGGCGCATGAACTTCTTCGGGCCGTACGCCTACCTCCGAAAGGCCGTCCGTGCTTTTGCGGACAAGCACGACCTCGACACGCTGGGGCCCGACCGCTTCGACCGGTTTTTGCACCGCGTCGACGAGCGCATCACGTCCGACTACGACGCCGACCGCTGGCTTCGCCTGCTCGATCCCCTGTTCAGCATTGCGCATCGCGGCACCGGCCGGAAACGCGTCCCCCCAGCCCTTCTCCAGGCCTTCTTCGAGGAGAAAGGGCGATTGCACATTGAGGAGCAGCTGGAACGCTACGCCGACGACGGACACGACGGCGTGGATCCGCGCACCCTGCATCGCCTCATTGAGGCCGCCGAATCAGACGCAGCCCCGGACGGGTCCGGGGTCCCGTCCGAGGCTCCCGCCCGGTCCGCTCCGGCTTCCCCCCAGGAAGGGGCCGACACCGCCGACGAGGCCGACGACAGTGTCTGGAACGTTGACGCCGACGCCGGATCCGAGGCCCCCGATCAGGAGCAAAGGCTCGAAAACGACGATTCCGCTCCGCTCTGGCAGCGGTTTCAGCAGGGCCGCTCCGCAACTTCCTCCGACGAAACGGCTTCGTCGGCGGCATCGAAGCCCCCCCCCTCCAATTCCAGCCGCGGCGGCCCCAGCGCATCCGAGGACAATGACCAGCAGCCGCTGTGGGCCCGGTTTCAGCACGAGCGCAACGAGCGCCTTTCCGAAGCCGTTGCCAACGACAGCACCGCTCCGGATCCGGACGACGCCCCCGACGCGCCGCCCTCCTCTACGTCCGAAGCGGACGCTCCGGCCCCTTCACCGTCACCGTCGGGATCGTCGCCGTCGCCCAATTCGTCGTCTGCGTCTGCCCCCTCCTCGTCGTTCTCGTCGTCTTCGGACGAGGCGGCGTCCCCGTCACAGTCCCCAACGGGAAGTGCCCCCTCCGACCTGGACACGCTCGAACAACAGGCCCTCGGCACCAGCAATCCCCCACATCGGGCCGTATACGTACGGCAGCTCTTTGAGGGCGACCGGTCCGACTACCAGCAGGTCCTGCGTCGCCTCGCCGACGCCGACAGCTGGGGCGAAGCCTCGCAAATTATCGCAAGCGACGTCTTCCGCAAGCACAAGGTCAACATCTACAGCGACGCCGCGGTCCACTTCACCAATACGGTCGAAGACCGATTCCGCAACGAATAGCCCCGCATTCGACTGAAGGAGTCGGGGAGGCAGGACAACCGCATGTTGAGGCGTTGATCGGAGGCCGGACGCGCATCTGCCGTCGATTCCCCAATCCTGCTCGGAATGAACGGGAGAATGGGGGAGAGGAAGGAGACATGTTTCGCCTGCAATGCATTCCGTTATACGGAGTTCGTCCGGTGATGTCGGAATACGGAGGATGGTACTTGGCCCCAATTCGGGTAGCTCTCCGGTAGCGTATCAAACGTTAGAACGTTATAGGAAGGAAAAACGAATCGCGCGGCGGGAAAAGGGATAAACGGATTGAAGTGTCAACGCTGATGTTACATACGGAAGGGACAAGGAACGACCTCCCGGCATTGCGAATCGACAGACGTCTCGTGTTGCATAATACGTGATGGGGCGGAACCGATGGAGTCAACCTCAGTCGCGTGACGTTCATCCCGTTCCGCCTACTGATCCGTGCACAGGTCGGTAAACTTTCTCTTTCGTTTGTGGAGATCCTGGAGATCTAGGATCTCCTTTCTCCTAGACCGTGGTATGCGAATGGTCGGAGTTGTCTTTAGAAACCCATTCACGTATCAGTAATGTCGGGATAACGACTGATGCTGCAATACGGCCGAGGCGGACTCCCGATTCATACCAAATCCGCTTATAAAGTTCGTGATTGCGGGCGTGTCGGTATGGGGGCAAGCATATGGGCCTCACTCACATACCCACACACTCCCATACCCCGATTCGGAACGAGTTCCGATTAGTCGGGACATTGCTCACAAACCCCAACGAAGCCGCACAGCTTCGCTGGGCGTGCAGAGTTGGTATCACACGTCACGTGTCGTTGCCCGATCCAAAACATGCTCCCGATCCCTCACGGCGAGCCGGGACCGCGCTCCGCCTGATCGACCGAATCTTCGAGCCCCGTCATCTCCAAACTCTCGCGCCAGAGCCGGGACGCGGCTTTCTCGTCGTAGGCTTCGGGCGATGGATTGACGGCCTCCGTTTCCTTGAAATACTGGCCCGTCATGCCGTCCAGGTCGCGTGAAGCCGCCACGTAGAGGACGCTCTCGGCCCCCTCTTCGGGCTCCTTGTAGAGCCACGTAAAGAGGCGCGCGAGGCTCGACAGCCAGTCCGATCCCTGCCAAATATTGGTATCCACCACGCCGGGATGCACGCAGTTGGCCGTAACACCGGTATCCCGCAGGCGACGCGCCAGCTCGTGCGTGAAGAGAATATTGGCCAGCTTCGACTGCCCGTAGGCCTGCACCATTCCGTAACTGTCTTCGGCATTGAGGTCGTCGAAGTTCATGCTCGACCCCCGATGGGCCTCAGAACTCACCGTGACGACGCGCGCCTCCCCCGTGCGCCCGGCGGCTTCCTTGAGGAGCGGCAGGACGAGGTGCGTGAGCAGGAACGGCGCCAGATGATTGACGGCAAACGTCGTTTCGAGGTCGTCGGCCGTTTCCTGACGGTCGCCGAGCAGAACGCCGGCATTGTTGATCAGCACGTCGAGCCGATCATAATCGGCCCGGAGCGACTCCCCGAGCCGGTACACCTCGTCCTGAACGCTCAGATCCGCGATGCGAAGGTCGGTGGCATCTTCTTGACTGGGATGCGCCTTTTGGGCAACAGCCTGAATTTCGGCCTGGGCGTCGCGCCCCCGCTCCGGATCGCGGCACACCAGAATCACGTGCGCCCCCAACCGGACGAGTCCTTTGGCGGTCTCCTTGCCGATGCCGGAGTTGGCGCCGGTGACGAGACAAACAGTGTCATCCAGGTCCTTCAGATCCAATCGGGCCTCCATAGGCGGACGCGAGCGTCAAGAACGAGATGAGTGAGGCGATCACTCCGAGTTAAACCGTAATGGTGAGTGCATCTCGAAAGTCCTCGACGTTTTCAGCAACGGATTGGTCCCCTCCAAAGATGCTGCTCCCGGACACCAGCACGTCGGCCCCGGCGCGAATGAGATCCATGGCGTTCTGCGGATCAACCCCGCCGTCCACTTCGAGGTGGGCATTGGAGCCGAGTGCATTCAGTTCCCGACGTAGGTGTTTGACCTTGCTCGTTGACTGGGGAATGAACGACTGCCCGCCAAAGCCGGGATTGACCGACATGACGAGCACCAGGTCGGCGATGGGCAGCATGCTGTCAAGATGACCGGGCGGGGTGGCGGGATTGAGGGCCACACCGACCTCACAGCCGGCGTTCCAAATCTGCTGCGCGACGCGGTGGAGGTGCGGACAGGCCTCAACGTGAACGGTTAGAATATCCGCTCCGGCCTCGGCGAAGGCGTCCACGTAGTCCGCCGGATTCTCAATCATGAGATGCACATCGAGCCGCGCATCGTACTCCTGCGCCACCGGCGCGAGGGCCTCTACCACGTCGGGGCCGAACGTGAGGTTGGGGACGAAGTGACCGTCCATGACGTCGAGGTGGAGCCATTCGGGACCGGCCTCAAGGGCTTCCCGAGCACAGGCTTCATATCGGCCCGGGTCGGCGGCCAGGATGGAGGGAGCAAGGATCGGCATGGTGGGCGGAGCGGGCATGGGACCGAGGGACAACGACTAGCGTTACGGAGTACAAGAATGGTGCCCTGTTGTTAATTGTTAAGTCCCGGCGGGCCCGTTCACTCGATCGGGACCCGGGGACGGGATCGCACATGACGCCATCCCGCCGGCGTCGAGGACGTGCTCCTCCTTCTCTCGCGAGTCTCCTTACAACCCGATGGCATCAAAGGCCATCACACCGAGGGCAATGAGAATGGCGTTGGCCAGAGCAATGGGGAGGAGGTACTTCCAGCCCACGTTCATGAGCTGGTTGTACTTGAAGCGCGGGAACGTCCAGC
>CAYOWD010000201.1:4879-8123 GCA_964407535.1 uncultured Salinivenus sp. | reverse complement strand
GACGCCGTTCGGACGGTACGCTCGAATACCACGGGCGTATCGACAAACAAATTAATCTGCGCGGCTTTCGGATCGAGCTCGGTGAAATTGAAGCCGTGCTGCGCACGCATCCGGCGCTGGAAGAGGTCGCCGTAATGGTGCAAGATGCCGATACTGACGACCCGCGCCTGGTTGCCTACGTTGTCCCGAACGGGGATCCGCACGCCTTCGAAGCGTCTGATATCGACCTACGGTCGTTCGCGGCGTCCGATCTGCCCCACTACATGTTGCCGAACTTCGTCGTCCTGATCGACGGGTTACCGCTCACTCAGAACGGGAAGCTCGACCGCGATCGGTTGCCATGGCCTCCGCCCGACGGCGTCGCTTTCGTTCAATCGGCAGAAGAGCCGGAGGGCTCTCAGGCTGGTGGTCTCTCGACTGAGCACGGAGGTGCCTCCGAAGGTGCACTCGCCGACACCGTCATGCGTGTTGTGGCACGACACCTCGACCTCGACCGCGTTCCGCGAGAGGCCAACTTATTTGAGCTCGGGGCTTCTTCCATGAACCTCGCCTGGATTGCTCGTGACATCGAGGAGGAGACCGGGGAGTCGGTTCCGGTGAACGTATTTCTGGAAACCCCCTCCATTCAAGGTATCGTCGCGCGCTTGCGCGGCCCCGAGGAGATAGCGGACGCGTCGTCCTCTCCGGAGACGCCGACGGGCGACGGCGCAGCGCAAACAACGCAGTCTCAGCAGGCGTCCGCGATGGAGGTGAACGACGTTACCGATGAGGCGACCTCATCAAACGGCGTAACCCCGTCAGGGACCGCGACCACGTCGCCCGATACAACGATGTCTCCCAAAGCATCGTCGGAGTCGAACGGAATGCTGGCCGACGTTCGCGACCGGCTCGCGGCATTCTTTGCCGATTCGCTCGAGGTCGGGTCTGTTGATTCGGAGGCGGATCTGTTTGAACTGGGTGCGACATCGATGACATTCGTTCGGTTGTCACGGGAGCTCCGAGACACGTTCGATGTCGAGGTCCCGGTCGAGGCGTTTTTGGAAGCGCCGACCGTGTCAGGGATCGCTCAGTATCTACACGACGAAACCGACATCAGGGGGGGTTTGAGTGACAGTACGGATGCTGATTCGGGGGATGCTACTGCGGAGTCGTCATTGTCGGAGCCGGTTCCCGAGCGGGAGGTCGAAGAAACAGAGTACGTGAAGTCTGAAAGGGCGGCCTCGGATTCCGTGCAGCGTCTGACCGATGCTATCCAGAACATTGTGTGTGAGCGCCTCGATGTCGATGCGGTTGATCCGGATCAGGACCTCTTCGAACTGGGAGCCACCTCGATGACGCTGGTGAACGTGTCGCGCACCATTAAGCAGCGTGAAGGTGTGCAGGTACCGGTGGAAGTGTTTCTGGACGACCCAACGGTTCGCGGGGTTGTGGACTACGTCTCGAATGCGACTGGGGCGTCTGAGGAAGATTCAGATGCAACGGCCGACGTCGAAACGAGTGTGGAAAGTCAAGGCGACGGATCGTCCACGACATCTTGTAGCTCCAACGACCTGTCTTCGGTTCCTTGTGAAGGGTCTACTTCCAGGTCCAAGGACACGTCATGCGATACTTCCGACGATCCAGCGACGCGCGAGGTTGATGACATCAACTTCTTCGACGAAGAGGAACGGGAGGCGTTCAAAGCGAAGAAGCTCCATCTACGCGACGACCTTGACGATAGACCGATGGTGGATCTGAACGAGGTGGAGATCCCCGATTTCTTCTACACGCGTCGCTCATCGCAGCGCACGTTCGCCGACGAGCCGATGTCGTTCCAGGCACTATCGCAGTTCCTCGGCCTGCTTAAGCAAGGGACGGTCGATGGGGAACCGAAGCGGCTGTATCCGTCGCCGGGGGGCTTATATCCGGTACAAACCTACGTGTACGTACAGCCGAACGCCGTGGAGGGGATGCTCGAAGGCGTGTACTACTTTGATCCCGAGACAAATCGCCTCGCACGCATCAGCGACGGGGCGCACGTGGACCGGACAAATCATTTCTACTACAACCGACCGTACTTCGACGAGTCGGCTTTCACGCTCTTCTTCGTGGCACAGATGGATGCCATTGAGCCGTTGTACGAAGAGGCGAGCGAGTCGATGGTCACGCTTGAAACGGGCTATATGGGCCAGCTTTTACAGCAGAATGCGTCGGATCTCGGACTAGGCGTGTGTCCACTCGGTGCGATGAAGTGGGACGTTATTCGCGACGACCTGGGGCTAAACGATGGCCATCAGCCCGTGCATTTGATGGTCGGCGGGCCACTCCCAGACGATGCGATGCCGGAGCGCGACGCGGATTCTGACGTAGCGTCGATACCATCCGAGACTCCGTCGGATGTTCGCGGTAAAACGTCTAGTAAGAACACGCCCGATCCGACGCCTACGGACGGTCCGTTCGCCATTGTTGGAATGAGCGCACGTCTGCCCGATGCCGACTCGCCCGTCGAGTTTTGGGAAAACCTTCGCGAAGGCCGCCGCAGCGTTCGTCCAGTGCCGGAGTCCCGCCCCGAACTGGCCGAATTACAAGCCTCGGATGATGCAGTACAGGGCGGTTTTCTCGACGATGTTCGCCGGTTCGATAGTCTCTTGTTTAACATTGCACCGTCAGAGGCGCGCGAGATGGATCCCCAAGAGCGGTTGTTTCTGGAAGCCGTCTGGGCATGTCTCGAAGACGCGGGGTATACCTCGGACATCCTCAACGCGTCGGCGGAACGCGTCGGAGTTTTTGTAGGCACCATGTGGGGAGACTACGAACACGTCGGGGCCGAGTCTTGGCGACGTGGCGATAACATCAGTGGGCTGTCGGTCCGGTCGTCCATTGCAAACCGCGTGTCGCATTTCTTTGACTTTCAGGGACCGTGTTTGACGGTCGACACCGCATGCACGTCGATGCCGACAGCGATGCACCTTGCCATTGAAAGTATCCGACGGGGTGAATGCGAGGCTGCCGTTGTAGGAGCTTCGAATCTGATCAGCCACCCGTTTCATGCTGATGCGCTTGATCACCTTGGGTCGCTTGATCGGGAAGGGGATAGTACCGCGTTTTCAGCGAATGCCGACGGCTGGGCGCTTGGAGAGGGCGTTGGGGCAGTGCTAGTGCGCCCGAAGGAGGCCGCAGCGCCGGAGGGCGATGTCATCCGCTCGCTGGTGCGAGATAGCTGGGTCAGCCATAGTGGCCGTACGAAAGAGCGCACCGTTCCCGA
>CAYOWD010000201.1:1536-4869 GCA_964407535.1 uncultured Salinivenus sp. | reverse complement strand
GGAACAAGCTGCGTCGATGCGTACGGTGCTGGAGCGATCAAACGTCGCGCCGGATGACATTGGCTACGTTGAAACGGCTGCTGCCGGAGCAAACATAGCTGACGCCGCCGAAGTATCTGCGTTGAAGACGGTTTTCGAGGACGTTGACCAGCTCCCGATCGGATCCGTCAAGTCCAACGTCGGTCACCTTGAAGCTGCGTCGGGGGTATCGCAGCTTGCAAAACTCGTATCGCAGCTTCGGCACGGAGAGATTGCGCCGACGATTGAAACGGAGCCGCGCAATCCGCTTCTGCAGATCGAGGACAGTCCACTGTATGTCGCTACAGAAGGAGAGTCGTGGGATTCGGATCGTCGTCTGGCACTCTTGAACAGTTTTGCGGCCGAAGGGACGTGTGCTCACCTCGTCTTGGAGTCGCCTCCGGAGTTGCCTTCGCGCACTGATGACGGATGCACGTACGTAATCCCGCTCTCGGCAACCACGCCCGAGCAGCTTCGTCGCGTTGCTGAGGCGTTGCATGCAGATCTCGCCGACGATGCGCCTGCTTTGCAGGACACCGCGGCGACGCTGCAGGTAGGTCGTGAGGCTCTGTCGGAACGTTTGGCTGTGGTGGCGTCCTCCACGCGTGACCTACGGCGTGGACTGGCCGCGTTCCTCGACGACGAGATTGGAACCGCCTCGGTGCACGTGGCGCGAAGCACGACATCTCCCAACCAGGACAAGACAGTGATTGATGCGGAAGCCTACTCCCCCCGCGAGGTGGCCGATACGTGGGTGGAAGGGACTGAGGTAAACTGGACGCCCATCACTGATCGTGAGGTCCGCCGTGTGTCGCTGTCGACATATCCGTTCGGCGGAACGACGCTTTGGGCGGAGGGGGCGGATCTTTCTGGAAAGCAGGAAGGGGCTTCTTGCAATGCGGACATCGAACCCGACGACCCCGAATCAGACATTCCGCCGAATGCGGGGGGCGACTCTGACGAATCAGACGCACAAAAGCAGGAACTGAATGAGCAATCGTCCGGCGAGTCACTGCGAGAGGTGGTGGTGAACCACCTCCGATCGCGTTTTGCGTCACGCGCCGAGCTTCCGGAAGATGCCATTCAGACGGACCGTTCATTGTCGGATTACGGGCTCAACTCCGTGATTATCGCTGCCCTCAACGAAGATTTGGAAGACCTTGGGCTCGAACGATTTCCCAAGACCCTCTTCTTCGAGTACAGCACACTCGATGCGCTCGCTGATCACCTCGTAGAACACCACGCAGGTGTTCTCGAAAATGCTTTTGAAGACGGGAGTCCACATGGGAACGGCACTGCGTGTATGGACGACGGATCCGCTGATGCCGACGATGCAATCGACGGGGAGGAAGCCCCCGCTGTCGTGTCGTCCGGTTCGTCTACGGACCGAGACCGCATTGCCATCATCGGGCTCTCCGGACGATATCCCGACGCGCCAACCGTCAATGCGTTCTGGGAAAATCTGAAGGCTGGACGTAGCAGCTTCCGTGAGATTCCGAAAGAGCGGTGGAAATGGGAGGAGTACTTCGACGCCGAGAAGCGTACGCCGGGCAAGACGTATACGAAATGGGGCTCCTTCCTCGATGATGTCGATGCGTTTGACCCACGCTTCTTCAATATCTCGCCGAACGAGGCCGACTCCCTCGACCCACAGGACCGTTTGTTCCTGCAGACGGCATGGGCGACAATGGAAGATGCCGGATATACCCGTGAGGCCCTCGACGGCCTCACGGCAGGGGTTTACGTTGGCGTCATGAATGACAGTTACGAACGGGTGACGGCAGATGCGGCACAGGTCGAACCGGAAGCGTTCGCACAGAATACCAGCTACTGGTCCATTGCCAATCGCGTCTCGTATGTCCTCGACCTAAATGGACCAAGCATGGCCGTTGATACGGCGTGCTCATCGTCGCTAACTGCTGTCCATTTGGCTGCCGAAAGCATCCGCCGCGGCGAAACTGATCTGGCCTTTGCCGGCGGCGTTAACCTGCTCCTTCATCCGAGTCACTACGTCCGCCTTGCGATGCTGATGATGCTCTCGGAGGGGGAGGCGTGTCGCCCGTTTGCGGCGGGTGCTGACGGGATGATTCCGGGCGAAGGAGTCGGATGTGTTCTGCTCAAGCCATTGTCCGATGCTGTGGACGATGGAGACATCATTCACGGCGTTCTTCGGGGAAGTGCCGTTAACGCTGGGGGGCAGACGAACGGCTTCACGGTACCGAATCCGAAGGCACAGGCCGACCTCGTCACCGATGCTCTTACCAGCGCCGACGTCGATCCGCGGACAATCAGCTATGTCGAAGCGCATGGTACCGGCACCTCCCTTGGCGATCCAATCGAGGTGCGCGGCCTCTCACTGGCGTACCGAGAATCCACTGACGCCGAACAGTATTGTGGACTCGGTTCGGTCAAGTCCAACATTGGCCACCTCGAATCGGCGGCGGGAATCGCCAGTCTTACGAAGGTGCTTTTGCAACTGAAGCACGGCACCCTGGCGCCGACACTCCATGCTGAGACCCCAAATCCCGACATTGACTTTGCATCAACGCCGTTTCGTCTGAATACGGAACGCCGTACATGGGAATGTCCCGACATCGACGGGAAGGAGGACGTGCCGCGACGGGCTGGCATTAGTTCGTTCGGGGCAGGAGGCGCAAACGCGCATCTCATCGTTGAAGAGTATGCCGGTGTACGGTCGGACACGAACGAGTCGGTCGCGTCGACTCCCGGGTTCGTGATTCCGTTGTCGGCACGCACCAGAAGCGCCCTGCAGGAGCAGGCACAGGACCTTCGTGAGGCTCTCGGAGAGCAGACCGACCTCTCCCTGCGCGACATCTCGTTCACGCTACAGGAGGGCCGTGAGGTGATGGAGGAACGCGTCGCCGTCGTTGTCAACTCGCGGAATGAGTTGTTGGACCGTCTCGATTCCATCGCGACCGGAGATATTGATGAGTCCGTGTACCGTTTTTCCGTCGAAGAAGGGGAGACGGAGGCCGACGGTCTTCTCGACGATGTCCGCGATGCCAGCGTGTTGATAGAGCATTGGATCGAGGATAACCGCTTCGAGGCGATTGCCAGAGCATGGACGCGAGGTGTCGACATTGACTGGTCGCGCCTGCCCCACGCCGATGATGCTCGACGCGTGTCGCTGCCAACGTATCCGTTCGAGCGGCGGTCGTGCTGGATTGGACCAGTGGACGGTCCCGTTGCATCTCCGTGCAACGCCGACGAAGCAACTCCACAACCAGTGTCCGAGTCTTCGTCTGCCGCTCCCGACGGTGAGATGAACTCTGACACTGAAGACGGGGAAGGAGA
>CAYOWD010000201.1:0-1526 GCA_964407535.1 uncultured Salinivenus sp. | reverse complement strand
ACGCCGACATTCCTCTGGAGGACTTCTGCTACAGACCTGTTTGGACGGAGGAGAGCACGGCTTCGTCGGGTCAGGGCGCGGAGGGGCCCGTCGTTATCGTCGGTACGGCGCAGACGCGGGTGCTAGCCGAACGTCTGGCCGCAGGTCATGCCGCCGCGACGGTTTGGATTGCTGGAGCCGAGACGCTAGCTTCCAACGATTCGGTTTGGTACTGGGATGCTGATTCGCCGCAGACGGCCTTTCGGACGCTCGTGGATACGCTTGCCGAACAAGGCATTGTGCCATCGAAGCTGTATCTGCTGATAGGGCTCGATGCCGAGGAGGAGGCGTCGACCGCCGTTGAGGAGCGCACGCAGTCGCTTCAGATGCTGGCGCTGTTGCAGGCAGGCCATACCGCTGGGTGGATGCGGGACCCGTTAGACGTGACCCTAGTCACACATCGTACTGTGCGCTGCGGCTGCGAGGATGTGGTGGAGCCAGGGGGGGCGTCGCTACGCGGGCTTTTGACTACGGCCATCGAAGAGATCTCGTCGTTGGATGGTCGTACCGTCGACCTTGGGTCGATCGTCGTGAACGGTGCCACGCTCGACCGGCTAATCGCCGAATCGGCCTCTGGGGGCGATGTTGTCGCGTATCGGGAGGGGACACGCTACATGCGGCATCTCGCGCCCGTTGACTTGCCCTCTAATGACTCCATTCCGCTGC
This sequence comes from uncultured Salinivenus sp., assembly GCA_964407535.1. Taxonomy (GTDB): domain Bacteria; phylum Bacteroidota; class Rhodothermia; order Rhodothermales; family Salinibacteraceae; genus Salinibacter. The sequence goes on along the minus strand of CAYOWD010000201.1, from coordinate 821 downwards.
GCGATCGGGGTGTCTACTTGATTCTTGGAGGCGCTGGAGGGCTTGGGCTGGAACTCGCTGTGACCATTGCCGAGCGGGTGAATGCGCGTGTCGCCATCGTGAGCCGGAGTGCGCTTTCGGCTGAACGGGAAGCACGTCTCAGTCGTGTTGAGGATGCCGGCGGGGAGGTGATGTACTGTGCCGCTGACGGCACCGACCGCGAGGCAATGGAAGACGTGATGGCACAGGTGCATGAGCGCTTCGGCCCCGTCGACGGCGCTGTGCATTCCGCCCTGGCTCTCGCTGACGGCGCGTTGCATAGTATGGACATCGATGCCTTCCGTACCGCCTTTGATCCGAAAGTGACCGCTAGTATCGTCTTGTCGGACGTCACGCAGGCGGACGCGCCTGACTTCCTGCTGTTCTATTCGACATGCCAGACATTTGCCGCTAATCCTGGACAGGCCAATTACGTTGCTGGGTGCACCTTCAAAGACGCTTGGGCACAGCAACTACGTGACAGAGTCGATCCCGATACCCGAGTCCGAGTTGTGAACTGGGGCTATTGGGGCAATGTCGGGGTGGCATCGGACACAGAGTATCGTGAGGCGATGGCCGAAGCCGGACTGCTACCAATTCACTCCGATGAAGGCGTCGACGTGGCGCTACGCACGCTCGCTGGTGATGCCGAACAGATCGCTGCTGTGAAGGCGCGCCCTGCCTTTCTCGACCGGCTAGGCGTTCTCGCAGACGAGGAGTGGGCGAATATGAGCGACGCCACTTCAAATCTACTGAGCCGTGAGCAGTTTGCTAAACTTTTTCGGGATGGATTCGATAGGTCA
>CAYOWD010000200.1:0-8169 GCA_964407535.1 uncultured Salinivenus sp. | reverse complement strand
TGCGTCGCGTGAAGCGGTCGGAGAATGGGATGATTCTCGACCCGATTACGATCTCGCCGCACGACACGGTGTCGGATGCACGCGACAAGATGAGTCACTATTCGATTGGGGGCATTCCAGTCGTCGACGAGTCCGACAAGCTCGTGGGCATTGTGACGAACCGTGACGTGCGCTTTGAGCTAGAGGGGGATACGCCGATTCGGGAGATGATGACCGAGGACGATTTGGTGACGGTCCCGGTCGGAACGACGCTCGACGAAGCGGTCCGTATTCTGCAGGAACATAAGGTCGAGAAGCTTCCCGTTGTCGACGATGAGGGCTATCTCAAGGGCCTCATCACCTTTAAGGACATTCGGAAGCGCCGGAAGCATCCCAATGCGTGTAAGGACGAGCACGGACGGCTTCGTGTGGGAGCGGCCGTTGGCGTGACGCCGGACGTGACGGATCGCGTGTCGGCTCTGGCCGATGTTGGGGTCGACTTTGTGGTTATCGATACGGCCCACGGGCACGCTGACGGGGTGTTGGATACGGTCGACAAGATTTCCTCGCGCTTCGGAAATGAGGTGGAGGTGGTCGCCGGGAATGTGGGCACGGCGGAAGGGACTCGCGACCTCATTGAAGCCGGCGTGGATTGCGTGAAAGTCGGCATCGGGCCGGGGTCCATCTGTACCACCCGGGTGGTGGCGGGGGTCGGCGTTCCGCAGCTTTCTGCCGTCATGGAATGCGCGGAGGTGGCGCAGGCAGAAGGCATCCCCATCATCGCGGACGGCGGAATTAAGCAGACGGGCGACATTCCGAAGGCGTTGGCGGCCGGTGCCAGTGCCGTGATGATCGGGGGGCTCTTCGCAAGTGTCGAAGAGAGTCCGGGAGAGACCATCATCTACGAAGGCCGGAAGTACAAATCCTACCGCGGCATGGGATCGATGGGCGCAATGGATGCCGGAAGCAAGGACCGCTACTTCCAGGATGCAGAGGATGAGCTCGAAAAGCTCGTGCCGGAGGGGGTTGAGGGGCGCGTTCCCTACAGCGGCACGCTCAGTGAGGTCATCCATCAGATGACCGGCGGACTCCGTGCGGCGATGGGCTACTGCGGCTGTGAGACGGTGCAGGAGCTATACGAGAACGCGCAGTTCCTGCGGACGACGGCGGCAGGCATCCGGGAGAGTCACCCGCACGACGTTGAAATTACGCAGGAGTCGCCGAATTACTATTCGGGCCGGGACAAAGAGTAGTGGGACAGGCTTTGCGGGAGGGGAATGAATGGCCGCATGTACGTTGCAGAAGAGGCACGAAGTAGAATGGCGAATCGACTCTCCCGAGTGCGGGATCGACTGTCGGAATTCGATGCGGATGCGATGCTGTTGTCCGCGCTTCCGAATATTCGGTGGGCCTGCGGGTTTACGGGATCGAACGGCTTGCTGCTGGTGAGCTCGGCGCACGCGTATTTCGTGACGGATGGGCGCTACACGGAGCAGGCCGAGGAGGAAGTGGAGGGGGCAGAGGTGATTATCGCGACGGAAGGGCTCATCACGGAGCTTGTGGAAGCGGATCTCCTGGAGCGCTTTCAGCGGGTGGTGATTCAGGCGGACAACGTAACGGTGGCCCGGCACGGGAAGCTGAAAGAGCGGTGCTCCAGCGTAGACTGGATCCCGAAATCCGGGATTCTTACGCGTCTGGTTGGAAAAAAGGAGGATGCGGAGGTCCGCCGCATTCAACGGGCGCAGCGGCTCACGGAGACGGTGTTCGACTACGTTCTGGACGTTGTGTTGCGCCCCGGCGTGACGGAGCGAGAGGTTGCGGCTGAGATTACCTATCAGCATCTGAAGCGCGGCGCCGACAAGATGGCCTTTGATCCGATCGTAGCCTCCGGGCCGAACGGGGCGCAGCCCCACGCCCGGCCGACGGATCGGACGCTTCAGGACGGAGATGTCGTAGTCCTCGACATGGGCGGCATTCTCGACGGATATGCGTCGGACATGACCCGTACGGTGGCCGTTGGGGAACCGAGTGCGGCGGCCCGGGAGGGGTACGAGGCGGTGCGTGAGGCCCAGGAACGGGCGCTTTCGGCGGCTCAGTCCGGCATGACTGGGAAGGAGCTGGACGCCATTGCCCGGGATGTGATTGAGGAAGCAGGGTTCGGGGACCACTTTGGACATGGACTCGGACATGGAATTGGACTGCAGGTGCATGAATGGCCGCGGGTGTCCCGCACCTCTGAAGACGAGCTGCCGCCGGGGGCCTGTGTGACCATTGAGCCCGGCATTTACGTCCCAGCAGAGGACTTCGGCATTCGGATCGAGGACATCGTCGTTCTCCGCTCCGACGGGTGTGAGAATCTGACGGAGACGACCAAGACATTTCGGAGGGTTGATCCGGAGTCGGTTCCCGGTTGACCGACCTGTGAGCGTGTGATCCCAACTCTGTAGCTGAACTCGTTAGGCAACTCCGTTGGGGTGGCCCTACCGACACATCTCCAATCCCGAACTTTGTAAACGGATTTGGTATAATGACCAATTTGTCCGAATCTAATTTCTGTTATTGCAAATGAAATATCACCATTTCGCGCGCGCAGCGGTGGCGACGGGTCTCCTCCTTTCATTCTGTTCCGGAGCGTTTGCGCAGTCCTCCTCGACGGGGGGCGTTGAGCTTATTGTTCGACCCTCCAATCAAAGTGGGGCCGCACTGCAATCAGTCCTCTCGGGCGGGCGCAGCAAATCCACTCCGTCCAATGTGCCCGATTCGCTATTTGAAGGCGTACAGGCCGTTTCGGCCATTGGGGGAGGGGACAGTGCGTCTCGAAAGTCTGCCGGGACCAATCCGTCGCCGCTCGGGGCGTATCGGCTCAGCGTGTCCGATTCTACGACCCTCCGCCGTCTGTTGGGGCACTGGGAGAACCGAGATGATGTTGCCTACGCGCACCCAAACTACACCTTCGAAGTGGAGCGAGGGGGAAAATTCCGGCGGGGGGTGTTTCCCCATCTGCGTTCGGACAACGCGGTTGCGGGCCGTCTGGATCATCTGGAGGTGATTCGCGCCATTGATGCCTGGTCCAACACACAGGGCAACAACGACGTCAAGATCGGCGTCGTCGACACGGGATTCTACCTCAATCATCCCGATCTGACGAACCAGTTCTGGGTAAATGAGGAGGAAGATGTGAGTGGGAGCGGGCGGCCCGAGGGAGACAATCTGAATGGGACGGACGATGACGGAAACGGGTACGTCGACGATGTCATTGGGTACGACTTCGTCGATCGGGCGTCGCCTTTGCAGGAGGGAGAGTTTGCCGACCGGGATCCGGACCCCTCCACCGATCCGAACGGACAAGGGAGCGGGCACGGCACCTCGGTTGCCGCCATTGCGACGGGAAGTCCGGGGACGGATAACGGCATTGCGGGGGTGGCCCCGGACACTCGTCTCGTGGCCCTGCGCGCGTTCGGCGGAGACGGGTTCGGGGAAGTGGACGACATTGCGGCGGCAATTGCCTACGCGGCGGAGACCGACGTCGACGTGCTCAACCTGTCCTTTGGTCGGTCGAAGTCTGTGCCCGTCATCCGGAACGCGATTGAATACGCCCACGAGCAGGGCGTCGTCATTGTAGGCTCCGCCGGAAATACGTTGACGGACGACCCGCATTATCCCTCTGATTACCCGGAAGTTCTTTCCGTCGTGTGGTTGGCCGAGGACGGCGACGGACTTCCCGACGCAAACCGGAGTCAGTTCGGCATCGGCGTGGATATCGGCGCCCCCGGTTCCAACGTCTACACGGCCAATTTCCCGGCGTCCGCGCTCCAGAGCGGCCGTTCGCCGACACAGGAGGAGTTGTACCACAATCCCTCGGGATCGTCGTTTTCGGCGCCCCAGGTGGCCGGGGCCGCGGCCCTGCTGCGCTCGGCGGACTCGTCGCTCTCTCCGGCGTCTGTGCGCAGTATTCTGACCGCGACGGCAGAGGATTTGACGGCGGAGAACTGGGATCACCGGACGGGATCGGGCCTGCTCAACGTCGATGCGGCGTTGAAACGAGCATACCCGGCCCGGACCGAAATCAACCGGCCCGATAACAACGAGGGTGTTTCCGATCAAGAGACGGTGCCGGTGGTGGGCACGGCGCTCGATCCCAGTTTCGCCCACTACTCGGTGCTGTACGCAGAGGGGACGTCAAATCTCGATGATCGGCCGGATCCCTGGACCGAAATCGTACCGCCGCAAGACACGCAGATGCGCCGCGACACGCTGGCGCGGTGGGACGTGGGAGCGTTGTCGGAAGGGGAATATACGCTGCGGCTGGTGACGACGCTGCAGGATGGACGGACCATCGAAGATCGTCGGCGCGTCATCGTTGATCGCTCGCCGCCGTCGATTGACGTGGAGTTCCTGGCGGCGGGTCGCGTGCGCGGGCACAACGGTATCGTTGCCGACCTGAAGACGGACGATCGGACGCGTCTCCGGACGACGCTACAGCATGCAGGCAGCACCGATACGCTTCGAAGTGAACGGGTGACGCGCCGTCACACCGTCACGTGGCCCGATGAGGAAGGCAGGGGAGGACCTGTTGATGTAGCGGTGGAAGCGACGAATACCAGTGGATTAATGACGACGCGTGACACTACTCTTCAGGTACCACCGAGTCAGGAAAATACAGCACTTCTCCGCCGGACCGAGACATCGGTTCCACGAGGTACGCTCATGCCTACGGTGTCGGATTTTGATGCCGACGGCCTCTCGGAGCTTGTGCTGAATCAGTCCGCCGACGGCGGCGTGTCGGATACCCTTCGGTCCTTTGAGTGGAGGGGGGAGGACTTTGCTCCGGTCGACACCCTGATCGCCTCCTACACGCCCGAGGACGTTGGATTTGCGCCGCGGGACGTGGGCGACACCGACAACGATGGGCAAGAGGAGTTACTGCTTCAGATCCGGGAGGGGACGCTTCTGCTGGAGCAGGAGTCTTCGTCTGCCTTTCCGGCAAGAGTCGTATTCGCCGATACGGTGCAAGAGGGTCGGTCAAGCACCGATGTGGTAAGCGGCATTCAGTTGACGAATCTCGATGGAGATGCGAAGGGGGAAATCCTGGGCTCACAGCTCCAACAACTGGAGGTGCTGGAGCGGGCATCCGCCAGTGCAGGTGCCGATTTTCAGTCCGTCCTCCAGCTTACCAATCCCACCTCGACGGACGGCCGCAACGAAATCCTCAGTAATTTGTTTGACGCCCCGAACGCGGGCACTGGCGACTTTGACGATGATGAACGACGGGATGTGCTCGTGGGAGATCGGGACGGGGACCTCGTCGTGTATGAGTCCACCGGCGACGATGCGATGAAGGTGGCCTGGACGCACGAGACGGCACGGACGGACGCGGGGAATCGCTTTGCCGTGGGCAACTTCGCGGGCGGGTCCGTCTCCTCCTTTGCCACAGCGGCCACATCGTCGTCGTTTACCCACTATTCCGTGTGGAGCAGTGTGGGAGATGATCAGTACGAGCGGGTCTTTCGACTGCCCATTGCGGGTCCGTACAGTCCGCGCGGTGCCATGACGGCTGCGGATGTAGATGGAGACGGGCGGGACGAGGTGATCGTTGCGCATGCTCCGTCGCTTCTCGTCCTGGATCGTACCGGCGGCGGAACGTGGCGGGTACTCTATCAGAATGACGAGGGCCTGCCGCTCCAGAGCCGCCGCCTGGTGGCGGCTGATTTCAACGGAACGGGGGCGCCGTCGATTCTTGCGGAGAGTGCCGGAGAGACGCTCGTCCGATTCGTCGTAAACGACCGGGCGGTCGACGTGGCGCCTCCACAATGGACGTACGCACGGCCCGGCGGGGTCTCGTCCGCCAAGCTGGCCTGGGCGGCTCCGGGGGCGGACTCCGTCACCGTATACGCCGGGCCGCCGGACGGCGACCTCGATTCGCTTTCTACGCAGGCCGATTCGTCGTACGAGGCGACGGGGGGGGAACCCCGTCGGTATGCCCTGCGGGCCTGGGAGGGAGGAAAGCGATCCCCTCTGTCTAGGGGACAAACGGTGCGTCCCCATCCGCCTGCAACGGTGGAAACGATTGAACATCCGTCGCCGACGACGGCCCGGCTGACGTTTACGGAGCCTCTTCGAACGGGACTGGAGCCGGAGCAATTCGAGCTTGGGGCAGAGGCACGGACGCCGGAGCGGCTGGTGCAGTCCCGCGAATCCGCGGCGGTTGTGCTGCGCTTCCCAGATGCCGTTGCCGATCAGGAAGCGGTCCTCCGGTGGTCCGCCTTCCGGGATCGGACGGGGCTTGCCGTGGGGCAGACGCAGGCGTCGCTCTCCTTTCCGAGGTCCGAGCAACGATCACTCTTTGTCGAGCAGGCAACGGTGCTTGATGAGTCCCGCGTTCGACTCCGATTCAACAAACCTCTTGCTGCGGCCGCGGCGACCGAGCGTGATCGGTATTCAGTGCAGCCAAGGGGGCGGGTGGCCTCGATTCAACAGTCCGACGACGCTTCTGTCGTCACTCTGCGGGTAGAGGGCCTTGTCCTCGGTCCCAACGGCCAGGAATCATCCCTGTCGGTGGAGGCAATGAAGAGTGCTGATGGAAGTCAACTGGCGGCTGAGGGGACCACGGTGCGGTTAACGAAGCCCGCGAACGACCTCTCCAACGTGTTTATCTACCCGAATCCATATCGTGCACAGTCCCACGACGGCGCTGTGACCATAGCGGGCCTCCCGAACACGTCCACCATTCGGATTTACTCCCCGGATGGGCGTCTGGTGCGGAAGCTCAACATCGAAGGAAACCGGAACGGGGGCGCGGCCTGGGATCTACGAAATCGGCGGGGGGAGCTTGTGCCTGCCGGCGTCTATTTGTTTCGGGTCAATGCGCCGGATCAGCGTCCGGTCCTTGAGAAAGCCGCCATCGTCCGGTAGGGGCGGCCTGGCCTTACGAGTGAATATAGAGATTCTGCCCTGAACCGCGTCATCCGTACGGATTGTCTATGCCCTCGCAGTACTTCACGCATTCAAAGATTGACCGGGGTACGGTTGTTGGGGTGGCGTTGTCGTTGCTGCTGCTTCCGGTTCTCGCCGCGCAGCAGGAAACGTGGCCGAGCTTAGTGGGAATGTCCTACGTTGCTACGCTGGGGCTCTGTGTGCTTTGGAAGCGCGACCCGTTGACAACGGCGCAGGTGGTGTGGGGGGCGTTGGCCCTGCGGCTCCTCTTTCTTCCGCTTTCCCCGGGGCTCACAGACGATTTGTATCGATATATCTGGGACGGATGGATTCAAGTGGAGGGCGTCAATCCGTACCGGTACGCGCCCGAGAATGGGGCGCTCTCGCGCTTCCAGTCGTCCCCGCTCTACGAGCGGATGAACTCAAGGTCGTATTTTTCGGTCTATCCGCCGCTGGCGCAGGTCTTTTTCGCGGTGGGCGGATGGGTCCAGTCGGTCGACTGGACGGTGAGCTATTACGTTCTCAAGGGGCTCTTCACCGCTGTTGAGTTCGGGGGCGTTTGGGTGCTCAGCCGGCTCACGTCGACGCGCAACCTGCTGTTGTACGCCTGGAATCCGCTCGTCCTCCTCGAAACGGCGGGGCAGGGTCACATAGAGGCACTCCTGGTGTTCTGTGTGGTAGGACTCGTGTGGGCGGTGCGGCGGGGATGGGGAGGCATTGCTTCCCTCGCGGTTGCGGCCGCTGGGATGGTGAAGTTGTATCCTTTTGTGCTGTGGCCCTTCCTCGTCCGTCGGTACGGATGGACGGCCATTTGGCCGGGAGTGGCGTTCGGGGTTGGCATCAGTCTCCCGTACGCCGCGCCGTATACTCTTCCTCACATCAAGGCGTCGGTCGACCTCTTTTCGCAGTTGTTCGAGTTCAACGCTGGGCTCTACTACCTCGTCAAGTATGTTGCCGACGTCGCGACGGGACAGGACTGGAGCAAGGTGATTGGACCGGTTTTCCGGTATTTGTTTTTGGCCGCGCTGCCGGTACTGTATTACCTAGACTGGCGGCGTCAATGGTCCTTCGTGCGGGCCGCGCTGGTGACCATTGGGCTCTTTCTGATTTTCAGTACGACCGTCCACCCGTGGTATTTCCTGCCGGTGCTCGCGCTCGGCGTGCTGTCGGAGCGGCCGGCCTGGCCCTGGGTGTGGATCGCCTGCTTTTCGATCGGGACCTACCAGTTTTACATTGACGGGGCGTACTGGCTGTGGG
>CAYOWD010000199.1:0-8186 GCA_964407535.1 uncultured Salinivenus sp. | reverse complement strand
GCGTCCTGGTGACCGACGAAAACGTCGCGGCCCATTACCGAACGCCGCTGTGCAGCACCCTGGACGCGGCCGGCTGGACGGTGAAGGACCTCGTGTTGCCGCCCGGCGAAGCCACCAAGTCCGCCGAGCACCTGCACACGATCTACGACACCGCGCTGGAGTGGGGCATTGACCGACGGACCCCGGTCTTTTCCCTCGGCGGGGGCGTGATCGGGGACCTCGCCGGGTTTGCCGCAGCCACGTTGCTGCGCGGCCTGCCGCTCGTCCACCTGCCTACCTCCCTGCTCGCACAGGTCGATGCGTCGGTCGGCGGCAAAACAGCCATCAACCACGACACCGGCAAAAACCTGATTGGGGCCTTCTACCAGCCGCGCCTCGTGTGCGCCGATCCCACGACGCTCGACACGCTGCCGATGGACGAGTATACCGGGGGAATGGCGGAAGTGGTCAAGCACGCGTTGATCGGGGATGTCGACCTGATCGAACACCTCGAAGACCACCTGGTGCCCGTCTTTTCCCGACGGGACCGCGACGCCATCGCCACAACGATTGAACAGGCCGTCCAGGTCAAGGCCGACATTGTGAGTGCGGACGAACGGGAAGCCGGCAAGCGAGCCGTGCTCAACTTCGGCCATACGTTTGCGCACGCCATCGAGAAGGTGGCCGGCTACGGCGCATTTTCGCACGGCGAGGCGGTGGCCGTCGGCATGCGGGCCGGGCTCTACCTGTCGCACCGGCGCCGCCCCGACGCCATCCCCCGCGAGCGCGCCGATCGCCTCATTCGCGCCATCCCGGTCGACACCGATCCCGCCTCCCTGTCCTTCGAGGCCCTCTACGACGCGATGGACGCCGACAAGAAAAATAAGGGCGACACCATCCGGTTCGTCGTCCTGGACCGGCTGGGGAAAGCGTCGGTGACCGGCGACGTGAGCCGAGCGGAGGCCCAACAGGCCTGGGAATTTGCCTGCACAGCGTGAAACGCCGGTCGGTCCCTGAGCGTGTTATGGAGATGCCCCGCCCAGTGCATGTTCTGTTGGGATGTCTTCTCCGTCATAACGCCGCTCTCTCGTGCCCGATTCACCGCGCACCGTTGCTCGTATCGTCTGGGGAACCCTCCGGGCCGGTGTCTACGTGATTCTGGCCGGGCTCCTCCTCTTCGTTGCGCTCACTCGCACGGAGGTTGGGCGGAACCAGGTCCGGCAGAAGCTGCAATCGGCATTCGACGCGCGCTTCGCGGGCAGCCTACACGTAGGCACGCTTCGAGGAACCCTCCTGCAGGACCTGCAGGCCACGGACGTGCAGCTGCGGGACGAAAGCGGTCGTGCCGTCGTCAGCGTCGACTCCGTTGCCGCGGAGCCCTCCTGGCACTACCTGCTGACGGGCGAGCTGTCGATTGCCTCCCTTACCCTGGTGCGGCCCCACCTTGCCCTCCACCGCCGGGCCGACGACGGATGGAATCTTCGCTCCGCGCTCCAACACCCCTCCCCAACCTCATCGGATCGGTCCCTCGGCCTCTCACTGCAGGACCTGGAAATCAAGGAGGGACGCATCACAACAACCCGCTCGGGGGCGGCCCCTTCCTCTGTCCAGAAGCGCTGGCTTTTCGATTACACCGAATCGGAACTCAACGGCATCACCCTCGACGCGTCCCTCGACTGGAGCGGGGCCCGGAGGCACGTCTCGCTCCGTTCCCTGCAAATGACCCTTCCGGACAAGGACCTCACGCTGGAGTCCGCCCAGATCAGCCTTACGAAACAGATCGACCAGTGGACGCTCACGCCGTTCTCCCTGGAGCTTGGCGATACCCGAATTGAGGCAGAAGGAACGATTCAACCGTCGTCGCGCACGGATGCGCCCGCCATGACGCTCACGCTGGCTGAGAGTCGGCTGGATTACGACGAACTTCGCCGCCTAGTGCCCCGCCTGCCGCTGCGGAACGAGATGACAGTCGAAGGAAAAATCGGTAGGTCCGCAAACCGGTTCGTGGTCAACCGTCTCACGATGCGCCACCGGCGCTCTCGCGCGGTGATCGAAGGGACCGTCTTCGGACTGCCCGACTCCCTGGACGTAGACGCTCGCCTCCTCCAAAGTCAGATCCGTCCCTCGGATCTCCGTTCGGTGTGGCCGGACGCCCCAACCGACCGGATTCAGGCCATCGGACCGGTTCAGTTGGATGCCGAAGTGCGCGGCACGGTGGCGTGGCGCAACCAAAAGCGCCCGACCTTCGACCTTACGAGCACCCTTTCGGCACAGGGCTCCCCCGGGGCCGTTCGTGGATCGCTCGACGTGACGCGCTCAACGAACGCCTCGCTCACCTACGACGGCACCGTTCGGGTCGACAGCCTCAACCTGGCTCCCCTTACCGACATTGATCGACTCGACAGCCACCTGACCGGCCGGGCCACCCTTGACGGCACCGGCACCCGCCTCGGAACGCTTCGCGGGGAGCTCGACGCCTCCTTGTCTTCCTCCCGAGTGGGCACGCGCCGCTTTGACGCCGCTCACCTGACGCTAATGGTGGACCAACAAAATGCGCAGGGCGAACTTTCTGTCCAGCAACCCGGCGGCGGCACCCTCTCGCTTCAGGGCACGCTCAGCGACACCGGGGCCGTCCCCGTGTACGATGCCCTCCTCTCGACCAATCGATTGGACCTCGACGGCCTCCACCCGGCCCTTCCGACCAGCCAACTCAACGCTACCCTCTCCGCAAAGGGATATGGAGATACGTGGCAGACCCTGACGGGCTCCCTAACCCTTGCCGTCGATAGCTCCAAGCTCCAGCACGGCGACGATCGCCGTCTCCTTCCTCCGCACCAGACCACCCTTACCCTTACAGAGTCCTCCTCGCCCGAGCCCCGCCTTCAGCTAGAGGGCACCATCGGCTCCATGACGATCGACGGAACGCCCCTCGCCCCTGCCCTGCGTCGGTCCGGCCAGTTGTGGGGACGCGCCCTCCGACGCGCTGTGGAAGAGGAAATTGCGGGCGCACGCCGGACGCCCCCCGATTCGGCGCTTTCCTCGACCCCAGAGACGCCCCTTCTCGGGTCCCTACGCAATGCCGACGTGCCCCCGCGTCCTCGCAACATTTACGGCGAGCTCGCCATCCATCGAATGGACTTGCTGCAACGCTGGTGGCCCGCCGCCCCCGATCGGGGCGACGGTGTGCACGCCACGACCACCCTCACGATTAGCCCCGATACCCTCAGTGCGTCCGGTACGCTCCGCGCCACCCACCTGGAAATGGGCTCGCGCCGCGTCGACTCCCTGAGGGCGACCTACAGCATGCAGGGATCCCTCCAGCCGGATCTGCTTAATGCACTCACCACGTCCGTCTCGGTCCAGGCCGCGAGCCTGCACCTCGGCAAGCGACATCTCACCAAACCGACGGCTACACTCAGCCTCACCCAGGGACGCGGCACGCTTGACGCAACGGTGCAGGGCATCGGCCGCACCGGCCCCTTCCGACTCGCAAGCAACGTGCACCTGGACAACGGCCTCCGCCTCCGCATCCGTGACCTGTACGCCGGCGCGGGCCAGTACGACTGGACGACCGAGCGGCCCGCCACCGTGGTGATCCATCCCAATGCCATTACCGCCGACTCCCTGTCGCTTGAGAGCCCGCGCCCGTACGTGGATCGTGATCAGAACCTGCTCCTGCACGGCACGCTTTCGTCCGCTCCGTCGGACACCCTCCACGCGAAAATGACCGATCTTCTGCTCTATCCGGTGGGCGAGATGCTGTCCCTTCCCCGCCCACTCGGCGGCCGCCTCAACGGCGAGGTGGCCATGACGGGCGGATGGGCCCAGCCGCAACTCCGAAGCAACTTTACGGTGGACCGGCTGACCTTCGACCGACGTGTGCTCGGCGACCTCCGGGCCCAAACCCGGCTCACCTCCGACTCGCCCGACCTGCTCGTCGAGGCAGCCCTGACCCCCGGCCCCTCCACCCTGGAGTCCCTCGACGGCCCCCCGCTCGTCCCCGACGGCCCCCGTAAAATCGAGGACAATGCCCTCCAGATGGAGGGACGGATCCGTCTTCCGGGATGGGCCGCGTCCACGGCCGCTTCCACCACCGACCAACTGGACCTCACCGTCAACATCGACCGGGCCGACCTGTTCTTTTTCAAATACATTTTCGACGACACGCTCGCCAATATTCGCGGCTATACGGCCGGCACCGTCCACATCGGTGGGCACTTCTTCCATCCCGTCTTCGATGCCGACCTGTCCATCCAGGACGGCCACTTCACCCTGCCCAAGTTTGGACTTTCGTACACGGCGAGCGGCCCGGTTCAGATAGACCGGCAGGGAATTCACGTGCGCAAACTGTCCGTCGCGGACAATGGGGGCTCGGGGGTCGTACGCGGCAGTATTCTGTTCAACGACTACCGATTTTTCTCCTTCGACCTGTCCGCAACCCTCGACGAGCTCTCCATCATCAACGTTACCGACTCCGAAGACCTTCCCTTCTACGGACAAATCCGCGCCTCCGGCCCCGTCACCCTCACGGGCCCGCTCCCCAACGCCAAGCTGCGCTCAGAAGGGGCCCGCACGACCCCCGACAGCGAGCTCTACATTCCGGTCACCGAAGGCGGCGTGGACGACGGCTCCGGCTTTTTCGTCTTTGCCGACTCAACCGGCACCATTCCCGACCTCCGCGATCTCACTCGGCGCGACAACATCCTTTCCGATCGTCCAGAGGGCGAGTCGTCGTTTCTCGACGGCCTGGAGATTGACATCAACGTTCTCGCCCCCGACGAATCGACCGTGCACCTCGTCTTCGACCCGGTGGTCGGAGACGTGGTAACGGCCGTTGGCTCGGGGCGCGTGCAGCTCCAGCGGCAAGAAGGGGAGTTTCGGGTGTTCGGCAACTATGCCGTCACGGGCGGCACCTACCTCTTCACGGCCGGCGAGGTCTTTGTGCGTCGCTTCAACATTAATGAGGGAACGATTTCCTGGGACGGTCCCCCCACCAATGCCCAATTGAACCTCAAGGCCGACTATCGCACCCGAGCATCGCCCGCCGGACTTCCCGGCTACGACGACAACTCGGGACGCATTCCTGTACGGGTCAAGCTCGACATCGGCGGCCGGGTCGAAACGCCCGAGGTAAATCTGAGCCTCGCCCGTGTTCGCGACGAGCGAACCAACCTCGTGGGCTCCCGCACGCTCGACGCCATTCTCAACCAATCGGACCGTACGACGGAATACGCGACGAGTGTGCTCCTCACCAATACCTTCCTCCTCACGACCGAGTCGTTCACAGGGGGCGGGACCAACAACGCGGACGGCACCACGAGCGGCAGCCTCGCCACTGCCGGAAACCAGTTGGCGTTCAACAGCGTCTCGCAGCTGGTGGCGAGCCAGTTGAATCGCTACCTCGGCGCCGCCCTTCCGAACGTCGACCTCAATTTCGGCGTCCAGGGCGAAAACCCGAATGACCTCGACCTGATCTACGGAATCGCCCTTCGCCTCCTGAACGAACGGCTCGTGATTCGTGGGGAGGGCGTGTACAGCGGCGACGAGTCCAACCAGCGACGGGCCGAAGGGCCGCAGGGCGAGTTTGTGGTGGAGGTCCGGCTCAGCAATCGGGTAAGCGCCGAAGCCTTCTACCGCCGCTCCGGCGATGAATTGACCCGCGGCCAGACGCTCACCAGCAGCACCGGGGCCGGCCTCTCCTACCAGACGGAGTTTCCCAACTGGCAAATCTTGTTCGAGCGCGTCTTCGGCTGGCTGTTGCCGGACGACTCGTCGGACGACGATGCCACGTCCCCGGACCGCCCTGATGACGAGACGCCTCCGTCCGACGAGGCGGAAGAGGAGGAGGAATCGCCCGATGCCCCCGTGGTGCGCCGCTCCGGAGAGACCGGTACTGCCCCCGACCCTCGCCCGGAGGGCCGAAATCGATAATCCGGCTCTCGTATGACTTTTTCGTCCGGTCCCGAACGGTCGACGCCCCTTTCAGTTGAATTTCTGTTATTATTTGATCAGGCGTTGGATAGAATCGGCAGTTGCCAGCCTTCGGGACGGTGCACCCACCCGTGTTCACAACGGATCGTCCCTGGCAGCGGCTGCGGCTGATCCAACGGGGCATTGCTTGATCGGTATTATTGCATTCTTCCACGATCCCCCGCTTCACGTGACCGAATCGACCACCGAACCTTCCTCCAAAGACGAGAAGATCCGGAAGAACATTCTTCAGTTCCTGCGTGAGCATCCGGACACCGCCCACCGATCCGGCGACATTGCGAAGGGACTGGGCATTGATGACAACGACGCCTATCTCCGCTTCTGCGACGTGCTGGCAGAGATGAGCGCCCAACGGCTCGTGAAACGAGAGGGGCGAAAGTATAAATACAAGGACCGCGCCACCCACCGCACCGGCGTGCTGGAATGCAACGAGCAGGGCTTCGGGTTTGTGCAGGCGGTAGACTCCGACGAGGAGTTCTTTATCCGAGAGCCCCACATGGGCGAGGCACTGCACGGGGACCTCGTTCGGGTGGCGGTGGCGGCCCGCGCCCCCGACGATAAGAAGCGCGAGTGTGAGGTCGTCGAGGTCGTCGAACGCCGGCGCACCAAGGTGGTGGGGACCTTCCATCATCGCGGCGATTTCGCTTTCGTCGAGCCGGACGACCGGCGCATTCTTCAGGAAGTGTACGTCGCCTCCGACGACTTCGGTGGGGCCGAGGATGGGGAGAAGGTCGTGGTCTCCATCGACCGCTTCGACAGCCGAAAGGCGTCCCCGGAAGGCCACATTCTGCGCGTGATCGGCTCGGCCGACGACCCAAACGTGCGGGTCCTCTCCCTGGCGATGAGTATGGACGTCGAAACCGACTTCCCGAAGGCGGTCGAGGAGGAGGCCAACGACATTCCCGTCGAGATTCCGCAGTCGGAAGTCGATCGGCGCCTCGACCTTCGCAACAAGCCGGTCTTCACGATCGACCCCGACGACGCCAAGGACTTCGACGACGCCATCCACGTCGAACAGCTGTCAAACGGCAACTACGAAATCGGCGTCCATATCGCAGATGTCAGCCACTACGTCGACCCGGACACCGCCATCGACGAGGAGGCCCTCAGCCGCGCCACGAGCGTCTACCTCGTCGACCGCACCATCCCGATGCTGCCGGAGAAGCTCTCCAACAAGGTGTGCTCCCTCCGGCCCAAGGAGGACAAGCTTGCCTTCTCCGTGCTACTGGAGGTGACCTCGGACGGCGACATCGAGGACTATGCCATCCGCGAAACGGTGATCCACTCGAAGAAACGCCTTACGTACGACCAGGCACAGACGTACATCGACGGCGGCCGTCCGGACGATCCCATCTCCGACGAGGTGGTGCGCGCCAACCGACTGGCCACAATGTTTACCGAGAAGCGCCTCCGGGAGGGCGCCATCGACTTCGGGTCCAACGAAGTGCAGGTCCTTCTCGACGACGACGGCCACCCGCGCGACATCATCCGCAAGGAGCGTCAGGCCTCCAACCGG
This sequence comes from uncultured Salinivenus sp., assembly GCA_964407535.1. Lineage (GTDB taxonomy): Bacteria > Bacteroidota > Rhodothermia > Rhodothermales > Salinibacteraceae > Salinibacter. The sequence continues at coordinate 700 of CAYOWD010000199.1, read as the reverse complement.
CTCATCGAGGAGCTTATGCTCCTGGCCAATCGCACCGTTGCCTCCCACATCGGGGCGCCGGGGCACAACGAGCGCATTCGCACCAACGGGACGAAGAATCGCGACGAGCCGCTGCCCTTTGTGTATCGCGTTCACGACGCCCCCGACGCGGAGAAAATTCGCCAGCTGGCCGAGTACGTTCGCGTTTTCGGACACGAACTGCCCCTGACGGACGGCAATGCGACCAACGACGACCTCGGGACGCTCATCGACACCGTCAAGGGAGAGCCCGAAGAACAGGTCATTGTCCGGGCCATGTCAAAGGCCGAGTACGCGGTGGGCAACATTGGCCACTACGGGCTCGGCTTTGACTACTACAGCCACTTCACGAGTCCCATCCGGCGCTATCCGGACCTCATGGTGCACCGTCTGCTCAAGCGGTACGCGACGGGACAGTCGCCCCCCAGCGTGGAAGAGCTGGCCAGCCGATGCGAGCACTGCTCGGAGCAGGAACGCAACGCCGAGGAAGCGGAACGGGAGTCCATCAAGCTCAAACAGGTCGAGTACGTGCAGGCCCACGTCGGCGACGTCTTCGAAGGCGTCGTGAGCGGGGTCACCAAGTTCGGCGTCTTCGTCGAACTCACCGAACTTCTCGTCGAGGGGCTTGTCCACGTCCGCGACATGGACGACGACTACTACGTCTACGACGAGTCCACCTACA
>CAYOWD010000198.1:0-8203 GCA_964407535.1 uncultured Salinivenus sp. | reverse complement strand
TTTGCGCCTGTTCTGATATTTCTACAACCCTGAACTTTGCAGGCGGGTTTGGTATAAGCGCTCGGGACCGGTTTCAAATACCCCGATCCGGCCGCTCTGAGTGCTCAGAACGACCGGATCGGCGGATTGCAACCAAACTCAAGTTGTGAGTTGCGGGGATACAACGCATATCCCACAACCTGGATGAACCAATCCGTTGGACACGGCTACTCCAGAATGACGAGCCGCTGGGTACGGCTCTGTCCGTCTGCCTCCAAAAGCAGGAAGTAGGTCCCATTCGACAGATCGGAGAGGTCGGCTCGTATGTTGTGGCGCCCGGCCCGCTTGCCCTGCGTGAGCGTTTTCACCACCCGCCCCAGGGTGTCGTAGATTCGGAGGGACACGTTCGTCGGTTCGGGGAGGGCGAAGCGGATGGTTGTCTGCTTGGAGGTTGGATTCGGGAACGGAGCTTGCAGGGCCAGTTTGCTTGCCGGTTGAGCGACGCGAATTGGATCGGTGAGCTCTCCAGTGCCGTCCAGGTTGACCTGCCGGAGACGATACTCCAGCGTATCGGCCGCGTACGGAAGGTCTTCATCGGCAAAGCGGTACGACTGCTGATTCGTGGTCGTCCCGCCGGGGGCCGTGCTTTCTACGAATCCCACCTTCGTCCAGGCGTCCGCCGCCTGGGAGTGGGCGGTGCGACGCTGCACCTCGAAACCAGAATTATTGCTCTCTGAGTTTGTCTGCCAGGAAAGGTGTGCCGCCCCGGACGCGAGGCGTCCCTCCAACGAGGCAAACTCCACCGGAAGCGGATTGCCTTCGGCTCCGAGCGTCCACCGGTTGAGCAACGACACGTCGTTGAGCGTGACCGTATTTCCGCCGGTTGGGACCGTGTTGCGGTTGGCAGCGGCCATGCGGGTCCATGACGTGCCGCCGTCGGCGGATTTGAACGGCGTGAGCGCACCTTCCGCCAGGCCGTTGCGCTCGGCGTCGTGGTATGTGAAGGTGAATGTTCCGCTGACCTCGCCCTCGGCGATGGCGGAACGGATCTGGTAGTAGCGCCGGATCGATTCGTTGCTGCCGCCGGTCTGGGCCGTGTGTCCTCGGATCACGGTGACGGGGCCCAGACCGGCCGCCGTACTGATCACGGCCCCGAGGCCGGCGGGATCGGCCGCATCGGGCGCATTCAGCACGCGGGTCGCTTCAAGTTGTCCCCCGGTGACGCGCCCGGCGTTCGTTTCTTGCAGGAGAGCGTCGGAGTCGGCGTCGCCGAGATCCATCAGGGTCCCTTCCAGATCAAGAGTGGCCTGGTTCGAGACCTCCACGGTGGCGCCGTTCTGAACGGATAGGGTTTGGGCCCGGGCGGGAACGACGAGCAGAATGAGAAGGAAAAACAGCGGAATCGTACGGTGAAATATAGACATGGTGTTGGGTGTCAGGCGCGTTGCGTTGAGTGGGACGGGAGCGTCATCGATCCGTGAAATCGTGCATGGAATCGGGTTCTCGGAACGTGGGGGGACCGACAGCACGCAGAACGTCATTTGCGGGTCGGTCCCCCCCTGTTCAGTCACGGACCAGATGATCTACCGGCGGTAGAGATGGAGAAGACTTGCCCCGAGCAGTCCACCGATGATGAGTATACCCATCCCGCCGATCGGGAGCGCACCGGCCCAGCCGGCTGCCCGCGAGGGCGTGCTCGATTCGAGGGCCGTGAGACGCTGCTCGATCTCTTGCTGTTGGGCGCGCAACTGGTCGATCTGCTCTTCCTTCTCGGCGAGCTGCGTTTTCTGCCGCTCAATCTGCGCCTGCTGCTCCTGAAGGCCCTTCACCAGAACTGCCGACAGCTTCGGGTAGGCGAGCGAAAGGTACCCGCCGGCACCCTCGCTGACGAGGCGCGGAAACTCTTTGCGCACATCCTGGGCAAGGAGGCCGATGTGCTGCCCCGAGGGATGGGTCTGTTGATTCCGAAACTCGTACCGAACCGGGCGAAGCTCGGTGAGCTTCGACAGGATGGAGTCTCCCAACGATTGGATGTCCGTCTTCAGACGGCGGTCGGAATTCTGATTGAGGCGTCCGCTGATCGTGAGATTCCCGTTTTCGTCAAGCCGCATTGCGTCTGAACGGGTCCTAGAATTGCCGTTTCCGACGACGAACAGTGTGCCGTCTACCAAACGGTTTGCTTGATTGTAGGAACCGATGGAGAGCGAAGTGGGCGACGAAGCGATCGTCCGCTCCCCCATCGCCGTGGCGGTATTCCCGCTAGCAGTCGTTTCATCCCCCATCGCTATGGCGAGAGTGCCGCTGGCAGTCGTTCCGAAGCCCATCGCCGTAGTGGTGGCCCCGCTAGCCTTTGTTGATCGCCCCATCGCCGTGGAGGAAATACCGTCGGCAGTCGTTTTCCAACCCATTGCTGTGGCGCGAGGGCCTTCGGCAGTCGTTTCTCGCCCCATTGCGGTGGCGGACTTGCCGCTGGCCGTCGTTTGCCGCCCCATCGCCGTCGCGGCATCGGCGCTGGCCTCCGTGTCTACACCGAAGGCGGTCGAATAGAATCCAACCTTTGAGGGATTCCACTGTGCGCCGTCCCTCTTAAGCCCAACCTTTCCGGCACGAAAGGCGGCTTTCGATGGGAACCACATCATCCGCGTTCCACTGCCGGTGGCCGGAATGGAGGAGTTGTTGGGATTTTCGGGACGAGACGTTCCGGGGACGAGCAGCCCGCCGTCGTCGTTGAGTTGGAAGCGCACATCGCCGCCCTCGTTTTCAATCGTGGTCAGCGGGGTTTGTGCTGATGTGGAATTAGCCGTAAAGCCCAGTGCGATCACAAGAGCCGTATAGACAGAGAAGCAGCAGAAATTGTAAAGTGAAAAACGAAGCATAGCGTCGGATAAAGAATTTAGCAGTAGAAAGGCAGAATGTGGATGTAGATATCGGGGCGGCACACGGCGACGTGGGAGTGCACGTCGGCCGATTTCAGAGAGGATGATTCCCAGGTCTCCGTCACCGTTCGTCGGAAGTGCAAGGCGCAGCATCACCGTCGTCCCCCAGTGAACCGCGGTGCACAACGCCCGGTGACGTCGTGGAATCGACGCTGAAAGGCCCCCTGTTTATGCCGATCCCGGGAAGACAATCGCGTAGGAGCTGCGTCGCCGTGACTCGTTGTCTCGGTTGCCCAACCACGTGAATCGCTCAAAAAGGTGGTCTTCTCAGTTCTCGGCATAGAAGTGTGCAACCGAAGGGTGGAGTGAGGACAGTTCCTCGATCCCCGTTTCTGATTCCGTCGATGTCGGATGGCATCTATTTTCGTTCACGAATGCGAACATGAGAATACCGACCCGTTCGGAGAGAACTTGAAGTGTTGCATGCCGGAATCTCACGAGGTGCGATTGCTCCGCCGCACAAGTAATGGATGCTTATATACGAGTTAAAACAAATAAAAGTAAAATTTTGTAAATAAATATTTAAGGATCAGGGATATTTTTTGATTCGGCCGGTCCGGCGGTTCTACGAAGAGGAGCGTGCCGTCGGGAGAGGAGGCCGGAGAAGTGCAGTCGAATGCTTCCGATCCCAGATCTGCGTCCTGTCGATATGGCTCCCGGTGCCTCCTTCTATATCCGGCGTTCGCGAGATGAGAAATCACGCCGGCTGCTCCTCTTGCAATTTGCGACTGGAAAGAAGAAGCCTGCTTTCATGTATTCTTTTTAAAAGATGGTGCGTGCACAGAGAATTTGTACGTATGTTTAAAAATATGAGTAGAGGTCTTATCTTCGGAGGCAACTCCCGAACACCGGAGGAGCAAAAACGCTGGGGAGAACTGACTGAGGCCTTCCCCTACTTTCCTTATTCAGCTTCTGCTTCCCACCATGTCGCCCAACTCGCGCCCCACCGATCACATTCGCATCTACCTCGTGGACGATCATCCGGTCATCCGGGAGGCGATTCGCAGCACCGTCGAAAGCACCATCGACATGGAAATCTGCGGAGAGGCGGGATCGTCCGACGAGGCGTTTGACGAGATCGAAACTCTACAGCCCGACGTGGCTATTGTGGACATCTCGCTTAATGATGCCCACGGGCTCGATCTCGTGCAGAACGTGCGCTCGCAGTATCCGGAGGTGCGGATGCTTGTCTTTTCCATGTACAACGAAAACGTGTACGCCGAGCGGGCCATCCGAGCGGGGGCCACGGGGTACCTCATGAAGAGCGAGCCGACAAAGAATATCGTCGAGGCCATCCGATCGGTACACGATGACGAGGTGTATCTGAGCCGCAAAATGTCGTCCCGCATTCTGAACAAGGTGGCGAGGGGACGAAGCTCGGAGCCGCGTTTTACCATTGACGAGCTCACGGATCGGGAGATGACCGTCTTTCAGATGCTCGGGCAGGGCTTTAGTGTGCAGGAGATTCAGAACCGTTTGAGCCTGAGTCGCAAAACCATCGAGACGTATCGGCGGCGAGCGAAGGAAAAGCTCGGATTCGACACGGTGTCCGAACTGCTGCAGCATGCCGTACAGTGGACGTACGGACAGGGCACCAGCAGCGACTCCGAGTCGACGGCCGAATCCGCCTAGCGCCCGGTGTGAGATGGGAGTGGCCCTCCATAGTGGCCCTCCATCCCCGACTTTAATGTTGTCTGGGGGGGAGGGAGACAGGAACGACAGATCCGTTAGCGAAGAGCGACCTGCAGGCGGGCCGTGAGGACGCCGTCGCTCAGCGCATCGACGGGGGTTTGGTAGTTGAGCAGCACGCGCAGTAGGGACGACGGTTCGTAGTTGTACCCAATGCCAACCTGGTCCGTGGGGGCGTTCCGGTTTGGGAAATCGGGGTCGTACTGGTCGAACCGGACGAGCACCTGGTGATTTTCGATCACGTCTGCTCCGGCCGTTACGTAAAAGCCAAAGGGAGAGGCGTCGTCGGCGCCGTCGGGACTGAGCCGGGCCCCATCCACCTCTCCCTCAACCAGCCAGCGATTCAGGACAAGGGAGGCGTCTGCCCCGTATAGGAGCCGAGAGCCCGTAAAATTGGACCGACCAGCAAAGGCGTAGTCCCGGTCAATTTTGTAGGCCGCGTTCGTGCCCAGTTTCAGTTGGCCCTCGCCCACCGAGAGACGCCCGGTAACGCGTCCCGTGTACAGCAGATTGTCATTCTTTTTGGGCTGAAGGCCGGGCGTCCCATTGAATGCCCCGGCGGTCACCGTAAGCCGGTCTGATGCAAGCGGGGCAGACAGCGTAGCGCCCACCTGCCGACCCGGAGCGATGGCATTGACCGCGCGCGCTCGCTCGGCGAGAAGAATATTGGGACGACCGGTCAGGATCTCGGCACTGAAGGGCGTTTTAAACAATCCCGTCGTGAGCCGCAGTTTCTCCGTGATCGGAAGCCGGATAAAGGCGTCGAGAAGCACGTTCGACGACGAAAATTCGGTTTGCACGACGTACTGGAGGTCCTTGGCCTGGCCGCCAAATCGCAGCCGCGTCGATCGGGCCCGGAAGCCGTCTCCATCCGACCGGTTCAGATAGAGATCGGTCTGGAGCAGCCCCCCAATGGTGAGGAGGTCGCCGCCGCCGACTGAGACGGCCGTGAGGTCGGCCGTGGGTTGCGCCTGTCCGACCTGCATCAGGGCGCCGCCGAACAGAAGGAAGAGGCATACAAAAAGTCGTTGCGCAGTCAACATGGTAAGGGGTGGGACTGGTGAGCGGGTGGGGTGGGGACACATGCACAGGATATAAGAGAACGAGCAGATCCGCAGAAACGAAGCGTTATTTTCATGCCCCAACGGCAACAACGTCTTCCCTCTGGATCGAGACTCAGCCGTACGACGACTCCCCGTTGGTCGTCCTCCCTGCTTATATCGTTCCGGGTCACTCGGGCGCCGTGGGTAGATGGGGCGCCGTCGCTCGTTCCGAAACGTAACATACGGCTGGACTGCGAGCAATCCGTGTCGGCTGCGTTCCCGTTAAACTGACAGCCCTTCAGGATGGCGCTGTCGCACAGGCAGATCCCGCGCGACCAGAGGGGAGCTACAAGAACGTGACGACAAAATACTGCCAAATGGACAGATCGAGAGAGCCTGGCACCGTTTTCGTTATATACCCTACCGCATGACGCACCCGCTCGTGGTCGGGGTGGAGAACGACTGGGCGGCGTATCGTTCGCTGTTTCTCCCAGAATCGGTTTTACAACATGGTTGCCAACCAGCACTTTCAGCGCTTGAAGCACATTTACACGTCGGCCCCGTCGGATCCGGCGGCCGAAAACATTGCAATTGCGTACGGTCGAGCAGAGTTGGAGGGGAGGATCGAGGACATTGAATCCGGTGCAATTGTTGACCGCATGCCCCACCACCGACTGCTCAGCGACGCGGCGGCCCTTGCGGCGGGCTCGCTGGAGAAGGAGCACTTTGTGACGACCGACCAGTTCTCGATCGACGTGGTGGATTCGGACTACGAGGGGCCGGTGTTCGCTTCGGCCGAGGTGGTGCTCGTGGAGCCGCCGCGGTCCGTTGTGGAGGCGGTCCTCGTCACCGACGACGGGAAGCTCGTGGCGGAGGCGCGCGGCGTCTTCCAGCGCAGTGAAAACGACCTGCCCCCCGATCCGGAGCCGGAGGCCAGTGATCCCGACGTGGAGGCAATTGACACGCCGCCTCCGGCGTCCATCATGCCGGTGCAGTCGACGCCCTACGGCATGCTCTGCTTGAATTAAGCGGACGAACGACAGTCAGAAGCTGGACTTTTGTTGTTGACAGACAATGCCCGGTCGGTCCCGAAGACGAGCACTGTTCGGGGCTGGCCGGGCGTTGCTATGAGATGGCCCGCCGGCGAACATTCGGCGTCACGCCTCGGGGGGAACTGGGGAACGTTCGTAGAGATCAAATACGGTGCGGTCGTCGGGCAGGACAGCGGCAATGACGACCTGCTCGGTGGGGTCGTAGGTCTGCACGAGTTCGTAGAGTTTGGCAAAGGCGCCGTCCGCGGCCTCCTCCTCATCGGTAAAGGTGAGGTAGCGGAGCGGCTGGCGCTCACCGTCGGCGTTCGGTTTGACGGGAAAGACAATGGCCCCCCGTCCCCGCTCCTCGTACTGCTTCCAGGCGTGGCGGGCGGCGGTGGTCCAGTGTGAGTCCACGAGGTCGTTCAACAGATCCTCGGGCGTGAGTTCAGACATGAATGAAGGCAGTCGTGCAGCAACAAACGCGGTCCCTTTCTATTCGTCATCGGAGGAGACGTTCGCGGCCGGAAATGCCCGCAATGGGGAGCAGCGCTCGTGAGTGCCCAGCCCGTTTGGGCGGTCGGGGGGCACGGGGACGTGAAGACGTTGACGTTACTGCAGGATGTCGATGAGCAGAATAAAGGGAATCCCGAAGGAGCCGACTAGCAGGGCGGTCGTCACCATGGCGGCGTAGGGGGTGAGTTCGCCGCGAAACCACAGTTGCCATCGGACCTGGAGCATGGGCCAGTTGGCAAGGTGACAAATCCCGAACAATGCGTTAAACAGCGACATCTCAACGCCTGCGGACAGGTTGAGCAGGTAGATGATCGGGACGCTGATGACAAACATCCCCATGAAGACGCATGAACTCATGACCGCCATCAGGTGCTCATGGAAGAATTCTTCGGCGCCGAGGGGGTCGCGCATGGTGAGCGGCAACGGAAGGAGCGGAAGGTGGAGGGAGCGCGGCATTCCGCAGACAGCAGGATAAGCCGATTCGATGAAGCTCTACGGACAAGCTGGAAGGTGGGTCCAGGCGGGTTCAGGAGCATGATGTTTACAGCCTGAAGACACGTTCTGGTTTGGAGGATAGATACGCAGCCGACACAACAAACGACCGTAACGGGCGACTGGAAGCTGCTGGGGATGGGGAGAGCGGCGCAATGGCGGTCGAGGCTGGATGGGGATTCACAAAGTACCGGTACCGGCAACCAGAACGCCCCCCGATTCCACACTCAGAGCGACGGCGTAATACCAAATCCGCCTACAAAGTTCAGGGTTGCAAAAACGTCGGCATAGGTGCAAACGGATGGGCATCAAATACATACCCCGATAAGGGGAATCCCGACAGCCGTCGGGATGCCAAGTCGGGACATTGCCTACCCACCTACGGACTTTCATCCCCGAATCCGTCAACCGGATTCGGTATTGCATCCGTACCCCCGGATTTTTTGGCCGGATTCGGTATAAGATGCGAATCAGGGGTTGAGAGCGAGAAGAAGCATTGCGGCGGCGAGTCGACCGA
>CAYOWD010000197.1:0-8279 GCA_964407535.1 uncultured Salinivenus sp. | reverse complement strand
AAGTCGAATTTGAGCAATACTTCTGAGGCAAATCCATTGATGCGATTGCCGTGGGTGTGGGGGGATGTGAGTATTGCAGCGTCAACCGTCAATCCATACACGGAACGGGCTGCCAATGTGTACCGGCGACGACACGTGATGCGTGACGCGTGACCGCCGATCCGGACAATTTATACCAAATCCGGTAGATTCATTCCGGTCTGCGAACCAGATTTGTAGCGCCGTTGGACTCCAACGGCGCTACGAGAACCTTCTTCTGCGATGTAGGACAGGAAAAACGCCTGACTGCGAATAGGTATTGCTCCTCTCTATACCGGAAGTTTGCAGCCGGACTTGGTATTACGCGAAGCGCGGGCACCTTCACGCAATACGCATTACGAACCTTCCGTCGATCAGCAGTGCCGGAGGGTTTCGCCCCTCACGTACGAAGAATCAGCGTTGACACTGCAGTATGTGCGTGAGGGCCAAGTGCTTGCACCCATGCTTTTACATCTGAATCCCCGAACTTTGTAACCGGATTTGGGATCAGAAGAAGCGGAGGATCCAGTCGGTGATGCGGCTTGTGAGGCGGTCGTACGGGGGGTAGAGGGTGCTCATGAAGGCGGACCCGTAGGTGCGGCGGAGGACGGCGCGTTCGTTTGAGAACTCGCGGAAGCTCCAGCGGCCGTGCCCGCGCCCGATGCCGCTTTCGCCCTTCCCCCCGAACGGGAGGCTGGGATTGACGAAGTGGAGAAAGCCCTCGTTCACGCAGGTGCTGCCCGCCGTGGTATGGGTCAGGACCGTGTCGACCGTGGCGTCGCGCTCGGTGAAGACGTAGAACGAAAGCGGCTCGGGGCGGTCGTTGACGATGCGGAGGGCGTCGTCGATCAGGTCGTACGACCGGATGGGGAGGAGCGGTCCAAAGATCTCGGACTGCATCATCGCTGTGTCGAGCGGGACCTCGGTGAGGAGCGTGGGCGCCACGTACTGCGCGTCGGCGTCGTGCTCGCCCCCCGCCGCGACGGTCGCGCCGTCGCCGACGGCGGTCTCCAGCAGACGCACGATGTGCTCGTAGTGGTCGTGGTTGACCAGCCGGGCGTAGTCGTCGTTGGTGCGCTGGGCGTCCGGGGTGGCGCCGTAGAAGCGGTGGATGGTGTCCCGCAGGCGGTCGACGAGGGCGTCGTGTACGGCGTCGTGTACGAGGACGTAGTCCGGGGCAATGCAGGTCTGCCCGGCGTTCGTGAACTTGCTCCAGGCAATGCGCTCGGCGGCCTGATCGAGATCGGCCGTGGGGTCGACGAGGGCGGGCGACTTGCCGCCGAGCTCCAGGGTGACGGAGGTCAGGTGGTCCGCCGCGGCCCGCATGACGTGACGCCCGATGGCGGGACTGCCGGTGAAGTAGATGTGGTCGAACGGCTGTTTCGTGAGGGCCTCCGACACGTCCGGCCCGCCGGTGACGACCGTGATCTCCCGCTCGTCGTAGAGGTCGGCAATGAGATCCTTCAGGAGCGCGGCCGTCCGGGGCGTGTGCTCCGAGGGCTTCAGGACCGCACAGTTGCCGGCGGCGATGGCCCCGACGAGCGGCCCAAGCGTGAGGTTGACGGGGTAGTTCCAGGGCGACATGATGAGGACCACGCCCTTGGGCTCGTAGTGAATCTCCGAGCGGGTGCCGGTCAGGAGGAACGGGGATGACACCTGCTCCGGCGCCATCCAGTCGTCGAGGTGCGAAATGGCAAACTCCACCTCTTTGGTCACGGCCTTGATTTCCGTGAGGTCGACCTCCAGCGCCGGCTTTCCAAAGTCGGCCTTCAGGGCCTCGGCAATCTCCTCGCGGCGGGAGAGCAGCGCGTCGGCGAGACGGCGGAGTTTGGCTTTGCGTTGCTCCGCACTCGTCTGGCGGACCGTGGGCGCGTGGGCGTTCAGGGTGGACAGCAGGTCCGGAAGGGCATCGATGTCGGGTGCGTTTGCGGACACGGGCGAAGACGACTCGGCCATAGAGGGAGGCGATTGGTTGGGAGGAGAAGATACCGGTAGAAGAATCCGTTTTCCCGATTCATTCCCATGGATCGGTAGAACCAGCATCCCAGCGCCGGTGATCCTGTAAACATCCCCCGAGCCTTAGTCGTATACACCCGAGCGGGGGACATCAGGTCCCCTTCGTCAGCTATCAAGACAACAATGACCGACCCCGACGACCATGGACGCACTCCTCATCGTTGATCTGCAGAATGATTTCTGTCCGGGCGGGGCCCTCGAAGTGCCGGAGGGCGACGCCATCGTCCCGCTCGTCAACGATCTCGCGGCCCAGTTCGACCATGTCCTCCAGACGCAGGACTGGCATCCGGAGGGGCATCAGTCGTTTGCGTCGTCGCATCCGGGCCACGATCCCTACGACGTGATTGAGGTCGACTACGGCGAACAGGTGCTCTGGCCGGACCACTGCGTGCAGGGGACGGAGGGGGCTGGGTTTCATCCGGACCTGGACACCACCCACACGGAGCTCATCATTCGCAAGGGCTTTCGGCCGGAGATCGATTCCTACTCGGCCTTCTACGAGAACGACGGTGAGACGCCCACCGGGCTGGCGGGCTACCTACGGGCGCGCAAGATCGACACGCTGTACCTCTGCGGCCTCGCCACCGACTTCTGCGTGAAGTGGTCGGCCGTGGACGGGCGGACGGAGGGTTTCGACGTGTACGTCATTGAGGATGCGACGCGCGGCATCGACCAGGACGGCTCGCTCGCGCAGGCGTGGGCGGAGATGAACGACGCCGGGGTGCAGGTGGTCTCCAGCGACGCTGCCCTTGATTTGGTTTTAGCGTAGCCGGATTTCGGGCGCTGATGTCGGAATTCCGCAGAAGGCGATTTTCCCGACCCGGGCGGAACGGTTGGAAGGTTGAAGGTTGGAAGGTTGTCGGATGAGGCGTCCACGGGAGATGGGGGCAGGGGCCGCTTCAGTCCGACATTGTGATTTGGAGGGAAGGTTGGAAAATTGAAGGTTAGAAGGTTGGGGAAGTGAGAGAACGTTGGTCGGTTCCGGGAATGGAGGTGTAGAGGGATCCGACTCGATTTGCGGTAAATGGTCCGCTCACCCACGCTGGGTTATTTCGTGTGCAGGCATGACGCTGCGAATGCAAGCACATGGACGCACGCACATCCCGACAAAGGCAATCCCGACAGCCGTCGGGATGCCATCGGGAGATTGCACTCACGAACTCCAACGGAGCTGTGCAACGAGTTGCGCTGCGGAGGTGGAATCAGTTGTGCAGGCGGATGAGGGCTTTTAGGGCCGAGAGGGTGGTCTGCCGACGGCTGTCCTCGGTGCTTATGCGCACGTGGAACGGGTCTTCGAGGGCCGTGGGCGGCTCGTAGCGGGCGTTGAGCATGTCGAAGTCCTCGGCCCGTGCGTCCGAGGCGGTGGCCGTGTCCGCGTCGCGGGCCGCCAGCCGGTCGCGGAGCACGTCGTCGGGGGCCGTCAGCTCGACGAAGGCGTAGGGCAGGTCGGCGTCGCGGAGGGCGGTGCGGAGCTGCTCGCGTCGCTCGGCGCTGCTGTAGGTGGCGTCCAGGACCGTGCCGTCAAAATCCCGCCCGCGCTCGACGGCGCGTTCCCGAAGGGTTTGGTACGTGCGATCGGTCATCTCGTCGGTATAAAGGCGTTGCCGTTGGGCCTCGTCGGCGCGCTCGTCGAGGGGCATGCCCGCGTGTTGCTTGCGGGCCCGATCCGACGCCACGTGCGCCCAGCCGAGGGCGTCGGCCAGCGTCGCGGCCTGCGTGCTCTTGCCCGTTCCCGACCGGCCAAACACAACGACCACGAAGGGCTCGTTGCCCGTGACGGCGTAGCGGAGGGCCCACTGGTAGTACCGCTGCGCCTGCGCCCGGCTCGCCGCCCGTTCCGCATCGGGCACTTCATCCTCCTCCGCCCGCATGCCTTCCACCTTGGCGCGGACGTGCGCGCGGTAGCACTTGTAGAAGTCGATGAGCTGCTCCAGCTCGGGGTCGTTGAGCGCCTCCGCCACGCGCTGCACGAGCCGCCGGGCCAGATCGGACCGCTCGTGCAGGTCCAGGTCCATGGCCAGAAACGCAATGTCGTTGGCCACATCGAGGTGGCGGAAGCGCTCGTTGAACTCGATGCAGTCGTAGATGCAGACACGATCGTCGGTGAGGTGCACGTGTTCGAGGCGGAGGTCGCCGTGCCCGTTCACGATGTGCCCGTGGGCCCGGCGACGATGGAGGAGCGCGGCGTTGTGATCGTAGAAGCGGTCGGTGTAGTACTGCAGCGCCTCGTACACGGGACGGGGCAGCAGGTCGCCCACGTGCCCCTGGGTTTGCTCGAAGTTCTCGTCGGTGCTCACCCGCAGCTTGTCAATCCAGCCCGCCTCCGCGACCTCTGGAGACGAGGGGCGCTCCGCGTAGAAGCCGCAGAGCGTATCGGCCACCCGGTCGATGGCCTCTGCGTCGGCGGTGCCGTGTGCAAGTTGCCGGTCGAGAAAATGCTCCGGATCGAGGTAGCGCATCTTAACGGCATACTCGACAATGTCGCCTGCGTCGTCGGACGGATCCACGCGGAGGCCGTCGTCGGTTTCGACGATGGGCACCACGTCGACGTACGTGTCGGCGCAGAGGCGCGCGTTGAGCCGCACCTCGTCCTCGCAGGCGGCCCGCCGCCGGTCGAGCGTCGAGAAGTCGAGAAAGCCGAGCTCGACCGGCTTCTTGATCTTGTAGACCCGGGGCGGAACGAGGGCGACGAGCGAGATGTGCGTCTGCTGCAGCTGAATCTCGCTGGGGGCGTGCGGGTAGGCCGCGGCGTGGGACAGGGCCTCTGCGAGGGCGGGGATGGTTGGGGACGACATGTGAGATACTGAGCAGTGGATGTGACTGGAGGGCAAACACTCTTTATGTGAGTGTGTGCGTATGTGCGTGTGGGGGGGGATTCCCTCATGTGCCTGCGTTCTTATCGGTGCGTCTGCCCCCAAGCGTTGTGGGGGGTTGATCTCAAAGGTTTGAGAAGCTGTTTGGCGAGACGTTTACTGCCTGCGACTTCGCGGATCTCGTGCCATGGAGCTTCTGCATTCACCTAGTAGTTCCACTACGAGGCTCATTTGTGCGCTCCATGGCCCTTCGCCCACTGTGTCTCGGCGACGTGCCCGCTCACAAAACAGCTTCTGAAGGTTATACCAAGTCCGGCTGCAAACTTCCGGTATAGAGAGGAGCAATACCTATTCGCAGTCAGGCGTTTTTCCTGTCCTACATCGCAGAAGAAGGTTCTCGTAGCGCCGTTGGAGTCCAACGGCGCTACAAATCTGGTTCGCAGACCGGAATGAATCTACCGGATTTGGTATTATGCCGGGTTTGATTGAAGGATTTGGGTATGTAAGTGAGTAGGTGTGCAGGTGTGTACTTGATCCCCATCCGTTTGCGCCTGTACCAATATTCTTGCGGCCCTGAACTGTGTAGGCGGATTTGGTATTATGGGGAGATGTCGATCGAAGGGGAAAGTTGGCGTCCAATGTCGACACGGCATCCTGGTGCGGACACCGTATTGGGGAGTTGCCCTGCCGGATTTGGTTGTGTTGAGACGAACGAGGGAGTCGATGCGGTTCGTCGCCCGGGCGCTCGTGTTGACGAAAGAGGGCGAGTGCGCATCCGGGAGCGTCGGGTCGGCTACGCGTCGTGAAAGGGGGTGCCGTCGGCGTCGTGCTCGGCCAGGAGCGGGGCGGGTTTGAACCGGTCGCCGTACTGGTAGGCAAGGTCCTGCATGCGTTTGACGACCTCGGTGGGTCCCTGCTGGTCGATGTAGCGGAAGGGGCCGCCCAGGAAGGGGGGAAAGCCGAGCCCGAAGACCGCGCCCACGTCCCCGTCGACCGGATCCTGCAGCACCCCTTCCCCCAGGCACCGGACGGCCTCGTTCACCATCATGAGCGTGAGCCGTTCCTGTACGATTCGAGGAGCGGGCGTTGCGCGGGGCGTCCGGCCCAGCTTGTCATCGATGCTTTCGTTGAGGCCCTTCTTCTCCTTGTCGTCGTCGTCGCCGGGGGCGTAGTGGTAAAAGCCGAGATCCGACTTCTGGCCGAGCAGGCCCGCGTCGGCGAGGCGGGAGGCGGAGTTGCTGATGTCGACCCGCTCCAGGGGCAGATGATTGCGCATGACCTCCGTAATTTTTCCCGCCACGTCCATCCCGACAAAGTCCAGCAGCTCATAGGGGCCCATCGGAAAGCCCGCGTCCATCATAATCTCGTCGACCGTGGGCACGTCGGCCCCTTCTTCGAGCAGGAGCAGGGCCTCGTTGATGTAGAGGGCGAGGATGCGCGTGGTGTAGAAGCCGGGGCCGTCATTCACCACGATCACCGTCTTGCCCTGCGTGCGGGCCAGCGCGAAGGCCGTCGCCAGGGTTTCGTCCGAGGTGTGCTCGGTGGTGACGAGTTCCACGAGCGGGATGTCGTCCACCGGGGAAAAGTAGTGCATCCCGATCACCCGTTCAGGGCGGTCCACGGCCTCCGCAATTTCGGCGACGGGGAGGGATGACGTGTTTGTGGCAAGGACGGCGTCGTCCGAAACCGTCTCTGCGGCTTCCGACAAGACCTGACGCTTCAGGTCAAGATCTTCGGGCACCGCTTCGATGAGGACGTCGCAGGGGGCCATCAGGTCGTACGAGTCGGTCGGCACCACCCGCTCCGTGGCCCGGTCACGTTCGAATCGGTTGATGATGCCCTTTTCTTTGCGCTGATTGAGGGCGGTCCACACCTGCTTTTTGCCGCGGGTGGCGAGGGCCAGCGACTGGTCCTTGAGCACCACGTCGACGCCGTTGGCGGCGGAGACCTGCGCGATGCCGCCGCCCATTTGCCCGGCGCCGAGCACCCCGACGGTCGATACGGAGCGCGCGGCCTCCGGCATTGGGTGGGTTTCGCCCTTCTGCTTGCCGAAAAAGAGCTGCACGAGGGCCTGCGACTCGTCGGTAAACACGAGGTCGGCAAAGTGGCGCGTCTCCGCGTCGAGGCCCGTGTCGACATTGTGTTCCAGTCCGGTGCGGACGGCGTCGATGATGCGGGGGGGCGCCGGGTAATTGCCCTTCGTGCGAGACTGAGCCCGCTTGCCGGCCTGCCGGTAGATGACGCGACGGCTGATCGGATTGTCTTCCAGGAGGCGGTCGGTCAGGGACGTTTCCTCGCGGTCGATCGAGAGGGCGCCGTCGGCCAGTTGACGGGCGGCCCGCCTGGCGGCGTCGTGGAGGCCGGGGGGGTGAATCAAGGCATCCACGAGCCCGATGGATCGGGCCTTCTCCGGATAGATGTTCTTGCCGGTGAGCATCATGGTGAGCGCCTGGCGGAGGCCGACGAGGCGAGGCAGGTACTGCGTGCCGCCGCCCCCCGGAAGAAGGCCGAGCTTGACCTCCGGCACGGCCAGCTTGGTGGCGTCGTGGGTGGAGGCGATGCGGTAGTCGCAGCCGAGCGTCATCTCCAGGCCGCCGCCCATGCAGGGCCCTTCGATGGCCGCCACCGTGGGCACGTCGAGCGCCTGCATGCGCCACAGGAGCCGGTGGGCGCGCCGGCTGACGGCCCGCACGTCGGCGGGGGCCTCAAACTCGGCCAGCATGTTGAGGTCGGCCCCCACGATGAAGGACGCCTCCTTGTCGCTAATGAAGATCCCTCCGCGGAGGTCGTCCTGCTGTTCGAGGACGCCCAGTACCTCGGAAAACGCGTCGAGCATCTCGCGCGAGATCTTGTTCACCGACGCGTCGGGGTCGTCGATCCAGATGGTGGCGACGCCGGTGTCGTCGACGTCGAACTGAAGGAGCGAGGTGTCGAGGGCAACGGGGTCGGGCATGGGGAGCGCGGGGCTGGTGAACGAGGGAGCGGCCCGGGGGGCAGAGAGGGGCGCGCCGGTGCAGGGGGCGGAGGGCGGCCGCAGCGGGGGCGAACGGGGCGTCACGTTTTTCGTGGCGAGTCGGGTGCTGGTCGGTCGGTTGGGAGCAAGCGGCTAGAGGTCTCTTCAGTTGATGGAGGGGCTCCCGGACATCTGTGTAGGATTATGAGAGCAACCGCAGGATGTTGGTGCCTTCGTTTTGAGTTCCTGCTCCGTTCCAGGAGTGGGTGTGCGTTTTTGGCTGGATCCAAAAACGCACAAAAAGATCACGGCAGGCGAAGAAACGACCTGAACATTCCCTCCACTCCACTGAAATTTCTCAAACTCGCTACCACTCAGACATGAGAAATTTCGGACGTTTCGTTTCGGGAATGTTCCGGGCGGTCGTTTCTTCGAGGCCGATCTGTCTTTCTTCTGTTACGCAGAGGCAGGTTCGCAGG
>CAYOWD010000196.1:0-8348 GCA_964407535.1 uncultured Salinivenus sp. | reverse complement strand
TTACTGGCCGGAAGATCCGCTCGAGGCGACGCCCACCCACACCACGAAGGCGCAGATGGAGGCGGACGTGTGACGGGAGCATCCCTCCACCTGTCTGCCCGCTGGTGAGCGGCGAAAACATAAGTCATTCTGAGCGACCGACGAGCAAGAGAGGAGGGAGTCGAAGCGCTGGGAACGCAGTGCCCGAGTGCTCCCGGAGTGAATCTCTTCGGACCAAGCGGAAACCGCCCACAGAGGCCGGTTTTGCCAGTGTGCTGAGAGATTCCCCGACTTCGCTTTGCGCCCAAGGGGTACTCGTGCTGCAAGCAGCATGACCTCCGGCCCTCGCACTCGCTCCCAGCGCTCCGCTCGGAATGACGATTGAAGTTGTTTCGCTGGCTTACTTCGCAGCGAGCGGAGCGCACGGTCCCCGGCTCGCTCACTGCCGGAGCATCCGCAAGAGCGTCTCCGGGCGGTACGGCGTCAGCGGACCCTCCGCGAAGTCCTGCTCGTTTCGAGTCAGGACGATGTCCCCTCCCGCTTCGGCTCCGGCCCAGGCGAGATAGGTGCCCTCGAAGTCCGCCTCGCTTCCGGCCTGGAGGGCCCTGCGCAGAGCCGCCCGGTTCATTGGCGCGAGTTCAAAGGTCGTTTCCACCGTTTCGAAGAGGGGACGGGGGTCGACGCTGTGATGGGCCGTCGCCACGTACCAGCAGGTAGCAAAGGAGACGGGGGCGACGAGGCCGACGATTCGCCCGCGGTCGACGGAAGAGAAGAGTTGGAGGGCTTCCTCGTGGTAGGCACGCTCGGGGACAGCCGCGTCGATAATCACGTTGGTATCGAAGAGAACTCGCATGGAGCTCGTGCCGGAAAAGAAGAGAGCAGATGCATGGTAGGGAAAACTCGTCTGGAGGAATCTCCCGATTGTCCGGCATCCGCAGTGGACCCCAGCAAAATGGAATCCAAACACAAGGGAATCCAGATGCATTGGGGCAGGAGGCCGGTCGGCAGCCCCAGCCGCCCTGCCGGGAAGGTTACGCGTGCTTCTCGGCGGCAGCGTCGGCCCAGCGTCGGGTGTCCTCATCCATATCTACCTCTGGGGCCGGCTTCCCAAGCTTCTCCTTGAGCTTTCGAATCCGCGGGGAAAGAGTCGTCTCCCCGGCGGCAGCCTCCGAGGAGGTTCCCTCGCCGGATGCGTCGGAAGAGCCCTCCCGAAGAAGAAGCTTGAAGTAATGCTCGACGATTTTTGAGACAGAGGTGCCCCGCTCCTCGGCAAACCGCTTGGCGCGCTCTTTTACGTCCTTGTCGAGGCGAAGAGTGAGTTTGGAGTTCATCGGTCTGGAGGCAGCACGTCAGAGATTAGCCCGTGCCGACGTACAATGGAGGCACCCCTGAGGCGTTCCGGGGGGCGACTCTTTCCAGGTTGCCGGGATTCAGGAATTTTGCCTCAACGAGTGCTACTTCAGCATCGGGAAGAGTAGATCTCCTGTTGGCACAAGAGTGATTACGCGAGAGGCCGCACCGCGAGGACGCCTTCGCGACGGTCAAGATCGCTGTCCCGGTCCGCGGGCTGCAGCCGCACACGTACACGGTCGAGGAGGCGGCAGCGCAAGGCGCGCTTCTCCGCCGGATGACCCAGGACGGGTTTGTCGTATGCGACGCTGGGGAGTGACGGCCCGCCGGGACCCACACGCGCTTGCTCGACGGACTGCTCGCCGGTCGCGTCGTGCCCGTCGCCCCTGCGCTAGGGGCGCTCAGAGATGATCCGTGCGTGCATCTCCGGCGGCCCGACTCTTTGTGTTGGGGGCACAAGCTCCGGGCGTCGCTGGAGGACTGGCTTCTGCCTCACCTCTACGGGAAGAAGTCCGCCGGCGACCTCCAGCAGCTCAACCTGCCCCCAATCCTGCGCGAGCCGCGCACCTACGACCAGCTCGACGACTGGGCGCCCACCCATGTGACCGTCCTGATCGAGTCCGACCGGCCCATCGACTACTCCGACTCGGAGGCGACGCCCACGTGCATCACGAAGAGGCAGGTGGAGCCGTAGCGCTTCGAACCTCCGGCTCCCTCGGGGCGTCAACAGGGGGAAGGGTCACGGCACAGAAGGACATCGAAGAGAGCCGACCGCGCTCGGTCAGCGGGTAGCTCTGGGTCTTCACAGAAGCCCGGAAAACGTGCCGTTTTTCAGGGGCTCCCCCGGCGGTTCACCGGCAGGGCGGCCCGTATCTTCCGTTCGGGACGGAAAATTCTACCCAGTCGCGCCGGGAAGTGGTTGCCAGCACGTGGCGACTTTACTGGTCGAGCACCACTGCCCCGGCAAGACAGTGTTGGTGGGCGAGGAGCCTCCAAAGTTCTGTCGAAGCGTTGAGCGTTGCCGAAGGGGAGTCTGGGTCGGGCCAATGCTAATCGCTGAGCCCTGGCTGCGGTCGACGTGGGCCCCGGTACGTCCCGCGAACAGCGCTAAGGAGCACGAGAATCCGAGGACGCGCTCTTGGATCTTCTGAAGAATCTTCTGACCGTCGGTACAACCCAGGACCGCTTCGGTCGCGGCGGCGGAGGCAGATCGGCCGCTTCTAGCCTCAAGAAGCGGGCACGTCGCGCCTCTGGAACGTTTTTTGAGCGCATCAGCAGGTACGAAGAACAACCTTGACCTCCCCGCTTGCGCTCCTGTCGTCGGGAGGCGAGAGGACAGGGCCAACGGGGACGGCTGCTTTTTTCGGCCTCCGCACCTGCTGATTGACCGTTCCAATGCCATGATACGTTCTGGCCTCTCCCTGCACACGGCGCTGCAACGAAGCCTCGCACTCGTCGTCGCCACTTTCTTGTTCGCCGCGTTCGCCCCCACGACCCAGGCCCAGCGCGTCGGCGACACCTTCTACGGCAAGATTGGCGCCGGGCTCTCGGACTATACCGGTGATTTTCCGGCCCAGAACGTAGGACACCCTCTCGACTTTCAGGAAGTCCTCCGAGGATCGGGGGTTCCCGTCACGGTCGCCGGAGAAGTCGGATATCAGTTCTCCCCGAGGTGGGCCCTCGCCGTCGGATTCCAGGGCGGAAACTACCCAATGGTCGGATACGCGGGGCAGGGAGACGGAATTTCGGATTCGTACCGCTACACGCCGCAACTGCTGGGGCGCTACACGTTCGGGGGAGCCGCCCAGTCCATCGCCCCGTACGTGGACGGGGGTGTCAACGTCACGTTCGGGGGAGCCACCGGCACCGGGGCTGGGCCGTCTCTGGGGGTAGGGATTGACGTTCCGGTCAGCCGCTCCCTCTCGCTTTACCTCGAGTCGCGCTTTAACTTCACGTTCCCGGACGACGCGATCGACGGGTCGGGCGCAAGTGGTGCCGGGGGAGCGTTCGACTCGGTCAACCAGCTCCTTGGCGCCGGGCTAAAGGTTACCTTCTCATCGCCGGCGCCCCCGCGGATAATCACCGTCGACGGGCCGGTTGAGGTCCAGACGGGCGAAGCCGCCACGTTCACCGCAACGATCAACGAGGGGGAGGCCACGCGCCCCGTGCGCCGCGAGTGGGCGTTTGGGAGCGGAACGACTGCCTCGGGGCAGACGGCCACTCACACATATGACCGGCCGGGCACCTATACGGTGTCCTTCTCTGCGAGCAATGCCGCGGGCACTGTAAGCGAATCGATTACGGTCGAGGCCACCCGTCCGTCCAAGGATCCAACGACCCTCTCAAGGACGGCGCGCATCGCGTCGCTCACCGCCACTCCTAACCCCGCCGCCGTGGGGACCCCGGTACAGTTCAACAGCGCGGTTGAGGGACGCAGCTCACCCACGTACGAGTGGGACTTCGGGGACGGAACGACCGGAACAGGGTCGTCCTCCACGCACACCTACGACCGTCCGGGCCAGTATACCGTGCAGCTTCAGGTCGAGACCGATGCCGACACGGATGCCCGAATAGCGACGGTCCGCGTGGAACGGGGCGCGCGAGACGCCCCATCGAAGCAGTGGCGGATCGTCGTCGCGTCGATGCGGGACGACGGGGGGGCAGAGGTGGTGGCCCGGCGATACCGGAAGCGCCTAGCCGAATCGATGCCCATCAACGTTGTGACCGCCACTACGGATGAGGGCCTCCGGCACCGAGTGGTCGTCGGGGAGTTCGAGAACGAGGCAGCAGCCCGGCAGGCCCTCGCAAAATACGGGCCCGCCTTCCCCTCCGACGCGTGGACCCTCCGCCTTCAGCCGTCTACCTCCGCGTTTGAGAGCGAGGAGCGGCCGGACGATGTCTCCTCATCAGCGGGAGAAGGTGGGAATCGCCCCTGACACCGGGGACGGAACGGCTCGGGACCATCGTGGCATCGCCTGTGTGTCCCACGGGCCGGCGGACCGGGCCTTGCGGGTGAGGATCCCGCGGGCGGAGGCCGGCGGGTCGCCAACGTCCCGTGCTGGCGGGGCGCCACGCAGGGATGGACGGCTACCACGAAATGGACGGCTACCACGTCAGGATGAGGCGGGTGAACCCGCCGTCGAAGTAGGCGCGAGCGGGCGGCTCTCGGGGATGGTCGTCGGGATGGTCGTCGTCCCCGTCCAGGTCGAGCCCCAGTCCCAGCAGAAATTTCCCCCGGGAAAACCGGTAGCCCACGAGGGCATACGCCCCGTGGTTGTCCGGCCCCAGGCCCCAGAATTGTCCCGTCCACGGCGCGAAGGTGTTGCCCACGTCACAGCTCTCCGCGCCGCATTGCTCGTCGTAGGCGCGGAAGAGGCCCGCGTACATGAGGCCGGAGGTAAATCCTCGCTCAGGGGCATAGAGCAGGCGGGCCTTGAGCCCGCGCTGGCCCTCCTCGTAGTCGAGGGTCCGGGGAAGACGGGAGCGGGTGTAGTCGCGGCCCGTCTGCCGGTCTGTGTACGCGCCGCGGAAGGCCCGCATTCCGGCCCGGAGCGGTCCCCACCGTCCCCGCAGGAAGAGGCCGTAGCGCCGAAGCTGCTGACGGGCCGTGTAGTCGCTGGGCACCTCGGGGCCGGTGCCTGTCCGCCGCAGCCAGCTCACGTCGCTCTTGTAGAAGAGGCCGCCCGTGAGCGAACGGCCCCTGCCCGCGGGGAGGCGGTACTCCAAGAGGGCGCCGACGTAGCGGACCCGCCGGTCGTCGCGGTAGCTGCGCGCGCGGGCCGACTGCGACTCGAACGCGGCGCGGCTCAGCGGCTGGAGGCCGCCGACGAGCTCGCCGCGGAGGCGGAACCGATCGGGGCTGGCGTACGAGACGGACAACAGGTACGGATGCCGGACGTAGTCCCGGATCAGGTCCCGATCGCCCTCGGAGAGCCCCAGCCTCTGGTAGATCAGGTCGTTGTACAGGTCCTGAAAGGTCCACTCCACCTTCGCGCGCCCGAGGCGAGAGGAGGTGGCCCTGTAGAAGACCGACAGGTCGAGGTCGTATTTGTACTTGCTGAGCGTATGGCGGACGCCGAGCGCGTGGCGGCGGGCCAGCTGCCACGTGTATCCGATCTCCAGAAGCGCCCGGGACGTCTGCCCGTCCTCTCGGAGGTCGGCGCTGAGGTCCAGGGCGTGCCTGCGCCCGAGCCGAATGCGGCTGCGCAGCCGAGTATCAAACGCCAAGAGGTCGCGGCGCGTGCTTCCCGCCCGGAGGAGCATCCGATTACGGGCGCGGCGCCCCTCGTGAAGGTCGCCCGGCGAAAAGCCGTACGCGAGCATCTCCTGGGCGTACTCCCGGTCCATGCCCGGGGCCACGTGCCGAAAGACGCCCCGGTCGTAGGACCAGTCGCCGACGCTGTGCGCCCGGTCCAACGCGAACCGCCGCCGGCTGTCTCGCCACCTGTCGAGGGTCGTGCGAAGCGCAAACGGCGAGAGGGAGGCGGCCGACGCTGAGTCCGCGGCGCCGGGCGGTCCCGACGCGGCGGTCTGGGCGGCCGCGCCGGGAGCCCCTACCGGCAGGACAAGAAGGAGCACCGTGCTGGCAAGGAGGGAAAAACCGCGCATGGCAGTCGGCCGGGCGAGCGTGAATCCGGGGCGAGCCGCCCGGAAGTGATCCGTGCTGAGCAACCTGTCTTGGGACGATCCGTCGTAGGGCGACCCGTCGTGGAGCGGCGCGTCGGTAGCAACGCGCCGCGGAGGGATTCGTTGCCTGCTTCCCGCCTGCCCCGTCCGTGCCGACTGCCACCCACGCCCCAGATGCGGTCCCTCGTAGATGCGTCTCCTCCGGCAGAGAGCACTCCCTCGAACGCAGAGAATTCTCTTCAGATCAATCTCTTCGGGTCGACTTCCTTCAAATCGACTCCCTTCAGGTCGGTTCTCCTCGGCTCAGAGGATGGCGGCACCGCTGACCGGCGCGCCTGCAGGGTCGTCGGCGGAACCGGGCGCGTGGCCGGGAGCGTCGATTCTTGGGTCGAACGGGTTCCATGAGGGTGCCTCCGACGGGTACTTGAGGCAGCGGCTCAGTCGTCGTGCCGACGCGTCAGTAGTTGATGCGGCGCTTCAACACGACCCGCTCGTCGGTTTCCATCTTTGCCTCCCAGAGCCCGATCCCCGCCTGGATGCGACCCCGGATCGGGCACGTGCCGTCGATCTCGACTCGGAAGTTGGTGCCGTCCCGATCGGACCATGTCTCAAACAGGGCAACGTCGCGGAGCGGAATGATCTCGGTCGTCGGGCCGCTCCACGTCCACCCCGAGATCACGATGTCGTCCTCGTGGAGCTGGAGCTGTCCAAACCACAGGAGTCGGCCGGTCAGCGTCACAGGGGAGGAAAGCCGGGCACCCGTTCTTTCCTCCCCTGCCGTCTGTTCGCCTGATGTCTGCCCGGTCGTGCTCTCTTCGCCCTTCGCCTCTTTGTCTGTCGCCTCTGCGGGAGGACCGTTTGCCGTCGGAGACGAGGAGGACGGCGTCGGGTGAAGCGTCGTCCGGCCGTGGTGGCGCACCTGATCTGTGTCGCGGTGGAGGTAGCGGCGCACGGTCCGTCTCTCCTCGCGACTCGCGCCCGAGAAGTCCGGCTCCGACTCCGCCTGGATGTCGTAGGTGAAGTACTGCGGGGCCGCCAGCAGCGGCCCGGAGGGTCCGGGGAGGAGGTCGGCGAGGGAAGGCTCGCCAATATGGATGCGAATGCGGACGAGCGTATAGTCGTCGTCGCCAAAGGCCTGCTCGCACGCCCGGATCACGCGGCGCTGTTTTCGCCAGGCCGGGTGCAGGGCGCGCAAAAGTCGAGACCATCCAGCCCATGCCATGCGGACAAGCAGGGTCGGGTTTGAGGCACAAGCTCAAGGTGGCGATCCGCTGCCCGTAAGCGCAAACATATTCCCAACGGACCTGCCGTATAATCCACGCTGCCGTCCAGACGGTGGTTTCGGGTCCGCCACGGCGGGGCTCCACCTGTGGGAATCGTAAGGCTGGGACGGCGGGCGAGGTCTCGGGAGAAAAAGGGCCACGTCGGCCCAGTTGTGTCGACGTTATGATCCGGGCGCGGTGTGACGGCTCGTCGTGTCCGGAGAATTCGACGCCGGACGGAGCACCTCCCGGCCGTGGTGGGGGGAGGCGGCGGGCCGGTTGAGGTAGTGGCGGAGGAGGCTCCGTTCCGAGTGCGACAGGCCCGAGAGGTCCGGGTCCGCGTCCGTCTCGATGCGGTACGTGAAGTAGCGAGTCGACTCCGAGGACCCCGGGAGGAGGGACCGAAAAAGATCGGTGCCGGAGGGGGCCTCCACCTGGAGCCGCAGCCGCACGAGCCGGTAGTCGCCGTCCGCAAACGCCTTGTCGCAGACCCGACGCACCCGGCGCTCCCGTCGCCAGGACGGGTGCAGGAAGTGCTTGTAGAGAAGGTACGCCGCGGCCGAAAGTACGACGGCCCCACCAGCGATCCACGGAAAAAATTCCATCGCGTCGACGAATCCCCAGACGTTCCAGTGAATGCAGGCGGGAGGCACCCCGGCAGACGTGTGCAGAGACGGACGGGGGGCGCTCCCGCCGAAATAGCTGTAACACGAGTTTCAAACATTGGGTGGGCGCTCCAACCCTCAAGCAGGCGTCGGCCGATGTTACACCTTTTCTGCATTGTGGAGCAACCCGGTTGCGCCGGTGATCGCACGGGGCCCCGAATTTCGCCGGCGCGTCTGTTCGCAGGGGCGCGACCGGCGGCGGCGTGCGGCCGTGGGCCCGCTGAAGGTCACTTGCGGGCCGCTTCGGAGAAGGCGCCGCGCTCGTATGCTAGGGCGAGAAGGGGGGCCCCGAGGCTGAGGGCCTGCACGACGTACTGCTCCAAAAAGCGCTGGAGCAGGAAGGCCGCGTCGGTCCAGCCGATGCCGAGCGCCGCAAGGCCCAGGAAGAGTGCGCCGACGGCCAGGTGAAAACCCCACAGGTAGAGCCAGTAGGGCCGGTACGGAAACAGGAGGGCGAGAAGAAGGG
>CAYOWD010000195.1:0-8465 GCA_964407535.1 uncultured Salinivenus sp. | reverse complement strand
CCGGGCCCGAAGGAAGTTCAAAGGGGATGTTTTTGGAGAACCGCAAACTTTTTGATTCTTCTATGCGTTCAACCAATCCATCCTTCTCACCATTCCGTCTCGTTTCTTCGGGAGGTACCCCTATGACGCGCTCCAGCCCTTCGTTCTTCTCCCAGGTGGGACTGCTCGTGCTCCTTGGTGGGCTCACGGTGGGACTGACGGGCTGCTACACGCAGCTCCAAACCGCTGAGTCGGACACTGGTGAAAACCGGACGGCGACGCAGGAGCAACGCCCCACAGAGGAGGCGTCGGAGGCCGAGTACGCCGACGAGTATCGTCGGGAACGCAGAGAAACAGCGGACTACGACGACGGGGTGGGCGTGCGTTACGAGCCGAGCGGTGCCGAGTCTCTGTACGAGTACAAATACAAGTACCGGTATAAGTACAAATACGGGGAGCCGCACGCATACCGGTCGCGCTACGATCGGTGCGCGGACGCGTTTCACCACGATCCGTGGTACTACGACGCCTGGTGTGATCCGCACCCCGGCACCCGATTCTCCCTGTCTCTTCACTTCGGGTCGCCGTACGCCTACAGCCGCTATCACCATCGGTCCTGGCGGTCGCACTACTATTCCTCGTGGCATCGCTACCATGGATGGGGCTCCCCGTCGTACTCCAACCACTACTATTACGGCGACGTCTACTACGGGAAGCGCTACTCCGGAGGGCATCACGCCGACGGGGGAGATTCCGGCAACGGCCGAGCACATCGGCCCCGCGGCTCCACAATGGGGCGCGGCACAAACACGGCGACCACGACGACGCGCACACGCACGACTGGGGCCGCCTCATCGTCCCGGGGCCGCATTGGACGAGCGCGCTCGTCTGAGACATCCAATCAGACGACACGCACTCGGCGTCGATCGTCCGAGGGGGAGCGATCCGAATCAACCACCCGAACCCGACGCCGGTCCTCTGATACAGGACGCAGCCGCTCGACTACCCGGACTCGAAGCCGCTCGTCCGACGGGGATCGCGACCATTCAACCACGCGGACCCGGAGCCGCTCGTCCGATGATGACCGCTCGTCCACACGAACCCGACGTCGCTCCTCCGATGGTGACCGGGATCGCTCGCGGACTCGGACCCGATCGTCCGATGATGACAGCGACCGTTCAACCACGCGGACCCGGAGCCGCTCGTCCGATGATGACCGCTCGTCCACACGAACCCGACGTCGCTCCTCCGACGGTGATCGGGATCGCTCGCGGACTCGGACCCGATCGTCCGACGATGGTAACGACCGTTCGAGAACCCGGACTCGCAGCCGCTCTTCCTCTGACGACAACGACCGCTCATCCACACGGACCCGGAGTCGATCCGACAACAAGGATCGGAGTCGGTCCCGGTCGCGCACCCGCAGCCGGTCGTCCGACGACGGCGGACGCCAATCCCGCTCTCGGACCCGAAGCCGGTCCTCTGATGACGACGACCGGAGCCGTTCTCGCTCCCGCACGCGAAGCCGCGCAGACTGACGGATCGACCATTGAGACACGCACTGTGTCGATGAGCGTGCGGGCCGACGAGCCCTCTAGCGAGGGCGGGGACAATGTCTATCATTTCTTTCGATCCTCCCTATGCCTCGTATGATTGGTTCTCGTCCCCTCTATGGGGTTGCTCTGCTCGTACTTCTGGGAAGCTGGGGCTTCGGCGCCGCGTCCCCAGCGGCGGGACAGGTCCTGGACGACGTCATTCGATACTCGCAGCGGCTTCCGGCCCCCTCCGGTCCGACCACCGGAACGGCAGGAGCCGGGCTTATGGCCGGACGCGCCGAGCTCGGGACCCTCGTCGGCAACCCGGCTGGGCTGGGGTGGATGTCAAACTCCATGATCGGCGGCGACTTCGCGGTGCAGCGGGCACGCAACAATGCTCGCTTCCTCACGCGAAGCGATAACACCACCTCGGCCCGAACGGCGAGTGACTATCGCCTGGGACGCCTCGGTGGGGCCTACGTCTTTGATACCGAGCAAGGGGCCGCTGTGATTGGGGCGGGATTTCACCAGACCAACACCTACGAGCGTGGCTTCGAAGTGGAGGGCACCAACGGCACCAGCTCGATTACCCGTACGTTTCTGCCGGGCAGCACTGGGTTTAGTTACGATCCAGAGGCGGACGCGCTCGGATTCGACCGTGCTCAATCCCGCATTGCGTTTGAGGCCGGCGCCATTGCCTTTTCGGAAGACGAGTTCGAGAATGGAAACTATCCCTTCTTCCAGGCCGCCACCCCGGGATCGTTCGGGCAAGCAGGATTCAGTGAACAGACGCTGGAACAGGAAAACGACGTCTTCGAGTCCGGCCAAATGAACGAGCTAAACTTTGGCGGGGCCGTCGCAGTAGCCCCCAACGTCATGGTAGGGGGCGGCTTCAATATTGCCTTCGGCTCGTACCGATTCGAGCGCTTCTACCGCGAAACGGACCTCGTTACTGACAATCTTCCCAACGATCCCTATTTCGTCGAAGAGCCCGACCTCACCCTGGAGGGATTCAAAGAAATGCGGTTTGAGGAACGCATCGACACGGAGCTGGGGGGCGTCAATTTCCGACTGGGTGTGTCCGCCGAGCTTACGGAGGGGCTCCGGTCGGGCCTGCTCATCGAGTCGCCCACCTGGTACACCGTCAAAGAGGTGTTTGGAACCCGGATCGAAACCACGTTTGACTGCGACAATCAGGGGTGCTCCGCGGACGGCGTGCCCGGCTTTGTGAGTGGATCACTCACGGGCAATGAGTTTGAATATACCCTCCGAACCCCCTGGCGGATCGGCGGAGGGCTGCAATATACCCGCTCCGGACTCATGGTGGCGGCCGACGTCGAGTTCGTCGACTGGACGCAAACGAGTGTGGACGCCGAGAACGAGTCGTTCAGTCAGCTCAATCGAGACCTTCGGAAGCGTAACACGACGGTCAACGTCAGTGTCGGGGGCGAGTACACCTTCGACCAGGCGGCCGTGCGGGGCGGAGTGGCCTACCGACCGGATCCGGAGAGCCAGTCCTTCCCGGACATTGACGGCAACTCCACGGACCGCGACCGGCTGTTTCTCTCCGCCGGCGTGAGCTACCTGCCCGTCGACGCGTTCGGGTTGCACCTCAACTGGATGCAGGAGCGCTTCAACGACCGGGCATCTTCGTACGACGACGGGCCCTCCATCCGGGAACGGCTGCAACGAAATCGCTTCGTGCTCGGCACGACATTTCGGTTTTGAGGCGTGATGCGTAAGGCGCGATGTGCGAACACGAAACGCACGCGTCACCTTCTTCTCGTCTCATACCAAGTCCGCTACGAGGTTCGGGGTTGCAGGAGTGACAGTATGGGCACAAGCGAATGCGTCTCAAGTACATACCTTTATCCCGACAGTAGTCGAGACGATGTACTCGACCACTGTCGGTACAGGCTACCTGCATACTTACAAACCCGAATCCTTCAACTGGATTCGGGGTCACTTCTTCCGCTTGTCGAGCATGCGGTGGTACTCCTCGGCGGCCCGGTTGTGCTCCTGCAGCGTGCGGCTGAACGTGTGACCCCCGCTCCCGTCGGCCGCAAAGTAGAAGTACTCGTGGGCTTCGGGCCGGACGGCGGCCCGTAGCGAACTGGGCGTCGGATTCGTAATGGGGCCCGGCGGCAAGCCCGCATTCTTGTAGGTGTTGTACGGATGATCGATCTCCAGATGGCGGTACAGCACCCGGCTCGTCCGTTCCCCCTCCGTGCGCAACAGCACATACTGAATGGTGGGGTCGGCCTGTAGGCGCCAGCCGCGATCCAGCCGGTTCATGTAGACGCCGGCAATGCGCGGCTTTTCCTCGTCGTAGATGGCTTCCCATTCCACAATCGACGCCAGCGTGACGACCTCGCGCTTCGTGAGGCCGAGACTGTCAGCGTGCGTTGCCAGTCGTTGTTCGTAGAAGGTGTCGAACGACTGTTTGATGCGGCGCACCACCGTTTCGGGCGCCACGTTCCAGTAGAACTCGTACGTCTCCGGAAGCATGTAGCCGAAGAGTCGCGACCGCGTGGTGCCAAGCGTTCGTGCCAGGGCCGAGTCCTGGAGGGCAGTCCGTACGGCGGCCGAGTCCGTCTTGAGTCCGCTGGCCACCTGTCGTGCGATGACATCGGGGCGCGAGCCGGGCGGCACAGTGACTCGCACCGGGGCCTGCAGGCCGCGCCGTAGCATGTCGAGGAGGTGATAATTGGATGTGCGCGGGGCGATGCGGTAGTGCCCGGCTTTGATCTGGCGGCCCCATCCGGTGACGGTTGCCACGAGCCGAAAGGTGGCCGGCGACAAGAGAATGTCTTGGGCCTTCAGAGAATCAACGGCCTGATCCAGGGAGGCGTCGGTGGGAATCACCACGCTTTCCGGGTGCGAATAGGGGCCGGTGTTTGGACCGAATAGAATATGGCCGCCTGCCCCGAGGCCGAGGCCCGTCAGAACCAACACGAGAAGGACGAGAACCGAGGTCGTCCGCATTATGGAAAGACGCGTGTGGAAAAAAGGACATCGGCGAACAGACGCGTCCAGCTAGTCCGTTCGGGTTCGGAACGCCGTGCACCAGGCCTGTGCCATGCGCGCGTGGCCGGCAGGCGTGGGGTGAATGCCGTCCGCCGCCCAGTACGAGGCCGCCTTCGCCTCAAGCGCCTCGTCGAAGACGGATTGATACGGAATCCAGGTGGCGTTGTAGTCGGTGGCCACTCGGCGAGCCGCTTCCTGGTAGGGGCGAAGGCCGGAGCGCCATTGCGCATCGACCGTCGACGCGCCCGGCACCACAAACGGTTCCCCCAGCATGAGCGATACGTCGGGCAGAGCGGTTCGGGTCCGATCCAGAAGCGCCCGGTATGCCTGCTCGTACCGCTCCGCAGTGCTGTTCCGGTCGTCGGCCCGCAGGTACCAGTAGTCGTTGACCCCGATCAGAATGCTCAGCACGTCGGGGGCGAGCGCAAGCGTGTCGGCGTCCCACCGGGCCGCGAGGTCCCGAACCGTATCGCCGCCGACGCCGCGGTTGTAGCACTGCCAGTGCAGCTCCGGCGTGTCGCTCAGCAGGGTGGAGACGGCCAGCAGGGCGTATCCGCTGCCCAAGCTGTGCGGATGGTTGGCGGAGGCGCCGTCGCGTTCGCGGCCCACATCTGTAATCGAATCGCCCTGAAAGAGCAGCACGGGACGACGGTCGGCGGACATTGGATCGAAGAGGGGGGAGTGAGAAGAAGGTACAGCAGGCACGAACCGAAGGACGCGTGGACTGATCCGACCGGCCCGGGGCCCGATACGGCGTGTGATGGCATCAAGTGCGTCCGCGTTGGCGAGCGTCTGCCGAGAGAGACATGACCCCGTTCAGGTGTTCGTCGTCACCTCGCCGGCGTGAACCGTTTCCGGCCCATTCGGGGTGTCGAGGCGGAGGGCGCCCGTTTCCGTGACCCTCCGGACGACGCCTGTAATCGTATTGCTCGTGTCCGACACGCGAAACGTCACGGAATGACCGAGCATGTCGAACCGGTCGTGGAAGTCGGCTCGCACGGAGCCGTCGTCGCCCCCCTGTACGGCGTCATAGCGTCGTTCCAGTTGCTGGAGGAGACGGGCAAAGAGAGGAGCGCGGGGAATGGTGCGGCCCTTTACGAGGCGAAGCGACGTCGCCGTGTCGGCGAGGGCCTCGGGAAAGTCGGTCTGGTTGACATTGAGCCCCACCCCGAGCACGACCACGTTGGCGGTCTGCCGGCCCGAGACGGACGATTCCAGGAGCATGCCGCACGTCTTGCGGCCCTCCAGGAGCACGTCGTTCGGCCACTTGAGCGTCGTCCGGTGGGGGCGGATGAAGGTATCGACGGCCTCCGCCACCGCCACCCCGGCCGCAATGGGAATCAGGCCCAGTCGCTCGGCATCGAGTCCCGGACGCAGGACGACGGAAAACATCAGGTTGCGTCCGGCGTCGGCCGTCCACGTGCGGCCCTGTCGGCCGCGGCCCGCCGACTGATACTCGGTGACCACGACCGCGCCGTCCGGGGCGCCGCTGCGGGCCCAGGCGGCCGCCTCCGTGTTGGTGGAGCCCACCGTTTCAAAGCCGCGCATCGACTGCCCAAAGCGGTCGGTGTCGAGGGCGGATTGGACATCGTCTACAAGGGAGAGAGACATGGACGAGGCGTGCGAGGTTACGGCTGATACTGGGAGAAGGCCGAGACGGTGCGGAACTGGCGGGGCGCCCGAAACGGCACGTTCAGCGTCGCCCGTACGCGGGTAAGGTCCGGTACCCAGGTCGTGTCGAGGGGACGGAGCCGGAGGTGCAGCCGGCTGTGCTCGCTGAACAGGAGGCCCGGATCGGCCCGCACGGTGGTGAGGCCAATCAGTTCGCGAGACGCGCGCGTGATGAGGAGGCGGGCGTGCCGGATGCTTTGGTCTTTTCCCGTGCCCTCGTCGCGCGCTCGGGCTTCCAGCACGTATATCGGCCGTCCGTCCAGCAGGGTATCGGCCTGCAGGGCGTACCGAAATCCCTCGCGGGTGCGGGGCTCGATGTAGGCGGGCTGGTCCGGCAGAATCTGCTCCGCCACGTTGGCGGGCCGGTCGGTCGGCCGCCGGTCCGGCGCAGCACGTCCCAGGAGCCCCCCGTCCCGAAACGTCCCGGCCGAGTCGCTCTGCCGGAGGGTGCCGCGCTCCGTGCCCGGGGCATACCGCACGACGTGGGACCGGAGGGCCGTAATCGTGCCCGTCGAGTCGAGCTGCTCGGTGCGCACGAAGCGGGTCACGGAGACGTCGTGTAGGGCAGCGTAGGCCGAGTCGAACGCCGTGCGCCGCATCGAGGAGAGCACGGACAGGGCCGAGTCGCGGTCCACAGCCGACACGAGGGTGTCGGGCGGCGCAAAGGCCGGGGCAGACCGATCGGGCGCGGACTGGCAGCCTGCGGCCCACAGGGGACCGCTTCCGAGCAGCAGAATTCCCACGAGGACGTGTAAAGAACGAGCGTGTTTGAATCGCGGCGGATGCATCACTGACCGTCGCTTTATATGTTTGAGCATATGTCGGTACCGCTAGCCTGCACGCCCCGAAAGGTTCGGGCATTTGCGTCGGCTTCGTGAAGTCTTCGGACCGATGACGCGATCGGCGCCTCTTCTCGGTTTCCCGTAGCCAACTGTGACTCCTGCGCATGGATTCTCCCGCCCACGATTCTTCCCACGACGACCTGCTTGCCCAGGCCGTTCGGGCGGCTCAGCAGGCCGCCGACCTCATCCGAGAGCGGGCCGGTCGGCTCGATCAAGTGCAGGCCAAACGCACCAATGACTTCGTGACGGCCACCGACAAGGCGGCGCAGGAGACCATCCTCGACGTGCTGCCCACGTCGGACATCGGGGTGCTGGCGGAAGAAGGACGGGCGGACGAGGAGCCCGAAACGCAGGTTGAGGGCCGGCGCTGGATCGTCGACCCGATTGACGGCACCACGAACTTCATTCAGCAGGTGCCGCCCTACGCCGTAAGTATTGCGCTGCAGGACGGGGACGAGATCGTTATGGGCGTGGTCCTCGACGTGCCGCACGACGAACTGTTTACGGCCGTGGCCGGGCACGGGGCCCAGCTTGACGGAGCTCCCATCCAGGTGGCCGACACCGCCGAGTTCGGTGATGCGTTCCTCGCCACGGGCTTTCCGTACCGCCGTTTTGAACACACAGAGCAGTACCTCGACGTCCTCGACACAATCCTCCGCACCTCGCGTTCGGTTCGGCGGCACGGTGCTGCGGCCATTGACCTGGCCCGCCTGGCCTGCGGCTGCTTCGACGGATTCTTTGAAACGGGACTCCGTCCCTGGGACGTTGCGGCCGGTGCGCTGCTGGTCCGAGAGGCCGGCGGCCGCCTGACCGATTACCGGGGTGCCGGCGGCCTTACGCCCCTGTTTACGCAGCAGGTGTGCGCCACCAACGGCCCCCTTCACGACACGCTTCTCACCCGCGTGGCATCCATGCAGGACATTCGACTGTAGACGCGCTGCGTCGTTGCGGCCCGTCGTAAGGAAGGGGCGGAGAATGGGGGCTGCACCACTGTCTCCTGCTTCACTCTTTCAACAATTGCTCTCTGTACGATGGCTGGACACAATTTGCTCGACGGAAAAACGGGTGTCATCTTCGGTCCCCTGAACGAGGACAGCATCGCCTGGTCCATCGCTCAGGCCTGTGATCGCGAAGGCGCCGACTTTACCCTCTCGAATGCGCCGGTGGCCCGTCGGCTCGGCAATCTCGACGAACTCGCTGAGGACACCGACAGCTCCATCATCTGGGCCGGCGCGACGGACGACGACGAGATCGAAGAGCTCTTCGAAGAGGTCAAGGACGAGTACGGGGCCATCGACTTCATTGTCCACTCCATCGGGATGGGGGTGAATGTCCGGAAGGACGTGCCCTACGACGATCTCGACTACAACTGGTACGAGCAGACGCTCGACGTGTCGGCCGTGAGCCTGCA
>CAYOWD010000194.1:0-8479 GCA_964407535.1 uncultured Salinivenus sp. | reverse complement strand
CGCCCACGTGCTTGCGGTGCGGCAGGTCGTTGGCGTGGTGCTCCATCATCGTGGTAATCACCACGTCGCGGTCCGGTCCCGACGGCCGTCGGGACAGGACGCGCGCCATGCGGTTGAGCCCACCGGTCACGCCGCTGCCCGTAAAGAAGGTAGTGTAGTCGTCCGACGCGTCCACGAAGTCGGCCACAATGTCGTGGGCCTGGTGGTAGAGGTGGGTCGTGACGTGCGCCCCGTAGTGCAGCTCCGAGTGCGTGTTGGCATAGTGGCACAGGGCCTGCTCCACGATGTCGTCCACCACCGTGCACCGCAGGTTGGAGGCCGCACTGTCGAGGTACGTGCGCGGCGCCGTGGTGCCGTCCGCCAGCGGATATTCGGTGTCAAGGCCCGTGAACGCCGTGCGCAGGACCTCCAGACGCTGTTGTCGTTCGGTGCGGGACCCGAGGGGCTCAATGCGGGAGGGAAGCGGGGAGTCGATCATAATTGGGGAATCGGACGTCGAGGGCGCAGAAGCAACATCAAGGGGGACGCGTGTGGACCGTTGGGATATTGCCCCATGGAACAGCGTCCGCGAGAGACATTGTGCCTACTCCGATCGCCTCTTTTTGTTGAGGAGGAAATCGCACGTTTACGTCCCCAAACGCAGTACGGGAATCGCATCCTGTCGTTGGGAGGCGTGAGTGACCATCTCTCGGAAGAGGTCAGGGATCACCGTACATCGTGGCGAGCGCCTCCTCGATACCCTCGAAGGGGTGCTCAACCTCTCGAAGTTGGAGGCCGGCCAGATGGACCTGGAGCTGCAGCCGGTCGACCTGTCGGAGGAGGCAAAAACGGTGGCCATGGAGCTCCACCCAAAGGCCGAGGACAAGGAGATCACCCTCCACATCGAGACGGACGACACTTCGATCTGGGCAAAGGCCGATGCGGGCCGGACCCAAATCGTGGCGCGGAACCTGCTTTCCAACGCCATCAAGTACACAGACCCCGACGGCACCGTCTGGATTCGGACCTATCAGAACGAGGAACAAGCAATCCTGGAAGTCGAAGATACGGGCATTGGGATGGAGCCGGAAATCGTTGAGGATCTGTTCAAGCCGTTTCGGCAGGCCTCGGAGGGCTTGCGGCGCGAGTACGAAGGCACGGGCGTGGGGCTGGCGGTCACAACAAAGGCCATTGAACAGATGGGCGGCGACCTGGCGGTCGACACGAAGCTGGACGAGGGAAGCCGATTTACGGTGCGGCTGCCAAAGGCCTCCCCCGACGAGGAATCGGAACAAAAACAGCTCAAACGGGAGTCCCCGATGGAAGAAGTCGGGTAGTCATCGAATCGGTCCTGCCGCGGTGTCGACACAGATTGTTGCAAGGACGGAGCACCGTCCTGCAATTCGCATCGACAAACGATCCGTATGGCGAAGCACGTTGTGCGATGCCGTGCCGGTGCCCGTCCCCACCGGCAGAATGGCAGACGAACCGTTATCGCCTCGTTTGAGTTCGAACGCGCACGTCTTTCCTCCCTGCCCCACCCCCCTGTATCATGCCGACTCACCTCGCGGTCGTTGGCCGCCGCTCCTCTCAGCCCGTCACGACCTCCGGCGGCACGCCCATCGACATCGCGGAGACTGTCCTTCCGGCGTCGCGGGACGACCCAACGGCCTCCCGGCTGCTCGGCGCTGTCGACAACGCCCTCCGCGAGATGCGCATGCGGCAGTCTCAATTTCCAAGCGGCGCGACGTCTGAGCTGCGGCTCGGCATTGTGATACGCGCAGCGAACGGGACACGGATGGACGTTCTGACCGGCTCCGTAGACCTCCGCGACCTCGACCTGGACACAAACGAGGACCGCGAGACGATCCTGCACGAGCTCCAAGCCCTGGAGCGAGAATTTCTCTCGGGGTCCTCCTAATACGGATTCCAGTTGGCGATGTCGGGATGCCGTAGGAGTCTGCTTCTGTCAAGCCGGACAGCCGGTCTCCTCCGATCGACAAAACGCTAGAACATTGAGAATTGGTCGGAACTGTAGGTGTGGAGGTGCCTGGCAGTGGCCGAGGACATGGTCCCGACGAATCGGAACTCGTTCCGAATCGGGGTGAACGTATCCACGTGCCATTTTGCGCGAGATCCACGAAGTCGAAGCGCGGGGAACGAGGCCATCTAGAGGGTCGTGACCGAGTGTTCTTGGAGTGGCCGTCGATGTTTCGCCGAACAGGCGCTCATGGCTTGGAAACGGTCTAATTTGTGCGAGAAGGGGACTGCGGTGGATTCAGCAACATGGCGGAATCAGCTGAACGTACCCGACGAACTCGTGGACCTCTCGGATTCTGGAGTTCTCAGCTCTCCTGGAGCGAGCGTAACGAAGTCGTGGGAACAGGGCCGTACGACGCCGATCCCCGCTCTACAGCGAATCACCCGCGGCCTCCACGGTGTTTGATGAATTCCATGTTTAGCCCTGGCTTTATGAACGCCGGATCGCACTCTGTTTCCAGACGCGCGCCTGCCAATGTCCTCGTCCACTACCGCCTCCGCCCCTTCCAACGCCCTCCCGGATGGATACGTCCCCAAACGGGACGGCTCCGTTGCCCCGACCGACCTGATTTGGGATCCCGACGCAGAAGCGTTCGAAGCCGCCACTGAGGATCCCTCCGTTTTGGGTCGTCCGGTGACGGAAGTCGCCGACGTGGCGACCCCGGCCTACTGGGTCACGTACGATGAAACCACTGGCATCGTCTGGGGAGTGGGCCAATCCCCCGAAGAGAGCATCCAGGCCGCCAAATTCGAGGCCTACGGGGATGAGCACGGCGGCATTGGCTACGAGTTTGCCTGCTGGTGTGAGGACCTAAGCACGGCCGTTTGTTCTGAAACCCTCTACGAACGAGCAAACGACGACGATCGGCTCTCGCTATCCGACGGAAGCCTTCAAGAACACGTTATGGACAAGTAGGCCCAAAACCGCCCGGTTCGGGTGTCTTTGCAGGTGTGTACGTTTGTATTGTAGCGTCGGTACTCATTCTGCATACCACGACTCCTGGTACACAGTCCCTGTCAATGTGATACCAACTCCGCAAGCCCAGCGAAGCTGTGCGGCTTCGTTGGGGTATGAAAGCGCGTATGTTTGCAAGTAAGTACGTGGGACACACGTAGATACCTTCACACCTTCAGACCCGAATCATTTAACCGGATTCGGTATGATTGGTATTGCGTATTACACCCCGACGGCTGTCGGAGCACTTCCTCCCCTCCTCTTCCAGATTCGCAGAGGGCTCCACACGTATCCGTGCAGCCCTTCCCTCTGCGGCGCTGCCCCTTGTGCTCCGCGTCGCGTCGGCCTCGCCAAATCCGGTAGCTTTATTCAGGTCTGGGACATGGTTTTGTGGCGCCCTTGAAACCCACCGGCGTTACGGACTCGGTTCTTTGACCTGACCAACAGTCAGGAATCTGTCTCTCCCAAACCGGAAGTTTGTACCCGGACTTGGTGTAATCTGTATTCGGCGCTCCGCAGTTTTTTTGTTTTGCAATAACAGAACCATCTGGACCTACTCAATAACCTTCCGGGGACAAACGTGCGGGACCGCCGATACGAGTCGGATGTAAGCTGATGAGCAATTTCCCCACTATTTTCGGAGTATGCACGCAAATCCCCACATGGGGACTAATCCCGAATCGGACCATGCAGGTAATCCCGATGTGCTTGCATCTGCATCGGTACTTCCGGAGATTCAATTTCCACCTTGAGGAGACCACTACTCCTCAAAGGCCCCACCCAGAGAGGGCCTCTCCGTAACGTCTCGTGAGTCTGCTATGCGAACGGGACAACCTTATACTCAGCTTGTTTTCTCTTACATAAATTTTATCTTTCTTGCCCTGGCATCATTTTTTAACGCTTCCCTTACAGGGTCCAATCACATGTGCTCCGACACGTGCAACGTCGTGCATTCGACGGGACGAGGTATGTTCATTCTCCCAACGAAGGCGACTACCAGCCTGCTGAGAGCAGCTTATTTTATGTGATTTTTTGGAGACAAGATCCCCTACGCTCAAAAATATTCCTCTGTAACGGTTTTCCCCGTAGATTGGGCGGTTATTCTTAAAACAAATTTACTTTATCTTTAACCTGAAGAGAGCGGAAGCCTCCTCCGCGACCTTCCTCCACACGCCCGGCAATCGGATGTTCAGCTTCCCCCAAGTGGGAGTCTGCTCACATCGATCCGTGAGAAAGTACGTAAACAACCTTCCTCGGTCTGGTGTGAACCGTGCTCAGTTATGAGCGAAACCGAACGTTGGAAACTTATTCCTAGATCGGCAAGCCGGGGTACGATGCAAGTACCGTGCCCCCACACGCAGAGCGGTTGAGATTGTGGGAACTGACGATCTGTGATTCTGCTGGTCTGCTTTTCCCGACTCTGCTCCAACGAAGGCGACAAAACCGAACGGCCCCTCCAGTGCCTGCTGGACACAGCTATAACTCTTGTGAGGTCGTTTTCGTCGGAAAACGCAATGCTCCCCCCCATTATGCGAACCCGGCTTTTGATTGCTGTGCTCGTCGTGTCAATCCACTCTTTTGCTCCCCTTTCCGTAGTCGGCCAATCCAACTACGTGGACAGCTACGCGGAGGAATGTGGTACGCATGTAGACAACGCCACCATCCATGCATCGGCCGGTGACAGTCCCCGGCTGCCGAACGGCCACCCCGTCGAAGAAGGGGACACGCTTGCGGCCTACACCGCCCGGGGCACCTGTGCCGGCTATGGCGTCTGGAAAGAGAACGAATCCACGTTCGCGGTGGCAAACGCCACAGATCGGCAAGGAGGATATGTAGAAGGAGAACCTCTCACGTTTGAAGTCTTCGATGTCTCGTCGGGGATTGCCGTCGACGTCGACTCAAGCGTCACGTATGTATCCTGCTCGGAGGTCGTGAGCTCTCTGTGTCGCGACAATGGGCGATATGCCCCCGGGACCGTCCATCAGATTGCTGCTTTTTCGTCGGAGTCGTCCTCCTTTGAATTGAGCAGCTTCACGGTATCTCTCGACGGAACGACGGCCGTTCTGGAGTGGCGCACCCCGAGCGAGACGAACAATACAGACTTCAAGGTGCAGCACAAAGCGCCCGGCGCCAGTGCCTTTGCCCAACTTACCCTTGTGGAAGGAGCAGGCACCACGGATCAACCAGAATCGTATCAGGTCCGGGCGGCGGATCTCCGCCCGGGGACCCACCAGTTTCGTCTCCGTCAAATCGGTGCGGACGGCTCTTCTCATACGACGGATCCCGTATCTGTCCACGTAGAGGAAATACAGAAACTGATCCTCTATGCCCCAACCCCCATGCCGATCCGCCAATCCGCTCGGCTCACGTTTGCGGTCAAACAGGACGGCCCCGCCACTGTAGTCCTGTACAACATGCTCGGTCAACGGGTGCGGACGATTTACGACCGGACGACCCAGGCCGGACGCGCGCACGAACTCAGCGTTTCGACCCACGGCCTATCGAGTGGAACATACTTCTTCCGACTGCGCGCCCCGACTGGCACCCGAACACAACGGGCAGCCGTCGTAAAATGAGTGCCTCAACGTGATGTCTCCACGCTCTCTACACTTCCTCGGACTGCCGGTCCCTGGCGGGGGAGCTCTGGTCCTCGACGTCTCTGAAGGACGGATATTGGGGACGGACGCAGATTTCTGATACGGAGTCCAATTGGAGAGGTGGGAATCCCGTAGACATCTGCTTCTGTCAACCCGGACAATCGTCTCCTCAGACGTCCATACGTTAAAGCGTTGAGCGTGATAAGGTTATGGGAATAGAGTCTGGAGCGTCCTGCTGATCTGATTTCGCGATCACCAGACGTCATGATTTGGAAACGGTACAGTCTGCCCAAAAGACCATCGGGGGCTCGAAACGGGGGAACGCCTGAAGCAGAGGGCGATGAATCAACCCAACGGCGCTTTTCTCGAACAGCACCTAACTTTCGATAATGGACCGGAAGGCCGACGGCGGCCCACCGGACGACGACTTCGGCGACGGTCGACTCGGGGTATCGGACGGCGGCGCCTCGTCGGTACAGTAGGCCTCGAAGGCCTCCGTCAGGTCGGCGGCGATGGCGCTGGCCTCGCGCCCCTCAATGTGCTTCCGTTCGATGACGTAGACCGGCTGTCCCTCGCGGAACAGAGCCATGAAGGGCGAGGACGGCGGAATGCCTTGCAGGTACGTCTCCCGCACGTGGTCGGTGGCCTCGACGTCTTGTCCGGCAAATACCGTGACCTGATGGGCCGGCGTCGGGTCGGTGTCCAGGGCCTGGGCCACGGCCGGACGCGCACTACCGGCGGCGCATCCACAGACGGAGTTGATCACAAGCAAAAGGGTGTCGTCCTGCGCGGCCTCAAAGGCGTCGTCGACGGCGTCGGGGGTACGGAGTTCGTCCACGCCGAGACGCGTAAGCTCTTCGCGCATCGGCTCCACCATGGATTTCGGATAGGGCATAGAACAACGGGAAAATTGATTGGCAGTACAGCGCAAAGCGAGGACTCGAAAGCAATCTGCGTGGAGGCTGGCCATCCAGGACGAGACGTTTTGACGTTGCCCCAGGCGCAGCTGCCCCTTCGAATCAGGTGTCCCAGGTCAAAATGTCTTGCTCCGACTTATCGGCGTCCTCCCATTCCTCGGCGTTTTCCATTCCCTCGGAAGTCTCGGTGATGTTGTAGCCCAGATCCTTCCACTGCTGAGACAGGTACTCATTCCACTGCGTGTAGTGCTCGTACTTCTCGGGCAGCTCGTCGTCGGCGTAGATGGCCTCGACTGGGCAGACCGGCACGCAGGCATTGCAGTCAATGCATTCACCGGGTTCGATGGCCAGAAAGTTGGGGCCCTCGTAGAAGCAGTCGACCGGGCAGACCTCGACGCAGTCAGTGTACTTGCAGTTGATACAGGGCTCGGTGACAACGTACGTCATAAGAAATCGTCGAAACGGAGAAGTCGTTAACAAGGGGCGGACGCGGGTGCAGTACATGCACAGATGGCCTCAACACCCTCCGGGCCGAGAATGAGAAGTCGGTCTCGACCGTCGCCCGCGTCGAGCACGACGCCATCCGAGGGATGATGACGAAGACATTCGAGGATCGACGCCGGCGTCGATTGGAACCGGGCCGCAAACTGCCGCAGGGTGCCCATCGCCTCGCCGTCTTCCGTAACGTGAAACGCAATCTGTTCCATGGCTGTCGCTGAGCACCCGGCTGGCATGAAGGAGGAGACGCCGAGAAACGGATCCGGAACGACCGGTCCGTTCCGGGACGGTCTCGCTCCGTCCACTCCGGCACCGCAGCGTACACATGCACGGAGTTAAGAGACTCGGCGCCTCCGCTGGAATGTTAGAAAAGCAACGACCGCCTTCTTTTTCAATATTTACGTGCCTTCATTCTTTTTATTGACATTTCCTACACAAAACCTCACCTTTGTGAAGTGAGTAGAGGGGTTGCCCAACAGGTTGCTCCCGTTTTTTGCGTCACCGACAGGTCCTTGTCCATGTCGCACCTCGATCTCATCCAGTCCGACACGAAACGGAAGCTGCTCGAGCTCATGAAGCGTCGCGGGGAGATTACGCTGCATGATGCCGTTGCGGTGATCGATCGGACCCGTCCGACCTTGCGGAATCATCTCGACCAGATGGGCCGCGACGGGCTGGTGGCGCGCCGGTCGCAGCAACAGGGCCGTGGGCGTCCAAGCATGTGCTACCGGCTCACCCCGGTGGCCGAGCGTCTCTTTCCGAAACGCGAGGGCGCCGTATTTGCCGAGTTTCTCTCGTATCTGAAGGAGGAGGACCAAGACGACCTCATTGCGGACTTCTTTGCGTCCTTCTGGGAGACGCGCCTGGAGGCGGTTCGAGAACGGGTGGACGGCCCGGTCGAAGGGGCCGATCGACAACAGGTGATCGACGCGCTTAAAACGGTGCTCCGGAAAGAGGGGTTTATGCCGACGGTCTCTCAGGAGGAGGAACGGATCACCATTCGGGAGTGCAACTGTCCGTTTTCTCGAATTGTGGAGACAACGGAGGCCCCCTGTTCCTTCGAGGGCTGTTTCTATGAAACGCTCTTTGGGGAGGCCGAGCGCACAAGTCACATCGCGGGCGGCGACGATGCCTGTGCCTACGAACTGCCGGTCCTCGATTCGCCCCATTGACGACCGGTCGGCATCCCCTCACGGGATGCGGCACGCGATGTCGGGGAACTCCCTCCCACAATCCGAATCCCCACTTCTGCCGACGCCCTTTCGTCACAGCAATTTAGATCGGTATCCCGAGCTACGCCACAGGCCGGAATCGGCTCCGGCCCCGCGTTGTACCAGGTCCGCTTATAAAGTTCGGGATTGCAGGCGTGTCGGTATGGGTACAAGCATGTGGGCCTCACCACTGCCCACACGCTCCCATACGCCCCCCCCCCCAACGAAGTATCCGGCGTCGGTATTATTACAAAAACCGAGACACATTCTTTGCGGATGGGA
>CAYOWD010000193.1:0-8514 GCA_964407535.1 uncultured Salinivenus sp. | reverse complement strand
GGGGCCGTGCGGGGCGGGCTGGCGTTTGCCGTCGTCTTTGTGGGGGCACTGCTTGCCGCCGCGACGGGCGTGGTGGGGGCCTCGGTGGTCGCAATGGGGCTCATCTCGATGCCGGTCATGCTGAAGTACGGCTACTCCAGCGAACTCTCCTCCGGGGTGATTACTGCGTCCGGGACCCTCGGCCAAATCATTCCGCCCAGCATTGTGCTGATTGTGCTGGCCGACCAGCTCGGGATCAGTGTGGGCGACCTCTTTATCGGGGCACTCGTGCCGGGCGTGTCGCTGGCCTGCCTCTACGCCCTCTACGCAGGAGGCGTGGCGATCTTTTGGCCGGAGGAGGCGCCGGCCCTGCCCGAAGAGGCGCGCGACATTCCGTTTGCCCAGTTGGTTCGCCGCGTGTGTCTCGTCATGCTGCCGCCGCTCATCCTGATCGTGCTCGTCCTGGGTAGCATCTTCAAAGGCATTGCCACGCCCACGGAGGCCGGCGCGCTTGGGGCCGTCGGGGCCATGCTGCTCGCGCTGGCGAACGGACGGCTCTCCGTCGATGCCTTGCGAGAGACGATGGATGAAACCCTGCACCTCACCTCGATGGTGATGTTTTTGCTCGTGGGGTCGACGGCCTTTTCGCTGGTCTTTCGGGGACTCGGCGGCGACTTTTGGATCGAGGACCTGCTTACGAATCTGCCGGGCGGCGTCATCGGCTTCCTGATCATCGCGAATCTGGCGATCTTCGTCCTCGGTTTCTTCATTGACTTCTTCGAGATTGCGTTTATCATTATCCCGCTCCTTAAGGGGCCAGCGGCCCAGCTTCTGCCGCCGGAGTTTGGGAGCACGGCGAGCGCGGCGCTTGTGTGGTTTGGGGTGATGGTGGGCATGAACCTCCAAACCTCCTTTCTGACGCCGCCGTTTGGATTTGCCCTCTTCTACCTGCGCGGGGTGGCGCCGGATGAGGTGTCGACGCCGCAGATCTATCGCGGCGCGGTGCCCTTCATTTGCATTCAGGTGGCGGGGCTCCTGCTCCTCATCCTCTATCCGGAGATGGTGACGTGGGCGCTCTAGGGTCAGAGTTTGTGCGTTTGGGCGTGTGGGGGATCGAATCCGGTCGAAGGATTTGGGATTGTAAGTATGTAGGTGGGAAGGTATGTACGTGAGGTCCGAAGGTGTGCAGTCGTTCTATTGCTTCTGCCCCCCCTCCCCTCCCCGAACGTTTCAGCCGGACTTGGTCCAATAGCTCAAGTTGTGAGTTGCGGGGTTTTGGGGGGAGCGTTTCCGCGACTGGATGCTAAAGTGGGGCGAGCATCCGAGATGGACCGCGATTTCCAGGGTTATACCAACTCCGCAGCCGTACTCGTACGGCAGCTCCGTTGGGGTTTGGGAGTATGTGGGCAATGTCCCGACTAATCGGAACTCGTTCCGAATCGGGGTATGTAAGTGAGGCCCATGTGCTTGCATCCGCGGCGTTGTGTCTGCACACCCGAACTTTGCAAGCGAATTTGGTATTAAAGGGGGCTTGAACGACAGGGATAGCAACTCTCAACTCATACAACGCATCACCCACAAGCCGGCTTATAATACGAATTCCAAGTGGGGGGCGACGACATTCCGAAGGGAGTGGCGGCCGTCGATCTGCGTAGGAGTTCT
Organism: uncultured Salinivenus sp.; assembly: GCA_964407535.1. Lineage (GTDB taxonomy): Bacteria > Bacteroidota > Rhodothermia > Rhodothermales > Salinibacteraceae > Salinibacter. Next base: position 6,873 of record CAYOWD010000193.1, on the reverse strand, counting down.
TCGACAGTAAAAAGTGGGACGGGGGGGCGGGGACGGAGAAAGAGCGGAGGAGGTAACGATAGGAGGAAGAGGGCAGTGTCCTTCGGTTGATCGAATTCCGCATCCCACATTCCCAATTCCACACTCCCAATTCCCCATTCGAGTCAGGTGCGGGTGGCGAGGTGCCAGAGCAGCGAGACGGGAAGGGCGTAGTGGGTGGCGAGCGCCGTGAAAAAGAGGAAGAGGACGACGGGGGGGCTGGCGAGGGTCAGGAGCGCAATGCCCGGGGCGGGGACCTTGGTCACCCATTGGTAGTTGCGGAGCACGCGCACGATGACGGCCAGCAGGCTTCCGCCGCCGCCAAAGAGAAAGAGAAGGCCGAGGAGGTCGGTGGACAGGGGCGGTTGGCTGGCGGCCACGAGGGCAACCAGCATTCCAAGGAAGGCAGGCCAGCACGGCCACGTAAGGAGCATCAGGCCCTGTCCCACCGAAAAGCTGTCCGCCCGCTGGGCCGCGAAGATGAGAAGTCCCCCCCACCCGAGGAGGAGGGCGATCAGGCTGGCGCCGAGGACGAGCCCGGCGAGGAGGGGATAGCTGAGTCCAGTCGCCAGGGGGGTTCGGAGGGTGGGGGGCAGGGCCTCAATGACGAGGAAGGTGGCGGGCTGGCGGGCTGCGATGTCGGCACTGATGGTTCCGATGATGCTGAGGGCGACGCCCACGCCGGTCAGGAGCACGATGTTTTCGGTGAAGCCTACCTCTCGCCCTCGACGGACGGCATCCCGGTAGAAGCCGTGCGCCCCAAAGTAGCGGAAGAGAGTTTGGCGCACGTAGAGGTTCTGTGCATAGAGGCCGCCCAGCAGGGCCAGAAGCCCCCACCCGAGGATCAGGGTCCAGAAGGGAGACGACGAGGGGGCCGTGCCGCGGGGAAATGCGAAGACGTACTGGGTGTCGGTGTAGAAGCCCCGGAGGACCTGGGCTACGGGGCGGGCCGCTCCGGTCGGATTGTGCATTCCGTACCGGCGGAAGGGCAGAGAATGCGTCGTCTCGTCCTGCCAACGATAGACGAAGACGGGGGGGAGAGACGACTCGGAGTCCGTCAGTAGAGCGGACAGAGCCTCTTCGAGGTGACGGGCCTGCTGCTCGGAAGAATGGGGTACCTGAAGGCCGGAGGCGGCTCCCGTGTGCATCCACGTGCCGAGGGCGCCGAGGCCGACGGTCGGCGTCTCCGATTGCCAGTGGGCCCAGCGCTCAATGGGGGCAGTGCGATCCCGCACGTCGAGAAGTGGCATGTCGACGGCGTCGGCACACTGGTCGTGGACGGCAGGGAACGGGGTCACGTAGTAGGTGCGCAGGGGCGGCGTGGCGGCGTGGAGCCGATCGGTCCAGTTCTGGAGGGCTGCGCAGGCGGACGGGGTGCTGGTATCGGCGGTTCGGGCAAGGCCTACGGCCTGGAGGGACGGATGTCGAAGGGCAAGGCGTCGGATGCGGTCGAGGAGGGGGCGAGCGGCGCGCAGGGAGTCGGACAGGGCCTCGGCGGAAACGTATGAGACCGGCAGGTCGACAAAGACGCGGAGGTGCAGCGAATCGGCGCGGGTGAGGACCGTCTCGTCGGTGGGAAGCGAGGACAGGCGGACGGCTGTGATCCCGGCGTCGGCCATGTGGTTGAGGGTGCGACGAGCGGCGTCCGGCTCTGACGGAGGAGTCCACACCACGCCGCGTGCGGGGAACCCGGGACGGGCATCGGACGGGACGTGCGTCGTATCCGCAGGGGAATCGGAAAGGGGAGGCGTTGCCCGGAGGAGACTCGTTCCGAAGAGGAGCGGAAGGACGGCCAGCGTTAGTGCGAAGAAGGGTCGATGGGACATCGGAGCAGAAAGAGCAAGCGGCATCACACGGGGAGGGGCGGAGACAGGGTATCCGCAAAGGTATTGAACGCTGGTCGGGATTGCACGAGAAAATCCGAGAACAGCCACACATTTGCGCCATATCCCCCATGTTGCTGGGCGGGAAGAATTGTTTCGTGGAAGGTCCCTCCGGGGAGGGGCTCGTACTCAACCATGCGCACGCTGCCGGGCAGCGTGTCGGGACCTACGCGGCGGATTGGTCAGGCGTCCCGTTTTCGGAAGCAAGTCGATGGTTCATTTGCAGAATTGGTGATCACCACTATGCACCCCTATGCTCGTTGGATGGCGTCTCTTCTTCTTGTACTTGGGCTGATGCTCCCCGCCGCAACACATGCACAAACCGATGTGCGGCTGGGACCGCGGATTGGGGCCGACTTTGGGGACGTGGAGGAGGTGTTCATCGGTGGGGATGTTCGAATTGATATGGCCGGCTTTCCCGTAACCCTCAATCCGACGTTCGATGTCTACTTTGTTGATTCCGGCAGTTTCTTTTCGGTTTCGGCCAATGGGCTCTACATGTTCGGGAGGAATAATCAGGTCTTCGATCCATATGCAGGGGCCGGATTGGGGGTGTATCGCCGATCTGGGGACAACTTTAGTGCGACGGATCTCGGACTGAATGCGCTCTTCGGAGCAGAGTTTATGCTCGGCAGCCTCCGGCCGTTTGTGGAGGCCCAGGTCTCGCCCATATTTGCAGACGACAGCATCACCCTCTTCAGTCTCAAAGGCGGGCTCCTCTTTGGGTTGTAGAACGGAGGAGGACGACAAGAGTGTCTCCGGCGTCGTCGGACATCCACATACGGTGATCCTGTGCTATGCGGTCTCGTCCGGGGGCGTCAGGTGGGCAATGGTTGCGCCCCAACTGCTGGCGTCCGTGGCTTTATGGTGGTCCACCACGAGTGGATGGTCCGATAGGATGCTGCGGACCTGGCGGCGAAGGGTGCCGGTGCCCTTGCCGTGAATGATGCGCACCTCCGTGATGCCTTGCTCGTGACAGGCGCGAAGATATTCGGGCACCAGGTCGTCCACGTCGGCGGGATTGAACGTGTGCAGGTCGAGGTCGCCGTCGATTGGGTATTCTTTCATGATGGGCGGCAAATTGAGTTCGGGCATTCAGTGCAGCATCAGAAGCTGTTTTGTGAGCGGGCACGTCGCCGAGACACAGTGGGCGAAGGGCCATGGAGCGCACAAATGAGCCTCGTAGTGGAACTACTAGGTGAATGCAGAAGCTCCATGGCACGAGATCCGCGAAGTCGCAGGCAGTAAACGTCTCGCCAAACAGCTTCTCAACCGTCAATATGGAAGCACCCGGGAGAAGACGTGCACATCGCGAGAGTGAATGTGATCTTGCGCAATACGACCCGTTTGTTGACGAACAGCGGCGAACGGTTTTTCTTCCGCCCGTCCCGCACAAAGAATGAACTCACGTTGTGCGCTGCGGGATTTTTGGGGCGCGTGTCCACAGCTGGACGTCGAAATGAGCTGGACATTCGGGCCGGGGGGACCGGGGGGCGGGGACGCTGAACGACGAGAAGCGCCTCCCCCCTCAACTCGTGCAACGCAAACCCACGACCTGGGTAGAATTAGCGTTCACACATCGCAAACGCGCATTGAGAATAACATGTCCCTTCAGATTGTACAGTACGGCGTCGGTCCCATTGGACAGGCAACCGCGGCCACCGTCCTCGACAAGCAGGCGGCCGGACACATGGACCTCGTGGGCGCCATTGACACCGATCCCGAGAAGGTGGGGCAAGATCTCGCCTCCTTCCTTGAGGGACAATCGGAGACCGGGATCGTCGTGTCGGACGATCCGACGGCGGTGTTGGAAGCGACGCGACCCGACGTGGTGCTGCACACTACGACCTCCTTTCTGCCCGGCGTAACGGACCAGCTGCAGGCGTGCATGGATGTGCAGGCCCACGTGGTGTCGTCGACCGAAGAGCTGGCCTTTCCGTACCGCCGGCATCCCGACCGCGCCGCGGCCCTTGACGCGGCGGCCCGGGAGGCTGGGGTGACGATCGTGGGCACGGGCGTCAATCCCGGCTATGCGATGGACACGCTTCCCCTCACGGCCACCGGCGTCTGCACGACCGTCGACGCGGTGCACGTCGAGCGGGTGCTCGATGCCGCCGAGCGGCGCGGGCCGTTGCAGACGAAGGTGGGGGCCGGCATTTCCCGGGAGGCGTTTGCGGAGAAGAAGGCCGCAGGCGGCTTCGGGCACATCGGCCTCCGCGAGTCCCTCTGGATGGTGGCCGACGGGCTCGGATGGGCCCTCGACGACGTGACGGAAACGCTGGAGCCCGTTGTGGCCGATCGGGCCGTCGAGACGCCGTACTGCTCGGTCTCGGAGGGCGACGTGGCGGGCATTCATCACACCGCGGCCGGACAGGTGGACGGAACGGAGTGCCTGACGCTCGATCTGAAGATGTACGTTGGCGCCGAACGGTCGCACGACACGGTGCAGGTGGAGGGGACGCCGCCCATCGACCTCACCGTCCGCGGCGGGATCTTCGGGGATACGGCCACGGTGGGCATGCTCGTCAACGTGGCCGGGCTGATCGAGGACGTGTCGCCGGGCGTGAAGACCATGACGGACTTGCCGCTGCCGCGCGCCGTTGGAACGGGGCGGCATGCCGAATAGCTCGGGAGGCTTCAGAGGGAACCCGGTCGGGGGGGAGGACCCGAGCGTGCTGTCAAGAGGAGAACGGTCCCGACGGACGGTTGCCGTCGGGGGGCCAGGACGGATTGGCGTCCCTACCCATCAATGCCTTAGTTGGGGCTGATGTCGTCGCCAACAACCTGTGTCCCACAGTATGTCCGATACCGCGTCCGACCATGCCGGATCCGCATCGTCGTCCACGTCGGGAGGGCCCGGCTCCGGATCCAAAATGATGCGATGGGGGATTGCCGTCCTGGTTGTACTCGCCCTGGGCGGTGCGGTCCTGTTTGCCGGCGACCTTCCGAAAACCAACGGGCATTACGGGGCCTGGTCGGTCCTGCCGCCGCTCGTGGCCATCGTCCTTGCCTTCTGGCTGCGCGAGGTGGTGAGCGCCCTGTTCTTGGGCATCGCGGCGGGGGGACTGGTGACCGGCGACGTCAATGTCATCGACGCCTTTCTGCTGCCGGCCCTCGGGACGGAGGACTTTGCCCTGATTCTGCTGGTCTACCTGTGGGCGCTGGGGGGGCTCATTGGGCTCTGGACCCGGACGGGCGGGGCCCTTCGGTTTGCCGAATGGGCCGGTGAGCGCATGGTGCGCGGCCCGCGGTCGGCCAAATTCTTTGCCTGGATCATGGGGCTCGTCTTCCATCAGGGCGGCACCATCTCCACGGTGCTGACCGGGGCGACGGCGCGGCCCATCGGCGACCAAAACAACGTGTCGCACGAGGAACTGTCGTACGTGGTCGATTCGACGGCCTCGCCCGCCGCAACGCTCATCCCGTTTAACGTGTGGCCCATCTACGTGGGCGGCCTTGTCGCCGGCACAATTCCGCTCTTCGAGACCGCGCAGGACGGCATTCAGTTCTTCTTTTCGGCGCTGCCGTTCAATTTCTACGCAATTGCGGCGGTCCTGCTCACGCTGCTCTTCGCGTGGGAGGGGCTCCCGTGGGTGCCGGCGCAGATGCGGGCGGCACGGGAGCGGGCCCGCACCACGGGCGCACTCGACCGGGAGGACAGCACGCCGCTCACCTCGCGCGAACTCACCGAGATGCAAGTCCCGGACGACTATGCGCCGGGACTCGTTGACTTCCTGGGACCGATCGGGACGCTGCTTGGAGTGGCCATTGGGCCGTATCTGGTCACGTACTTTGTGCTTGGCTGGACCGGTGGCCAGCAGCCCGATCCGATGCTCCTCATCGCGGAAGCGTTCATGCTGGCACTGCTCGTCGGGATGGGCCTCGCAGTCGTCAAGGGCATGTCATTCCGGACCGTCATCGATGGCTTCGTGGACGGGTGCAAGGGGGTTACCATCGGCGCCGTCATCCTGGCGCTGGCCGTATCGCTCAAGGAAGTGGCCGATGCGGTGGGAACGGCCGACTATGTGGTGGCGGTGGTGGGCGATGCGATCCCGCCCGTCGTGCTCCCGGGCCTTCTGCTTGGGCTGTGCCTGCTCATTGCGTTCTCGACGGGCACGTCGTGGGGGACCTACGCGGTGGTCTTCCCCGTGGCCATGCCGCTGGCGTGGAGCGTGGCGCCGGATCCGTTCTTCATCACCCTCTGCTTCGGGGCGGTGCTCGGCGGGGCCGTCTTCGGGGACCAGTGCTCGCCGATTTCGGACACGACCGTGCTGTCGTCGCTGGCCACCGGGGCCGATCTCATGGACCACGTCTACACCCAACTGCCGCTGGCGGCGATTGCCGGGGGACTGGCGGTGGTGGGGTACACCCTCTTGGTCCTTCTCCTCGTATGATTGGCGTGCCGGTGGGCGGGAGGCTCCATGCACCATTCGTGAATCCGGGGAAATTTACCCCAAACTGATAAACTGTTGCTCCCATGGTATGTAGCACTTGCTGACCGTCTGACCCCGGTTTGCAGGGCCACCTCCCGTATGTTTGAGGAGACGATTCTGGACCTGGAGCACGACAACTACGACACGCATTTCATCAATCCCCCGTACGCACATGGAAAACGGACAAGCGCTAGATCACAAAGAAGGACAATACAAAGTTCGAGACCTGGACCTCGCCGATGAGGGCCGGAAGCGCATTGAGTGGGCCGAGAGCCGGATGCCCGTCCTCATGGAGCTGCGCGAAGAATACTCAGACTCGAAGCCGTTTGAAGGCTACAAGATTGCCGGTTGTCTCCACGTGACAAAGGAGACGGCCGTGCTCGTCGAAACCCTGCAGGCCTGCGGCGCCGAAGTGGCCTGGAGCGGCTGCAATCCCCTTTCGACGCAGGACGACATCGCGGCGGCCCTCGCCAACAGCGGCGTTGAGATCTACGCCTGGCACGGCCTCGACACCGACGACTTCTACTGGTGCATCGAAC
>CAYOWD010000192.1:0-8518 GCA_964407535.1 uncultured Salinivenus sp. | reverse complement strand
GAAGAGCTGCAGGTGGGCGACAATGATAATCTGGCCGCCTACGTCGCCGTGCTTGCCGAGGCCGACCTGCTGGTCATCTGCTCCGACGTGGACGGCCTCTACGACGCCGATCCGCGCACGACGCCCGACGCCGAGCACCTGCCGGTGGTCGACCGCATCACCGACGACATCTACGACATGGTCGGCGGCGCGAACCGGGCCGTGGCCCGAGGCGGCATGCAGACGAAGGTGGAAGCCGCCGAGAAGGCGACGGATCGCGGCATCGACACGGTGCTTGTGAACGGGACGGACGGGACGCACCTGGACGCCCTGGGACGCGGGGAGATGCCGGGGACGCTCTTTCGACGGGCCGAGCATCCCCTGTCTGCCCGCAAGCACTGGATGCTCCACGCACTTCCCACGTCAGGCCGGATTGTGGTGGACGCAGGCGCAGCACAGGCCCTTCAGGAGGAGGGAGCGTCGCTGCTCCCCTCCGGCGTCCTGTCCGTAGAGGGCGAGTTTGCGCAGGGGGATGCCGTCGAAGTTGTGCAGGATGAGGCGCCGGAGGCGTCCGCGCGTCTCGCCAAAGGCATCACACAATATGGGGCCGACGCCCTCCGGCGCATTCAGGGCCGCCAGAGTCACGCCATCGAGGACGTGCTGGGCACCGCCCCGGCCGATCACGTCATCCACCGCGACGACCTAGTCCTGGTCGAGTAAAGCGTGAGGAGTGAGGCGTGAAGAGTGAGGCGCAAGGAACTGGACATGATCGCACAGCCCTCGTACCGGCCTGTATATTTCGCATTGCGTATTCCGTGCTGCAGACCGACCGCCGCTTTCTCCATCGCACGCCTCTCGACCCGCACCCCAAACCGCCCAACCCACAACGCGCCCCCAAAACGCCAAACGCACACCCCAAAACTCAAAACGCCCAACCCCCGCCCCCCAACGCAAAACCCACAACGCAAAACCCACAACGCATAACGCAAAACCCACAACCCGCCAACGTCCAACGCACCAACGCAATACGAAATTCGAACCGTTGTCCGGAGCACCTGACGCCCCGTCGGATATAATTCACGTTTCGCTATCATCAGACCGACCCGCACTCCACCATGTCCAGTCCTGCCACGCAAACGCCCGCCGCCGAATCGAGCGAATCCGTGTCCGTCGCCTCCCTCGCGGCGGAATGCGAAAAGGCCGCTCGGGAATTGAGCACGCTGTCGACCGAGAAGAAGAATCGCGTTCTCCAGCGGATGGCCGACGAGCTGGAGGCGTCGACCGACGAGATCCTGGAAGCGAACAAGGTCGACATGCAAAATGGGCGCGACGAGGGGCTGTCCGACGCCCTGCTCGACCGGCTGCTTCTCACGGAGGAGCGGATCGAAAAGATGGCCACCGCCCTGCGGGACGTAGCCTCCTTTTCCGATCCGGTGGGCGAGATGAGCGGCACCCGGAAGCGGCCCAGCGGCATCGAGGTGGCGAAGATGCGCATTCCGCTCGGTGTGATCGGCATGATCTACGAGGCGCGGCCCAACGTAACGGCCGACGCCGCCGGGCTTTGCTTCAAGGCAGGCAACGCCGTCCTGCTGCGCGGCGGGTCGAACGCGTTCAACTCCAATCAGGCCGTGGCCGCGGCCCTGCATCGCGCGCTGGAGGCGGAGGACGTCAACCCGGCGGCCGTGACACTCATCCCGACCACCGACCGCGCGGCGGTGCAGGAAATGCTCACGCTCAACGACCACATCGACCTCATCATTCCGCGGGGCGGCGAGGGCCTCATCCGCTTCGTCGACGAGACTAGCAATATCCCCGTCATCAAGCACTACAAGGGCGTGTGCCACCTCTACGTGGACACCGATGCGGATCTGGAGACCGCCGAGGACCTGCTGCTGGACGGGAAGGTGTCGCGCCCCAGCGTCTGCAACGCGCTGGAGACGATGCTTGTGCACGAGGACGTGGCCGAGGACTTTCTGCCCCGCGCGCAGGAGCTGCTCGACGCGGCGGACGTGGAGCTACGCGGCGACGAGCGTACCCGCGAGATTCTGGACGGCGTGGACGAAGTCACGGACGACGACTACGCCGCCGAGTATCTGGATCTGACGCTGGCGGTGCGCGTGGTCGGCAGCGACGACGCGGCGATGGACCACATCACCGAGTACGGGTCCAACCACACCGAGGTCATCGTGAGCGACACGCTGCCGACGGCTCGCCGCTTTGTGCGCTCGGTCGATGCGTCGGTCGTACTCGTGAATGCGTCCTCCCGCTTCTCGGACGGCGGCCAGCTCGGCCTGGGCGCCGAGATCGGCATCTCCACCACCAAACTGCACGCCTACGGCCCGATGGGCCTCGAAGCGCTCACCACCGAGAAGTTTGTGGTGTACGGCGAGGGCGAGACGCGGCACGAGGTCGAGAAGTAGACCCCGTTTTTAAAATAGACGAGCTACGGCGCGTACTTGGTCTTCCTGCTTCGGTTTGTTGATTCCGGTGTCCTATGCCTCAGCTCCAGCGCATCAGAATTGAGGGGTACCGGTCCATCAAATCGCTGGACCTAGAGCTGGGGGACATCAACGTGCTCATCGGTTCAAACGCTGCAGGAAAGAGCAATTTCATTCGGTTCTTTCAATTCCTGCAGCGGCTCGCAGACGAAGCCCTCCATCTGCACGTTCAACGAGCAGGGGGGGCTCCCTCCGTCCTGTACTATGGACCGAAGGTGACCGCCTCGTTAGAAGCGACGATCGATCTCGGCAGCACCGAGTACTCCTTTGCGCTTACGGCCACGGAAGACAACCGTCTGGTGTTTAAGGAGGAACGTGTAGCAGGACCCAGAGTGGAGAACGGACGAGGGCGACTGATTGCCGAGGGACATCGGGAGACGTTCCTTGGGTCGACCCAACGAGACATTCGGGAAAGTGCCTCCGGAATTCGGTCGGGGCTTCGCGGATTTTCCCCGTACCACTTTCAGGATACGGGTTCGAATGCGCCTCCAACGCAGGCGGTTAACATACGGGACGACCATCGGCTTCATTCCGATGCGGGAAATCTCGCCGCCGTCCTCTACCGCCTGAAGGAACAGCAGCCGGACGCCTATCGCCTCGTCCGCCGCACCGTCCAGCGCGTTTTTCCCCAGTTCGGGAACTTCGTTTTACAGCCCGACACGCACAACGAAGATACAATTCGCCTCCAGTGGCGGGAGAAGGGAGAGGAATACGTGTTCGGGGCCCACCAGCTCTCCGACGGCACGCTCCGCTTCATCTGCCTCGCCACGCTCGTTCTGCAGCCAAAGCCTCCCTCCACGATCATTGTGGATGAACCCGAACTGGGGCTCCACCCGCATGCGATCAGCGTGCTGGCCGGCATGGTGCGGAGCGCGGCGGCCGACGCACAGGTTATTTTGTCTACGCAATCGGTGACGCTTCTCAATCAGTTTGCGCCCGAAGACGTTGTTGTCGTAGAGCGGGAGGACGATCCGGACGCTCCCGTTTCCGCTCCGCGGTCGCATTCCACCTTTCGGCGAATTTCGGACCAGCAAGAGCTTGAGCACTGGCTCGACGACTACACCCTCGGCGATCTCTGGGAGATGAATGTGCTCGGAGGCAGCCCATGATTCGCCTAAAGGTCGTTGTGGAGGACCACACCGAGCGTGAATTCGTGGAGCAGGTGCTGGCGCCCTCGCTCGGGTATGACAGGTACGACGTGCAGCCGATCGTCGTCTCCAACACGTCTGCCCGTCAGAGCCAAGATCATCTTGGGGGAGGCAACGTTGGCAATGCCCTTCGCGACATCCGTAACGCCCTGGAAGATCAGTCGGCGTACTGCACGACGATGTTCGACTACTACGGGCTCCCCGATGATTTTCCGGGACTACACGCCGACGACTGTCCGCCCCCGCCCCGGCTCTCTGCCCGAATCGATTATCTTGAGAAGAGGCTTGCCCAAGAAATCGGGGATACCCAGCGGTTTCTCCCCTACCTCCAGGTGCATGAGTATGAGGCCCTTCTTTTCGCCGATGTCGAGACCATCGACGATGCACTTCGAACCCACAGCCCAACGGATCGTCAGCTCAACGACCTTCGAGCCATCGTCACCCAATTTGAGAATCCCGAACAGATTGACGACAGTCCGGAGACAGCTCCTTCGAAACGTCTCCAGGCCCTTTTCGCCCGCTACGACAAAGCCCTTCACGGCGAAATGATTGCGCACGACATCGGCCTCCCCTGCATCCGAGCCGGGTGTCCTAGCTACCGGACAGTTTTCAAATTCACAGCTGGAGGCACCGAAAATCTCCGTCGATTCCGCTGATCTTTCCTTCGAAGTCGATATTTCCAAGCAAAACTGCCGAAAAATGCCCCGACGATTTCCTGATTTTCATTCGTCGCTCCAAACTTGATTTGGAGCCCATCCTACCCTGCGTCAGATAGACTCCAGATCGGGGTCTGGAGTGACGGTTGGAAAGGATTTTTCGGTGCCCTAAGCAAACTGTCCGGTAAGTAGCCGAGTGTCCACACTTCAATGACTGGGTCCCCCAACTCGAATCCCTAACGCCTCTAGACGCCTGACCGTGCAATCCGTCACTCGCAATTCGAAAATCGAAATTGTAAGACGACCTACCAATCCATCTTGCCGAGAACGGGCCACATTTCCTGAATGTCTTCGTTTTCGGTGATGACCTCATCGACTTCGGTATCGGCGATGTGGTTGACGTAGTTGCTGAAGGTCTTGAGGCCGATGAGGGTATTGATTTCGTAGAGTTCCATTCGGCCCACGCCGCTCTCTTCGAGGCGGGAGAGATCCTCCTCATCGAGCCAGCCCTCTTTGTCGAGGAGAAGGCGGGTGGCCTGCACGAGGGCTCGCAGGCGATTGTCTTCGGGCAGGCCGCCGCGATGGATGGTCTCGATCGTCTCCTGGTCCAGGCCGGCTTCCCGTCCCAGAAAGGCGTGCGTGCGGGTACAGTAGTGACAGTCGTTATAGCGAGAGACCGCGAGAATGACCGCTTCCCGCTCGTGGTCCGGGAGTTCGCCTTGCTCGGCCAAGTCCATTGTGGCCACATAGGCGCGAGCGGCCGCGGGACTGTGCTCGTTCAGCACTTTAATTTGGTTGGGGACGAAGCCGTAGGCCTCTTTGGCCATCTCGCGCACTTGTTCGGCGGTATCGGTTGCCCCGGAGTCGGGAGAAGAAGGCATCGGTCAGGGAGGGAAAGTGGAAATCAATCGTCGGGCGATCGGAGGGAGCAGGACGATCCCATGCAGAATTATCCCATGAAGAGGCGCTCCCGCTCAATCGTGTCGGGCTTATCCGGCACCTTTTCCAGCGTGGCCTCGACGTCCCTGAGCGGAGTGTCCAGTTCCGGGTTGACAAGGTGGCTGGTAAACCCGGTGAGGGTCTTGAGACCAATGAAGGCAAAAATCTCGTAGAGCTCGCCGCGTCCGATGCCCCGCTTTTCAAAGGCGCGAAGGGCCTCCGGCTGCAGCCACCCCCGCTCCTCACAGGACTGGCGCGTGGCCTCGACAAGCGCCTGCAGTCGATCGTCCGGCAGGGGGGTGTCGCTTAGAAGCGCGTCGACCGCTTGCGGCGACAGGCCGGCATCGAGCGCCATGCGGGCATGTACCACGGCGTCGTACCGGCTGTTATGATATTTCGCCAGGGTCAGGAGCACGACCTGCTGTTCGTGGGGATCGAGATTGCCGTCCATCAGCGCCGTGTCGGCAGCGACGTAGACAGCGCCGGGGACGCCGGTGTACCGGTTTGTCTCCCTAAAAAGATTGGGAACTGTCCCGTACACAGCAGCGGCCGTTTCGCGAACGTCGTCGGCCAGGGGAGAAGCCATAACAGCGGAGCGGATTACGAAAAAGGGCAAATACCCGGAAAGAATCTGTGACACCACACAGTATACCCACGCAAGGAGTGGTCCAGTGTGCCTATACGTGGAGCCGGCTTGTGATGTTTTTGTAAAAGTTTTGCTGGTTCAGTACTCCACGTGTGTGCATCCACGCTTAGTACGCCATCTTCTTGAAGAAGCTCCAGTCTTTGCGCTGATTTTCGGGAGGGTGTTTCTGGGGGAAGGAAGTCCCCCCGAGGACGTTCTGTGTGGTAGTGAGAAATATGATCGTCTTCCGTTCCCGTCTGGTAGACGACGGAAACGGAAGACGAAGTAGCACAAACGGCGCGAGCCCCTGTTTGAGGGGTCCTCCCGCCATCAGCGGTTGAATCCCGTGTAAGGAGCTGTCGGGGATGCGCGCTTTGTTCGGCGTCCTTGAAGTAGAGAGGTGAAGTCCCAGCTCGGGCGTCCTCTCCGCATCCTGCGAACGAGGTCGGGCTAGTTGCTACGGAGGGTGCCGCAAGCGACAGGCAGCTTGGGCTTGTAGGTGCCGTCCACCATCCGGCCGTGGACGACAACAGCGTGCTGGTCGAGGTTCAGATCCGAGAACGCGCCGTCGTCGTTGAGGGCCACGTTTCTGGTGAGGGCCGCATTTTCGTATGCGTACGTTCCGTCGGAATTGGCCACTGGGAACGTATCCGGATCTCCGAGCACGTTCTCGTTGTGATGGCGGGCCGCAACGAGCCGGCCGATGCGTGGCGCACTGATCCGGGGGGCACGCCCTGGTACACACAATGTCCCTCCGCAATCTCGACGCTGAGGATGGGGGACGCCTTCTCCGCCGCCGCGTCGGCCGAGGCGCGCGCGGCCGATCCTGTGACTGAGCGCGTGTGGGCCCACCTGGAGGCCCAGGCGCCGCTCCGCTCCGACGAGCGGGCGTCCCGTTTTCGATTCTGGATGGCCCGCGACACGGGGCAGGAGCCGTCGCCGGTGCAGAGCCTCATTTTCATCCGCTAGGTACGGCACTATCTACAAACGCAGTCCCTCGCGTACACCGCCCTCGCGTGCCGCCCGTCCGACACGTGGGATGCGCTCTTTCGCTACGCCGAGATAAATCTCCTGTCGGCCCCCCCCGTCGAGGCCGGTCAGCAGTCCTATGCCGTCTACGGGCACGATTGGCGTGCCCAGCCGCCGGCCCAGTGGCTCGACCGGCTCGCCGAACGCGGCTTCGACACCGCCTCCGCCCCCCCCATCGGCCGACGAGGACCGCGTCATCGTCCTCAGCCGATCCGACTTCGACGAGGCGCTGACCGACGCCTTCAAGAATCGGCACCGCCCCGATCAGCTCGACGACAATCCGCTGCTCTACTCCCGGCTCGTGACCGAGGAAGTGGGACGCACTGCCGATGTCGCTGCTCGCATCGATGCCCTCTGCACCCTTCTCGACGACACTACGGCGCGCCTGGCAGACGATCCGCGGGACGAAAAGTACTACCGGGCCGTCTACCGTACCTACCTGAATCCGGCGCCCACGCAGGAACAGGCGGCCGAGCAACTCGGCGTTCCGTTCAGCACGTTCCGTCCTCATCTCACCCGCGGCCTCGATCGTGTGAGCGACATTCTCTGGGACAAAGAAGTAGGGGCCTTCTAAGCCGTCGCGTTGGCGTGAATCCGGACGCGTCAACTTCGGCGTTCAGGCAAACAGCGTCCTTGTGCCCGTCCCCTCCCCGTTCCGGGAATGTCGCCCGCGCCGGCCCGCCGGGGGAGCCGCACCGCCCTCAGACGGCCGGAGTCTCCCCACGTTCACGATGACAATGCTTCGGGGTCATGAGCCGTGCGGCGAGGCACTCCCAGTGAATCCTCTCCGAAAATGGGGGGCGGTCCGTACGTGCTCGTGATGAGAATCACCTCGCGAGTTGCGCCCGTCATTTCAGACAGCTACGTTTGCACGTTACGGGGCGTACGGGGTCGACCGTTCGTACCGATTCACTTGCTCTACTCAATCCCATTGTGCAGCCATGGACCTTCCGCTGTACCTGACGGCACTGGTTGCGTTTCTCGTCATTAACGCGATGCTGCTCTCGGCATCGATTCTGGTGTATGCAGAGCGGCGGGTGTCGGCGTTCATGCAGAATCGACCCGGGCCGAATCGGGTCGGGCCGCTCGGGCTCTTTCAGCCCTTTGCGGACGTGCTCAAGTTTGTGCTGAAGGAGGACGTGCAGCCCGCCCAGTCGAACAAGTTCATTCACGCGATGGCGCCGGTGATTATGGTGGTGGTGGCCATGACCACCGCGGCGCTGATTCCGTTTGCCGAGGGCGTAGTGGTGGCGGACATCAACGTGGGCGTGATTATGCTGCTGGCGCTGACCTCCATCAGCGTCTACGGGGTGACGCTTGCCGGGTGGAGCTCCAACAGTAAGTTTCCGCTGCTCGGCGGACTCCGCTCGGCAGCCCAGATGGTGAGCTATGAGTTGTCGATGGGACTGGCGGTCATCTCCGTTGCCCTGATCGCCGGGTCGCTCAACTTTACGGCCATCGTTGAGGATCAAGCCGCAGGCCAGGCCCTGTTTGGGTGGAATATGGTGCGCAACCCCATTGGGGGGCTCATCTTCATCGTCACCGCCTTTGCAGAGACAAACCGGGGGCCGTTCGACCTGCCGGAGGCCGAGGAGGAGCTGGTGGGGGGCTACCACACCGAGTACAGCGGCATGAAGTTCGGCA
>CAYOWD010000191.1:0-8532 GCA_964407535.1 uncultured Salinivenus sp. | reverse complement strand
CGGGAACCGTCATGCCCGACGTTCTCGTTCTCCTGTGTGGCCTTTCGTTTTCTGCATAAACCTTCTCCAGTCGCTATGAAGCTTGTCGTTCCCGGCGGCAACGGATTTATCGGTAGCGAGATCTGTCGCCTTGCTGTACAAAACGGTCACGACGTGGCGGCGTTCGGTCGCACCGGCCGGCCTGCTCTTACGCCCGCCCGGCACCCGTGGGTGCAGCACGTCGAGTGGCGGGCCGCCGACGTCTTCTCGCCGAACGCGTGGCGCGACCTGCTCGCGGATGCCGACGCTGTAGTGCACAGCCTCGCCACCATCCGGGAAGACCCGGAAAACAATGTGACATTCCAGCGCGTCAACGGCGAGTCCGTCCTCATCGCCGCCCAGGAAGCCGTGGAGGCCGACGTGGACGGGTTCGTCTTTCTCTCGGTCCGCACCAATCCCCCGCTGGTCTCGGGCGACTTCCTCGCAGCAAAGCGGCGCGCCGAACGAGAACTCGCAGAGCAGTTCGACGCGCTCCGCACGGTCGTCCTGCGTCCAAATCTCGTCTACGGCTCGGGCAAGCGCGGCTCGGCAATCATGGCCGCGGCCCTCGACCAGTTGCCCGAAGGGATTGCCGGAGGATACGCCGACCGGGCCGGGCGTCCCCTCCCCGTCGAGGTGGTCGCCGCTGCGGCCCTGCACGCCGCCGTCACCCCGACGCTCGACGGCACGCTCACGGTCGATCAGATCGAGGACCTGGGGCTCACGAGCGGCTTCATCACGCCCGACGACCGCTCGAAACCGGCGTACAGGTCCTTGCTCGCCGGACTTAGCGGCGCCGTGCTCGGCGGGTGGCTTCTCAAGCGCTGGTGGTCGTAGCCGTCACGCCGCCCGACGTTCTCTTATTTCCCCTCTCCCAGTCGTCCCACTCCCGATGCCTCGATTCGATCCTCCCACTCGTGCCCGCATGGCCCGCCGACTCACGGAGGCCGCCGCCCGCGCCTGTGCCCCCTGGATCGGCCGTGGTGACAAGGAGGCAGCCGACGCGGCGGCCGTGGCGGCGCTGGAGGAGACTGCTCGGGCCGACGACCTAAATGGACGCGTCGTCATCGGCGAGGGGGAAAAGGACGACGCGCCCTACCTGGAACCGGGCACGGTAATCGGCGCAGAGGCAAACCCCCCCGTCGACATTGCCGTGGATCCGCTCGAAGGCACCTCGCTGGTGGCCCACGACGCGCCGGGCGCCCTTTCCGTGCTCGCCCTTACGCCCGCCGACGCCTTGCTGCCGCTGGGCCGCGCCTTCTACATGGAAAAGCGCATCGGGCCGCCTGGACTGGCACGCCTTGTGGACCTGGATGCGTCGCCGCGCCGCGTGGTGGCGGCGGTCGCGGAGGGGCTCGACATTGCGCCGACCGACGTACGGGTGGCCGTGCAGGACCGCCCCCGTCATGCCGGTCTGATCGAGGCGCTCCGCGACGCCGGCGCGCAGGTGCACCTGTTCGACGACGGCGACCTCAGCTTCGCAATTCTCGCCCTCCAGCCCCGGTCCGATCTCGCCACGGGCGCTCCGGCCGCCACTCCGTCCATTGATCTGCTCTGGGGCATCGGGGGGGCACCCGAGGGCATGCTGGCGGCCATCGCCCAACGCGCGCTGGGCGGCTCCATGCACGCCCGTCTGGCTCCCCGCTCCGAATCTGAACGGACGCGCCTGCACGACGATCCCGCCCTCCCAAACGTCCTCGATCGCTCCTTTACGGCCGCCGACCTCGCAGGCACGGACACGGTGGCCATGACCCTCACCGGCATCACCGACGGCCCGCTACTCACTGGCATTCGAAGCGCAAACGACGGCCAGAAGACCGAAACCCTGATCCTGACCTCTAGCCGCTCCTACCGCAAAGAGACGACGCACAAAACGAATCGCCGCCCTGACGGCTGAATCCAGATCTGGAGGAGCGAAACGGGCGCGTGACTTGACCACGGAATGCCGCCGGTGCCCCCCTCGCCCCACCTACCGACCCGATTCCTCTCCGTCAAGGCTCGCCAAAAACGACTCGACCTGCTCGCGAAAGTGATTAAAGACCGGACGGGCCTCCTCCATCCCCGTCTGCATACGCTTCCACTCTAAATCAAACGTATACCCGTGTCGAACGACGTGCCGAGATCCTCTGAACGGCTTCATCCGCTCCGCCAGTTCCTCAGGTAGAAGTACCGGTAGGGAGTGGTTGCGGATGTTCGAAATTTTTGGAACAGATCAGCATGCCAGTTCTCTCCCTCCGGACGTCTTTGCCCGTAAAATCGGAGAATGCGCTTCAATATGTTTTCGACCCCCATGTAAATCGACCCAAGGAATTGCCCAGCTGCCGCTCGTTCTCGAACAGTTGGGGATCGGTGTCCAACGTCTTGTAGAAGGGATTCAATCTCTTCAACGGTTTGATCCATCTTCGCCAACTCGGCCTGAACCTCTTCTTTCAGCTTCTCCCTCGGGTTTAAGTGTGATCTCTCGACCATACTTTTCAACCAGATCGGTGAATGGGCCTGGATCGAGCGGGACGACATCTACGGGAATGTCGAGCGCATGCTCAATATCCGCTGCAAGCGTCCAAATCGTCCATCCTTGCACTCCCTCGATGGCGAGATCGAGGTCGCGAGCGTGATCGGGGTCGTCGACGGCACTCCCGAAGATCACCATGCGCGTGGCACCGTAGCGCCGAGCGATGGATTTGGCCGTTTCGATGTGCTCTTCGGTAACGGACATCCAGTACAACCGTCGATCCAAACGAACTGTGCTCTCCTTGAACCGACGTTCCTTGCGGTAAAGTTCCCCTCAGACCGTTCCCAAATCACGAGGTCTGTTCATCATCAACCGAGACCAGAAGGAACTATGCGTCGATCCCGCCTCACCGACTGGTTTATTGAAACGGAACAGCAACGGTCCCCCAGAAGTCGCCGATTCGGGCGTAGGTCACGGTCCAGGTGCGCCCCTCTTCCACTTGGATCCGCGCCCGTCCCTCTTCGGGCGCCACCGACAACCGAAGCTCTTTGGGCGACCGCCGAAACCCGGAGCGTCGGGCCTTGAGCACCGATTCTTTGAGGGCCCAGCACAGGACGAGAGCGGCGTCGAACGCGTAGGGCAACTGCTCGATGAGTCCCCGATCGTCGGGCGCAAACAAAAACTCGGCGACGGCCGCATCGCGCGGCCGGATCGCTTCCAGATCAATGCCCAGGGGATGCTCCGCAATCCCGACCAGCGCGGACTCGTCCGAATGCGCAATCGACACGAACCACTCCCCCGCCTCTACGTCGACCCCATCGTCTGCGGCACAGCGGAGCGGCACCTCAACGGGCGCCACGTCGAGATGGGTAGAGAGCAGCGTCCGGGCCAGGGCACGCCCCAGTAGAAATTCGTGCCGGCGCGTTATGGCCCCGAACGACGCCAGCCGCCGACGCTCCGCGTCCGGCAGCCACGTCTCCCACGTCGAAGCCGCCGTCGGATCGTAGGCCTCTCCCCGTAGGTGGACGGACGAGACAGTCCGCTGTGCGAGTCGATCAACAGTCATTCCCTACCGCTCCCTACCAAGAAAGATTGCACTGTCTTCTCGGAACCGTGCGTTATACCCGCTCCGTCGAGGTATGCCAAATCCGCTTATAAAGTTCGGGATTGCAGGTGCGTCGGTATGGGGACAAGCATATGGGCCAAACGCACTTGTGCGCCACTCACATACCCACATACTCCCATACCCAAAAACCCGAATCCTTCAACCGGATTCAGCGACGCGCAAAGGAGGTCCCGGTCCCCGGTGAACGGGGCCGTCAACCGTCTACGCTCGCCGTTCGGCGGCCGTCTTGCACGCCACCTCCTCGCCCAGCGCCCGGATGACGGACGCCTCAAGGGTCTCCTTTATGCCCTGCGCTTCCTTCGACGCGCCCTTTCCGATATACATTGCGTGGACGTACAGGCACTTCCGGTTCTCCGCAACCTCCAGGCTCAGGGTGCCCGGCGTCAGGGACACCAAATTCGCAAACAGCGTGACGGCGAGATCCGACTTCACGTCCAGGGGCACACAAATGATGCCCGCCTCCATCCCATAGCCCGGCGTGAGCGCCTCCCAGGCCACCCGCAGGCTCGACAGTACCAGTTCTCGGAGAAAGACCCCAACCAACAAGACCTGATACCACAGTCGGGCATCGTAGCCCGCCTCTCCGATCAGCGGCTGCATGACGAGCAGCACGGCATACCCCAGGACGAACCCCTCAATGAGATTCCCAATTGTAAACGCGCCCTGTACCGCCGCCCAGGTCAACGCGAGAAGCAGCGTCAGCAACAGATTCTTCATTCTCTGTAGATTCGTCATTCGATAGAACGGCATCAACGTAGGCCGACGAGTCGGTCAACTCGTTGGCCGAGCGTTCGGCTAGGTCGTAAACCGGACCCGCAAAGAGACTGATACAAATCGTCACGGCGGCCAGCCCGCCGATGGGGACGTACATCCAGCGCACCGGCGTTGGAGTGTCCGCCGTCTCCGGATCGCTCTCCTCCTCGGTGCCCGGCAAAAACGCCTTCACCCAGATCTTCGACATCGAGTACATGGTGAAGATCCCCACGACAACAGCGACCGCGACGATCCAGTACGCCTGCGCCTCAATGCCCGCCTTGGCCAGCACCAGCTTCGCCCAGAATCCCGAGAGCGGCGGAAAGCCGGCCAGGGAGAAGGCCGGGATCAAGAAGAGAATCGCCAGGATCGGATGCGTCGCGTAAAGGCCCTTCAGTTTCTTCAGGTTGAACGTGCCCTCCAGTCGTTCAGCCGCACCGCTCACCAGAAACAGATTCGCCTTTACAATAATGTGGTGGACGATGTAGAAGACGGCCCCGATCAAGGCCAGCGGCGTAAAGAGCGCCAGGCCCATGATCATGTACCCAATCTGACTGATGATGTGGAAGGAGAGGATCTTCCGAAAGTCCGTCTGGATGGCTGCGCCCAGCACCCCGCTTACCATTGTAAGCCCGGCCCCCCAGAGCAGAAGGGTGTGGGTAAAGGCCACATCCTGCGTGAAGAGCAGGGTGAACACCCGAATGAGGGCGTACACGCCTACCTTTGTGAGCAGCCCGGCAAAGAAGGCCGAGATGGCGGCGGGCGGCGCGTGGTACGACGCCGGGAGCCAGAAGAAGAGCGGAAAGAGCGCCGCCTTGATGCCAAACGACACGAGGAACAGCATCGCGACTACCGTGACGAGGCCGGGCCGATTCAATTTCTCCAATGCCATTGAGAGCTCGGCCATGTTGAGCGTCCCGGTGAGCCCATACACCATCCCCACGCCGGCAAGGAAGAGAAGCGACGACACCAGATTGATCAAAACGTACTTGATGCCCCCGGCCAACTGCTCCTCGGTATTGCCCAGGACAATGAGCAGGAACGAGGAGATCAGCATGACCTCGAACCATACGTACAGGTTGAACAGGTCGCCCGTCAAAAACGCCCCGTTGATGCCCACCATGAGCACGTTCATGAAGGGATAGAATCCGTACTCCACCCGATCGGGATCAATATTCGGAATCGCATAGATGGCGACGGCGACCCCAATGATGGCGGAGACGATGAGCATGATGACGCTCAGGTGGTCCGCCACGAAGATGATGCCGAAGGGCGCGGGCCAGCCCCCCATGCCCGTCGCTTGAATCCCGTCCGCCGACACCCGGCGGAGCAGCAAGAGCGACACGCCCAGCAAGCCGGTCATGCCCAACAGATTCAATCCCTTCTGCACCGACGGCCGGTTCCGCAGCAACAGCGCGACCACCGCCACGGCAAGCGGAATCAGAATCGGCAGGATTAAAAGCGTGTGCGAGTCCATCAGCGCGTCGTGGATCTAAAAAACGACAGGTCGACGAGAACACATTTCCCAATTCCAACACCCCGCATCGTCCCCCTCCAGATCGAACGTCGGGGCCTTCAAGCGTCCGGGTCGGGATCTTCATTCAGAAACGCATCGGCGTCTACCGTCTCCGTTTCGTTGTACAGCCGCCGAATCAGAACCAGGGCAAACGAGAGCATCCCGAACCCAATCACGATGGCCGTCAGGATCAGGGCCTGCGAGAGCGGATTGGCGATCCCCTCCCCCGGCACGGAGGCCCCGGACGGAATCAGGGGCGATTCGCCCTGGGTGACGCGTCCCACCGTAAACAGCAAGAGGTTGACGGCGTTCGACAGGATGACCACGCCAATTACGTTGCGGACCAGATCGCGACGCAGTAACAGATATACGCTGACGGTCACGAGGCCGCCGATCACAAACGCCAGGAGCGTCTCCATGATGCTGAGTGGTTCGTGCGTATGAAGTCGTAGCGCCCCGCCGTGTCGCTACTCCGACGAGGGCGAGGGATCGCCCTGTGCAAACAGCTGCTCCTCAAACTCCTCCAGCTCAAAGATGATGATGAGGGTCACCCCGATCACCAGCAGATAGACCCCCACATCGAACAGAATGGGCGATCCAATCTTGATCCCGCCCGGCAACTTGACCCAGAGCCCCTTCAAGAGCGGGCCGTTGAGCAGAAGCGGAATCACCCCGCTCAGGAGCGCCGTTCCCAGCCCCACTGCCATGAGCGTCCGCGGATCCGCCCGAAGGGCTCGCTTCGACGCCGCCACGCCGTACGCCATGGCGTAGAGCGCAAACGACCCGCCCGCCACGAGTCCCCCGATAAATCCGCCGCCGGACTCGTTGTGTCCCCGGAGCATCAGGAAGACGGAAAACAGTAAGATCAACGGCACAAGCAGCCGTGCCGCCGTACGCAGGATCAGCGAGGGTTTCATGAAGCAGCGTCGGTCGATGCAGAAACAGACGAGGAGTCAGTCTGGACGGCGTCGTCGCCCGATTCCTCCGACGACGCGTCTCCGCCGGAGTCGCGATTCTTCCCCAGCCGCAACATTGCATACACCCCAAAGCCTGCCACCAGCAACACCGTAATCTCCCCGAGCGTGTCGAGGGCGCGAAAGTCAACCAGAATGGTGTTTACGATGTTGTGGCCGGCGGCCTCTACGTAGCTATTTTGTGCGTAATAGTCCCCCATGGGATTGGAGAACGGCACGTGAAGCACCGTCAGGACGAGGGTCGTCACGGTCCCCCCCACGGCCAGGGCAATCACGGCGTCTCGAATGCCCACCTGGAACGGCGCCGTGTTGTCGAGATTGGGCAGCCCCGCCAGCACGAGCACAAACAGGATCACCGTCAGGGTCTCGATCAGGAACTGCGTCATCGCAAGGTCCGGCGCGCTGTAGGCCAGGTACAGAATCGCGATGCCAAACCCGGACACCCCGAGCGCGATGATCATGCCGAGGCGCGAGCGGAAGAAGACCGTGGCGAGGGCGCCCCCCACCACGAGGGCCGCCAGAATCCACTCGTACGTCGCCACGACCGGAACCGTCAGCGACGGCGTCACCCCGCCGGCGCGCCAGACGGCCATGCCGACGAGCCCCACCAGGGTCGCGAGAATCATACTGAAGTAGGCCCGCAGCCGCCCGTTCTGGAGCACGCGCGTCTGCCAGTCGGCCGCCGCCATGAGCCCGTTGATCACGTGGTCGTAGCCGTTGTCGAGGCCGGTCCCCAGCCACCGCTCGAAGGACTGCCCCGGCGCACTCGTACGCAGTGTCGACCACCCAAAGTAGGTTCCCACCCCGGCGGCCACCGTCAGTAGACTGAGCCCCAACTCAACGTTCACCCCGTGCCAGAGGGCGAGGTGCGGTGTCGTGGACGCCCCCAGCACGGCCCCGACCGACGGCGCCAACACGGCGGTATCGAGCACCCACGGCACCAATCCCAGGCCGAGGTTCAACACGGCCAGCACCGCCGGCCCGAACCAGAGGCCCGGCCCCGGCCGGTGCGCCGCCTTCGTCACGTCGTTGAGCGCCCCGAAGAACGGCCGCACCGCAATCACGCCCGCCGACGCCACAAGCGCAATGTTCGACAACACCGAGACGGTCGTTACCGCCATCGCCGCCTCCGAGAAGTGGGTCGCGGCCTTGTAGATGAGCTCCTTTCCGACAAACCCGAAGAACGGGATGATGCCGGCCATCGACAGCGCCGCGATGCCCGCCGCGGCGGCCGTGATGGGCATTTTCTTGCGTAGCCCGCGGAGCTTGGTGACGTCGCGCTCGTGCACCTCGTGGTCCACGGCCCCGGCCACCATGAAGAGCGCCGCCTTGTAAAAGGCGTGGACGAGCACGAACACAAGGCAGGCCGTAAGCGCCGTCTCCGTCCCCAACCCCAGAAGCATCGTGAGCAGGCCCAATGCCATGATCGTGGTGTAGGCCAGGATGGCCTTCATGTCGGCGTACTGAAGCGCCAGCCAGGCACTCAGCAGCATCGTGAGCGCCCCGATGCCCCCCACCAGCCACAGCCAGAGGTCCGTGCCCGACAGCACCGGATGAAAGCGCGCCATCACGTAAATGCCGGCCTTTACCATGGTGGCCGAGTGCAGGTACGCACTCACCGGCGTCGGGGCCTGCATGGCGTTCGGCAGCCAGAAGTAGAAGGGAAACTGGGCCGACTTCGTGAAGGCCCCCG
>CAYOWD010000190.1:2949-8572 GCA_964407535.1 uncultured Salinivenus sp. | reverse complement strand
CCGGCTTCGTCGGCAGCCACATTGTGGAAGAGCTGCTCCGGCGCGAGTTCGACGAGGTCCGCTGCCTCGTGCGTACCGATCCGAAGTGGCTGTCGGACCTCGACGTGACGTACGTACGCGGCGACCTGTCGGATGTGGAGGCGCTGTGGACGGCCCTGGACGGGGTCACCCACGTCTACCACACCGCCGGGCTCACCCGCGCCCCGGACTGGGAGCCGTTCTACGAGGTCAACGTACAGGGCACGCTCAACCTTCTGGGCGCCGTCAAGCACGCAGCCCCGGATCTTGAGCGGGTCCTCGTTACGAGCAGCCTGGCCGCTATGGGACGATGCGAGGCGACGCTAGCGACCGAGGCGCATCCGCTCCGCCCGGTGAGTCGATATGGACGGAGCAAGGCCGAAATGGAGGAAGCCCTCCAGGACGCCCACGACATGACGGTGTCGTACTGGGACGCCCTGCCCATCACCGTCGTCCGGCCCGCCGCGGTGTACGGCCCGCGCGACGACGACATCCTCGACTTTTTCCGGGCCGTTCAGCGCCACGTCTGCCCCATCGTCGGCAGCGGCTCAGCACGCACCCTGAGCCTCGTACACGCCCGCGACCTTGCAGAAGGCATGGTCGATGCCAGTCTGGCCCCCTCCGCCCACGGCGAAACGTATCTCCTCGGCAGCAACCGTCCCTACGCCTGGAACGAACTCAAGCAGGCCGCCACCGACGCTCTCGACACCTGGGCCGTCTCGCTTCCCATTCCGCCGCTTCTGGTCGGTGCCGTCGGCCTCCTCGCAGAAGGATGGGGCACCCTCACCGGCACCTATCCGCCCCTCAATCGCGACAAGGCGCGCGAGATTCGACATGCCTGTACCGCGTGCGCCGTCGACAAGGCCGAGCGCGACTTCGACTACACCCCGCGCATCTCCCTACAAGAGGGCGTGGAACGCACCATCGACTGGTACAAAACGCAGGGTTGGCTGTAGACCGTTCCTCAACGCGCCCACCGCCCCTACGCGTATTTGCACCATTGAGTAGAGCGCGAGGGGGCGATCTCGATACAAGGACTCGTACTGTAGCCCGGGACGTGGTCACGGACGCCCTGGAAGAGAAACCGTCGCCTGTTCCTTCGGGGCCGGCACCAGTTCCGCCGGTCCCGCACAGCCCCGGTCGAAAAAGTCGCTCCATCCTATCGCCTCGAGAATGCCATCCAACTGCGCCACCTGCTCCACATCATCCGTCATCGACCAGAGCGCAATGTAGTCACAGTCCGACCGGTGCAGGAACCGCGTCTCACGCAATGCGACGCCGACCAGCTCTGCGCCCCTGCCAACGAACTGATCCATTTCCGGTCCGATCCGGTCGAGAAACGCAAGGCGATCCGGAATTGACAGGGCCAGCCAGGCTGGACGCGCAATCCAGTGTTCGGCATAGAGAGACATGGGAGCAAAACGATCAATGGGGGAAAGGGGGAAGGGGGGACGTCTCTCAACCGGGATGTTTCTTTCACAAACGTCTCGGGGCGACGCGGGATTGATCGCGATCCAGCTCGTTTCTTATCGGACCTGGATGCATCTTCACGTCGTCTTGCAACAAACGTTCCCACTCAACGAGACCACGTCGCTAAGCACGCTCGTCAACGGATGCCGACTCCACAACCTCTCGGGCCGCCTCGGCTACCCGCTCGGCCGTAAAGCCGTACTTCTCCATGACCACCTCGCCCGGCGCCGACGCCCCGAAGCGATCCACACCGATGCGTTTTCCCTCCATGCCCACGAAGTGCTCCCACCCGGCCGTCACTCCCGCCTCGATCGACACCCGGGCCTTGATTTCCGGGGGCAACACCCTGCGCCGGTATTCCTCGGATTGCTGGGAAAACAGCTCCCACGAGGGCATATTCACGACACGCGCCTGAATGCCCTCATACTTGAGTTCTTCCGCTGCCACGAGCGCCCGTTGCACCTCGCTTCCCGTGCCGATGAGAAGCACATCCGGCGTTTCCTCTGCGTCGCGCAGAATGTAGCCGCCGAGATGAAGCCCCTTCGCCGGGGCCAGCGTCGACCGGTCCAGGACCGGAAGCTCCTGTCGCGTCAACGCCAGCACGGTCGGTCCGTCCGTATTCTGCATGGCCACCTTCCAGGCCTCCACCGCCTCGTTGGCATCAGCCGGCCGGATCAGGGTCACATTCGGAATCGCGCGCAGGGTCATCAGCTGCTCAATGGGCTGATGGGTCGGCCCGTCTTCCCCAATCCCAATCGAGTCGTGCGTAAACACGTAGACGACCGGCTGCTTCATCAGCGCACTCAGGCGGAGCGAGGCGCGGAGGTAGTCGCTGAAGATCAGAAACGTGCCGCCGTACGGCTGAAGACCGCCGTGCAGGGCCATTCCGTTCATGGCCCCGGCCATAGCGTGCTCGCGCACGCCGAAGCGGAAGTACCGCCCCTCCGGCATACTTGCCTGAAAGTCGGTGCGATCGGGAATGTCCGTCTTGTTGGATCCACTGAGGTCCGCCGACCCGCCCACGAGATACTCCACCTCGGGCGCCAGCTCATTGAGCGTCAGTCCACTGGCCTTACGGGTGGCCATCTGCTGCCCCGATTCGAACGTGGGGAGCACCTCCTCCCAGTCCTCGCCCGGATCCCGGTTCTGCCAGCGTCGATACCGGGCGGCTTCCTCCGGATGCGATTCCTCATAATCCTCCATGATAGCATCCCACTGTTTTTTGTGCTCGCTCCCATCCTCAACCGCCTGCTGCATATGGTCGTACACCGCCTCCGGCACGTGGAACGGCTTCTCGGTGGGCCATCCGAGGTTTTTCTTGGTGCGCCGAATCTCCTCGGTTCCAAGCGGCGCCCCGTGCGAGGCCGCCGAGCCCTGCTTGTTCGGACTGCCGTATCCGATGTGGGACTTCACAATGATGAGAGACGGCTTGTCCGTCTCCGCCTTTGCCGCCGAGATGGCGGCATCCACCGCGTCGAGGTCGTTGGCATCCTTGACCTCCTGAACGTGCCAGTCGTACGCCTCAAACCGAGCGGGGACGTCCTCCGTGAAGGTAAGATCCGTAGAGCCGTCGATCGTCACGTCGTTGGCGTCGTAGAGGTACACCAGCTTCCCCAACCCGAGGTGACCGGCCAGCGAGGCCGCCTCGTGGGAGATGCCCTCCATGATGTCCCCGTCCGAACAGAGACTGTACGTGTAGTGGTCAACGATCGGGTGCTCGGGGGTATTGAACTCGTTCGCCAGAACTCGCTCGGCGAGGGCCATCCCCACGCCGTTGGCAAATCCCTGCCCCAGCGGCCCCGTCGTCGTCTCCACGCCCGGTGTCATGTCCACTTCTGGGTGACCCGGTGTCTTGCTTCCCCACTGCCGAAAGTTCTTGATGTCGTCCAGCGAGAGATCGTATCCGGATAGGTGAAGCAGGCCGTACAGCAACATGGAGGCGTGCCCGGCCGACAGCACAAATCGATCCCGATTCTGCCAGTTCGGCGCCGTCGGGCTATGGCGCAGGTGGCGCGTCCAAAGCACATACGCGACCGGCGCAAGGCCCATCGGCGTGCCCGGATGCCCGCTCTGCGCCGCTTCGACGGCGTCGGCCGCCAGCATGCGGATCGTATTGATACACTGCGTGTCGAGATCGGTCGCCTGCACTGTCTCCGTGGACATGAAGATCGAAAGTTAATTGACAAAGATCTCAGTCGCTAGGCCCGGCGGTTCCGGCATAAAAGCGGTTTCGCAACACACCCAACGACAATCCTATACTCCCTGCTTGAGAATCCGTTCGTGTTCTGAACGGAAATTTTGCACAATCAATACGCACAATATAGGAGGATCCCCCGAGCGCGCACATGCGCGAACCGTCTCCTCGCTTCCATCGGCGCTCTGCGTCTAAAACGTTCACTCTGACTCTAAAAAAAACACGGTCCGATGGAAAACCGGTCCATGTGTATCGTCTCAACGAGACGAGGTCCAATCTTGCAATGACGCGCGGATTTTTCAAGGCCCCGCACGCCAATCTACGATCGTAGGAGCTGATACACACTCCACCTTATGATCTCGGGATTCCAGCGGCGGGGAACGAACCGTGAGCGACACAGGACACTGTTTTTGAGGGGCTCTTCCTGCCCTCACCGGTTGTGTCCCGTACTCCCTCCAGGTTCAGACTCAGCCGCCTGACGAGGCATGTTGCGCGACGTCTACGTTGGCCCTCCTCCTCCGGTGGCCCGCATTTCCATTAAGGAGAAGTGGGACGCGGCTCCCATCCATAGTACACGAAGGGCGCCCAGAAGCGAGGCGACTGCAGTCGTTCCCCATGATCACCGACCGCAAATCGTCGTTTCGTACGCGCAATTGCCTCCGACCAGGACGCCCCTTTCCGATTCCACGCTCGCTGGTACACCGCTTCCATAAAGTGGTGCGTCGATGTATCGTCGACCGACCACAGCGAGACCGCTACGGACCCGGCGCCCGCCCGCAGAAAGCCGTGGGCGAGACTCACAGCCCCGCTGCCGCGATAGATGCGCCCGAGTCCTGTCTGACAGGCCGACAGCCCTACAAAGTCCGCCCGCAGGTTCAGCTGTGCAATTTCCCGCATGCTAAGGTATCCGTCTGCTCCCGATTGCCGGTTGCGAATCGTCTGCTCCAGTCGCTCCCGGTCCGCCTGTCGATGCGTGCCCACTTCAGAAAACACGAGTGCCGATAGACCGGGCCGCTCCGGAACCACGAAGCCATGCGCGGCAATGTGTACAGCTCGATACTCTGCGAGCGCCCCGCTCCGCGACAACGTCCACATCGCTTGTTCGCGGGCCCCTTCGCCAATCATGACCGTCGACGAGGTTGCGATCCGGCTCAGACTCCGCACTTCGTCCAGGGTGTTCGGAAGGTTGTGCCATCGATCGGGTCCATATCCTCGCTCCCAGTACGCCGCGAGGTCGGTGGAGTCGTTTCCAGGGCGATGTTCGTTTCCAGGACGAAGCGAAGAGGCGGGGGAGGCAGCCAATTCCTCCGGAACGTTGCGCCCCGCTATGAGCGTAGTGCCTGCTCCAAATCCGCTCGTATCGGTTATGTACGAGGTTGGGTCGTAGACGGCGTCGCCGAACGCAAGCAGAGAGCGACGGTCCGCCCCCGCGGTCGATTGGTGACGCTCCTGCAAAAGCCGCAAGACCCGGAGTGATTGCACGTATCGCACCCGCCATTTTTCAATGACGCGGGTATGGTCCCAGTCGCTCAATGCCTCAAGCGGAAGGTAGCTCATGACCCCGTCCGGCACAAAGATGAGCTCCCCGGCGCCCCGGAGCTCCTCTTCAATCGGATCGAGGAGAGCACTGTATAGAAACTGGCCGAGCGTTTCCCGACGTGCCGTCGACAGCACGCTGTATTCTCGCGGCATCGACAGCTCGTGCCGGTACAGACGCACCAGTTCGGCAAGCTGGTGCTCCGTCCCCACCTCCAGTTCCACGCCCTTCGCCCGGCGGAGCAAATCCGGTCGCGTTGGCGTTCCCGGCATCTTTTCAAATGTGCGAAGCCGACCGAACGCCTCTTTGTACCGGTCGCCCGCGCGCTGGAGAAGGGAATCCGTCTTAATCTCCTGGGCCTTCACGTCCGTGCGCGTACCGACGAACACGGTAACCGGACGGCT
>CAYOWD010000190.1:0-2939 GCA_964407535.1 uncultured Salinivenus sp. | reverse complement strand
CGTGCCTGTATTTGCATAGAGCACAGCCGCCTCCTCCGGCCCCAGTGCCCGGCGGAGTTCCTCGACCGAGGGCACCGCACGGGTGGAATCGCCCTTCTCGTTTTCGAGGCGCTCCGTCAGGAGCCGAGCGCGACTGCGTTCATACGTACGGAGGGCCGCCGCCGGACGTCCTGCGCGCACCCGCGTCGTCACCAGGGTATGAAAACGGTCCATCTCCCTGGCGAGAAAGTCGCGCCGGTCCGCCCCGGAGGCAGTTTCAAACAGGGCCTCTGTGAGTCGGATCGACTCGTAAAGAAGGGAGTCGGCCGCTGCGTACCGACCCACCTCCAGTTCCAACTGGCCCATTCGGTGTAGGGAGGTGGCCTCGTCAGCGGTCCGTCCAAGCTTACGATTGATCTGTAGCGCCTCCTCGTACCTGGCGCGTGCTTCCTCATACCCCCCTCGCGCCCGATACACACTTCCGATTTCGTTGAGGCTGATCGCCACGCTGCCCGGACGCCCGACCTCACGGTGGATCTGCAGTGCCTCCTGCAGAGCCTCCATCGCCTTCTGGTATCGCCCCTGTTCTCGATGCGTCGCCCCCACATTGTTGAGGATGTCGGCCATCCGAGAACGGTCCTCCAGGTCTCGATACATCTCCAGCGCCTCTCGGTACCGGTCGAAGGCCTGATCGTACCGTCCCCGCTGAAAGTGAATGTTGCCAATCCCATTCAGGGTGTTCGCAATACGAACGTCTTTTTCCAACGCCCGGTACCGTTCGAGCGCCTCCCGATAACGGTCGAGCGCTTCCTCGTACCGTCCCTGCTGCTCCAACACGTCGGCGATGTTGTCCAGGCTCGTGGCCCGCCCCTCTCGGTCATCAAGCGCCCGCTGAATCTCTAGCGCCTCCCGAAACCGACGAAGGGCCTTGCTGTATTGACCGATATCCTCGTAGACGAGGCCGAGATTGTTCAGTACAAAGGCCCGGTCCGACCGCTCCTTCTCGTCGTAGAGCGCCAGTACCTCCTGATAGCGGTCCAGTGCTTTCTGATACTGTCCCTGCCGGCGATACAAAATCGCGATGTTGTTCAGATTCTTCGCGAGGGCCTCCTCATCTCCTGCCTTCCGGTGTCCTTCTGCCGCTTGCTCCAGAATCGTGAGCGCCTTTTCGTACTGATGGCGGTACGCAAACAGAATCCCGATTTCTTCAGTCATCTTGGCTTCGCCCCCCCGATTGCCAAGCCGGCGGTACAGGGCGCGTGCGTCCTCGTATTCGTCCATCGCCGCCTCAAACTGCCGATCCTTCCGGAGCGAGTCCCCCCGATCCGCCAACGCATCGGCCCGTTCCTGAAGGGTCGATGCCGCCTCCTGTGCCCGGACCGATTGTCCCCCACTTGCCACAAGAAGCACGACAATGCCTCCAATGAGCCATCTTCCCAACGTAAAGGTACGCATATGCACGTGAACTAAACGACTGATGTCTCCCAACCCCTCCTGTTTTCCAGAAACCGAACAGGGGGAGCGCTTGCTGTTATTTCTTCGAAAAGTTAAAGAGCAAACCCCGTTCCAGAAGCGACAAGACGCCGATTTCCCGCGTCGCGATTGCGAGAAACCGTTTTCAGAAGCCGTTCGTGCGCGCATCGTGCCCGGGACCGCTCTTTTTTGTCCGGCGTGTCTGAATCCTCGCCGCGGGTGCCCCGTTACGGATAGATGCCCTTGCGGTTGCCACTGCATTCTTCTCTTCATTAATCCCCCTTCGGTCCACTGTGAGCTCCCTCGGATTCAACACGGGCTACATCGAAGAACTATACAAGCAATACCTCGACGATCCGGACAGCGTGAGCGAGAGCTGGCGGGAATTTTTTGCCGACTATCACCCGGATGCTTCCTTCATCCCGGCGTCGCAGACGGCGGGCGACGGCGAAGCAACCGCGCCCCCGACCGATCAGCCGACGGAGTCGGCCCCGGATGCATCGCCCGAGTCGCGCGAAGCGCCTCCGGAGACGCCGGACGCCCCGCCGGAACCGTCCCGCGGAGACGGGGCGGCGCCGCCCATTCGGGCTGCCTCGGCCCCTTCGATCGACGAGGACGAGGTCGACGTGAAGGCACTGACCGGCCCCTCCGGAAAAATCGTGGAGAACATGGAGGACAGCCTCGGGATCCCGACGGCCACCTCCGCCCGGACGATGCCGGTCAAGCTGATGCAGGAAAACCGGGAGCTGTTGAACAACTACCAGAAGCAGGTCGGCGGCGAGAAGGTGTCCTACACGCACCTGATTGCCTATGCACTGGTGCAGGGGCTTAAGAAGTACCCGGACATGTACAGTACCTTCCGCCGGGACGACGAGGGCACGCCCCAGCACGTACAGCCCGACCAGATCAACCTCGGCCTCGCCATCGACATCGAGCGGCGCGGCGAGCGCACCCTCCTGGTGCCCAACGTCAAGGATGCCGGCAGCTACAACTTCGCCGAGTTTCTCGGCGTCTACAACGACATCATTGCCCGGGCCCGCAACAGCGACCTGGAGCTCTCGGACTTTCAGGGCACGACGGCCACCCTTACGAATCCCGGCATGATTGGAACGTCGATGAGCGTGGCCCGCCTAATGCCGGGCCAGGGCGTGATCGTGGGGGCCGGCGCCATCGGCTACCCGCCGGAATACCGCGGCTACGATCCGGAGGTCGCCAGTCGGGCCGGCGTCTCGCCGGTCATGACCCTCACCTCGACCTACGACCACCGGGTCATCCAGGGCGCCACCAGCGGGGCGTTCCTCAACCACATCGAGCAGTTGTTGATGGGGGAGGACGACTTCTATCAGGACCTCTTTGCCGACCTCGGGGTCCCGTATCAACCCTACCGCATGGCGCAGGACTCCACCCCGCAGCTCGGGCAGCACGACCCGCAGGACACGCTCGACATGACGGAGAAGCAGGCGGCCGTGCTGCAGCTCATCCGGGCC
>CAYOWD010000189.1:0-8584 GCA_964407535.1 uncultured Salinivenus sp. | reverse complement strand
GAAGCTGAAGGACCCGGCGGAGCCGGTGCAGAACCTCTACCGAAATGTCGAGCCGCTCGGCGACGCTTTGGGCCCCATCCTCTTCCAGTGCCCGCCCAACTGGCACCAGAACCTGGATCGCCTGCACAACTTTCTGGAGACGTTGTCCGATGACTTCCGGCACGTCTTCGAGTTTCGGGATCCGACCTGGCTCAACGACGCCACCGCCGAGGCGCTGGCCGCCCACGACGTCGCCTTTTGCATCTACGACTACGGCGACCGCTCCACCCTCCGCACCGTGACGACCGACTGGGTCTACGTCCGGCTGCACGGGGCGGGCGAGGCTTACCGAGGCCGCTACGCCGATGCGGCGCTCGACGAGTGGGCCGGCGCGATGGCCGACTGGGCGGCCGACGGCAAAGAGGTGTACGTCTACTTCAACAACACGGCGGGCGAGGGCCACGCGCCCCACGACGCCCAGCGCCTCCGCCAGCGACTGGCCGACTGAACCCCAACCGTCCCTTTTCCCTCCTCAGAAGATTGATGGGGGCCAGTGTCAAAGCCCCGCGTCGCGGCGTCTAGATGTCCACGCGTCCGTGTCTTCCTGACCACAGATCGACAACTTTTCCCCGCCCGTCCGCCCAACTCGTTTCCGGATTAACGCAACACGTTCCTCCCAAACCCCACAACGCCAAAACGAACAACGCCTAACGCCACAACGCCAAAACGCCCCAACGCAGCAACGCAAAACCCACAACCCTCAACGCCCAGGATCCTCATCGTCGGACAGCGCCTCTACCCCCACCGCCTCGCTCCGCAAACGATCTCCCGACCGCCCCGGAGCCTCCCGTTCTTCCAGCGGCGCCCACAGCAACCCGGCCAACCGCTGATCCTCCGGGGCGTCCCAGCCGTCCAGGCCAAACTCCAGTGTCGAGGGATCGTCGCGCAGCCGAAACGTGCGCCCGATTCGGTCCCAGAAGGAAAAGAGCGAGCTGTAGTTCGAGTCCGTCTCCGGCTGCCGGCGTGAATGATGTACTTTGTGCATGTTCGGCGTCACGATCACCGTCCGCAGCGCGCGGTCCAGCCAGGCGGGCAACGCCACGTTGGCGTGGTGAAACTGCACGACCGCGAACATCACGGTCTCATAGAGCACCAGCTCCCAGAGGTACACGCCCGCCAGGAGGATCACCCCCAGCCGCAGGAGCGACGAGAGCACAATCTCGCCGGTGTGGAAGCGACTGGCCGTGGTGACATCCATCTTGGGATCGTGGTGGTGCACCCGGTGAAACCGCCACAGGAACGGAAGCACGTGGTTGATTCGGTGCCAGACGTACATCCAGCCGTCGAGCAGGAGCATCGCGCCGAGCGCATGGGCCCACAGCGGCAGGCCCGCCGCGGCGTCGAGCCAATGCAGGAGGCCCAGGCCCTGCTGATCGGCCCAGAGGGCGGCCGCCCCCCACAGGCCCACGAACACAAGGGAGACGACGGCGGCGTTGAGCCCACCCAGGAGTAGATTGCGCAGCGCGTGCACGCCCCGCTCGTTGGGATCCTGCCGGAAATAGTCGAAGAACGGGTGGGCGTGCTCCCAGAGCATGAGCACGGCCAACCCCGCGATCATCGCGATGGTCTGGGTTTGTTGGAGAGCGTCAACGAGAGCAGCCATGGGACTGGAGAGGATTGTTTACGATTATCGTTCTGAGGCGGGGGCACTCGTTTCTCCGTCGCGTTCGTGCTCGACGGGGCGAGCGCGGGCGATCGTGTAGAGCCCGCCGAGCGCCGATTCGCGCGGCCCGTCCACGGCCAGGCCCCCCGGTGCCAGCAGCGGGTCGAGCTGGCGCGTGAGATCGGAAAACAGGAATCGCGCCACCGGGTTGAGCGCCCGCCGGAGCAGCGACGGCTCGGTGCCTTCGGGAATGAACTTGTCGTAGATCGAGACGCGGCCGTCCGGGGCAAGCACGCGGGCCGTCTCGGCGGCCACCGCGTGCGGGTCCGGCACCACCGCCAGAATCAGGTGGAGCAGCACGGCGTCGAACGCGTCGTCGTCGAAAGGCAGGTCTTGGGCGTCCCCCATCCGCACGTCGACGTCGCGCCCCAGGGCCTCGGCCCGGGCTCGGGTGCGCTCCACCATCGCGGGCGCCGCGTCGATCGCTGTCACGTCGGCCCCGTCCGGCAGGTACGGCAGGTCCGAGCCCGTTCCACAGCCCAGAATCAGAATGCGATCGTCCGGCTGCAGGTCGAGCCGCTCGATGGCGCGCTCCCGCCCCGCGTCCAGGGGCCGGGCCGCGGCGTCGTAGATCGGCGCGTAGAGCTGGTACCGGGTGCGATTCCACCAGCGGGTTGTATCGGACGGGGTAGTCGAGGACGAGGTCTGAACAGACGTCGAGGACATATTGGACGGAGCGGAATTGATCGATAACGCGCGAAGGCAGTGCGAGGCTGCGACTACGGGGTCCGAGATCTGGCGTCTGGAGAGGCAGTGTCCTGTCCGAGGGGACGACGCTCGTCGGGCGCGATGCGCTGAGCGACGGCCTGTCGAAGGGCCGGAGAGGTCCAGAGCAGAACGAGGGCGAGAATCAATAGAAGCGTCCACATAACGGGGATGGGCTGATGTCGAAAGAGAATAAGCGGGTTGGGATCACCTATCCGATGGCGCAGCGATTGGCGCCGGCTTCGAGGTCGACCACGGCCTCTTCCGCCGGCCAGTCGCCGGTCGTGTTGGCGGCAATGATGGTGTCGTGATTGGGCGGCGTCTCGGGCACGTCGGCGGTCACCCGGTCGACGAACGCCTCTTCCGCCATCCCCAAGAGCGCAACCTCGTCCGTAACGGCGGAGAGAGGCGCCCCAACGACCTCGCTGTCGAAGGGCACCGGTGCGGATGCGTGTCCGGGAAGCACGGTTGGGTTCCCGGACCGGCGCGTCAGCCGCTGAAGGGAGCGGTAGAGTTGACGGGCCTTGCGGCGTCCCTCTGCCGCGTCGGCGTCGAGGTCGGGGCATCCCACGCCTTCGACAAACAGTGTGTCCCCGGTCAGGAGCGCGTCGCGGCCGAGCCGGTAGGTCGTACTTTCGGGCGTGTGCCCCGGCGTGCGGAGGGCCTCCAGCGGTGCGCTTCCCACCTCCACCGTGGCCCCGTCCGTCAGCGGCACGTGGTCGAACGTCACTCGCTCTTGCTTGGGCAGATAGAGCGGCGCGTCCACGGCGTCGGCCAGGCGACGGGCCCGCGAGAGGTGATCGGCGTGCACGTGCGTGTCGAGCACGCCGGTGAGGGCCCAGTCGCGGTCGTCGGCCTGGGCTTCGTACACCGCCGGCGACAGCGCGGGATCGACGACGACGGCCTCGCCCGCACTCCCGATCAGGTAGGAGAGACATCCCTTTCCGGTTCGACGGACCTGGACGATGGTCGCGTCTGCGTCCGGGGCTGCCATCGTGGCCGTATTCCAGGCCACGCTCCAGGCCCGGAGGCCGCCCTTGAGCGAATAGGCGTCCGCGCCCTGGGCTCGGAGCCGGCGCGCCGCCGCCCGGCTCGTGCCCCCGGCCCCGCAGACCGTAACCACGGGGGCGTCGGTGGGCACCGATCGGTCGGCGTACACGTCTTCCGCCCCGTCCTTCAGGGCCTCGTAGCCGCCGATGTGACGGCTGCCGGGCACATGCCAGG
Organism: uncultured Salinivenus sp.; assembly: GCA_964407535.1. Classification (GTDB taxonomy): domain Bacteria; phylum Bacteroidota; class Rhodothermia; order Rhodothermales; family Salinibacteraceae; genus Salinibacter. The sequence continues at coordinate 4,953 of CAYOWD010000189.1, read as the reverse complement.
CCTCAAATTCGTCGCGGGGGCGGATGTCGAGGACGTGCACGGACTCGCCCCGAGCGAGCGCGGCCCGCAGCGTGTCGGTCGTGACTTCGGGAACGGGCGGAGGGTCGGACATGGGAAGCAGAGGGGATTGTGAACAAGCGGGAGGAGAGCAGAAATTAGCGAGAAAGGCTCCAGCCGATGCCGATGGTTCCCCACGGCCCGAGGGAGCTGGTCTCGAAGGTGTCGCCCGCCAGGGAGACGTCGTCGGCATTCAGGCTGTAGGAGACCCCGACCACCGGGCTGACGTAGAGGTTGCCGAGCCCCGTATACCACCGATAGCCGCCGCGGACGCCCACGGAATACGTCGTGCGGCGCTCCCGGGCCCCGCTGTCGTGGGTCAGGGTCAGCCGTGTGAGTCCGGCTTCCGGCCCGGCGTAAAACCCGCCCGGACCGTCGCCAAACCGGTACTCGGCGTGGAGCTCCGCCCCGCGCGTCCGGGCCGTGAAGGCGTCGTTGCCGTGGAGGGCGGCGGGAATCTCAAGCCCAAAGGCTTCGACCTCGTATTTCCAGTGCCCCACCTGCAGCCCGACGTGGCCGCCCGCCCCGCCGAAGGCGTAGGCAAGCGGCTCCAGCTCCAGGTCGATGTGCCGGGAGGACTGCGGCTGGGCAGCCGAGGGATCCGGCGACATGAAAAGAACGACGACAATAACGAAAGAAGCGAGCGTACGCATGACAATCAATGAGCAATCGATCCAAGAGAAACGAGAATAATCTCCCAAATCAATGATTTATCAATTGAATACTTGAATTTATAGATGCAAGCGAATTCACTTCCAAAGTTCAGGAGTGAAGAGGAGGCGTATGCCCCCAAGTACTTGTACCCACGCACATACCCACACACCCACATACACCAACGGAGCTGGAATCACCCCTCCACCGGACGGTCCTCACTCGCCCAATCCGGAAGGCCCTCGGTAAGCCGGTAGGCGTCGTAGCCCTTCTCCCGAAGGCGTCGCACTGCGTCGTCGGAGTAGACGCAGTAGGGGCCGCGGCAGTAGGCCACGATGGGCCGGTCCGTCGGAAGATCGTCCAGATGCGCCTCGAACTGATCGATCGGAATCGACCGCGCCCCGGGAATGTGCCCGGTTTCGTACTCCCCCTCCGGCCGCACGTCGATCACGACGACCTCCTCGTCCGCCAAACGTTCCTCCAGCTCTTCCGGCGACAGCGCCCCCAGCTCGTCCCGGTCGGACAGGTAATGTTGCACGGTTTCCTCCACCTCCGACAGTCGAGACTCGGCCAGCGTGCGCATGGCGCGCCAGGCGCGGTAGACCTCCGGCCCGGCGAGACGGTAGAAGGCGCGCGTCCCGTCCTTCCGCCGCCGGACCAGCCGCTCCTTCTTCAGCACCTGCAGGTGGCGCGAGGTGTTGGCGACCGACATCTCCGTCTCGTCCGCTAGCTTGTCGACCGACCGCTCCCCCTGCGCCAGGAGGTCGATCAACTCCAACCGACTCGCGCTCGAAAAGGCCTTCCCGATCCGAGCAAACTGGTCGTAGATTTCGTCCTTGAAGGCCCGCTTTTTCTCGTTTTCCATTGTTCAATTGATCGTTTGAATTTGTATCTGCTCGTCTTAGCCTTCCGGCAGGGAATGCGTTTCTCTTTCTGTGTAAAGAAAATGAAAAGGTGTACCCGTTCCGAACGGCAATCCCGAAGACGGAACAGGACGCAGGTTTGAGCGGACGCGAGGCCGGCAAATCCGCTCGCTTCCGATCTGTGGCGCACGGAGGACGCAAGGACCTGTTCTATTCGATAGCGAACCCGGGGGACACCGCCAGTCCGGCGCTTAGCAACGCCCCGAGGGCCGCGATGCCCGCCAGCACGCTGAAGAGCAGCGGCGGGCCGGCGTACTGGAGGAGAGCGCCGGCGAGCGAGGCCCCGAGTGCGCCCACCCCGAAGACGGCGAGATAGGTGTACCCGTAGGATAGGCCGCGAGCGTCGGCGGGGCTGTATTCGGCCACGGTGGCTTGATAGAGCGGCTGGATGACAAACAGCGTGAAGCCGAGCACGGCGCTCGCGCCCAGGAGTCCGGTTGTGCCCAGTCCCGCCACCGGCAAAAAGACGAGCGCCACGACGGCGAGGCCCGCGAAGGCCCCGGCCAGCCCGAGATCCGTGCGCATGCGTTCTGTAAGGCGTCCGCCCACGTACTGTCCCAGAATGCCCACGGTGAGAAGTCCCGCGTACACGTATCGTCCAGCTCCGACATCAATCGGCAGGTCGATCGTCACCAGCGGCGTCAACAGGTCCGGCAGAAAGGTGAGCACGCCGCGGTAGTAGAGGCCGGACAGGGCCGCTGCCCCGAAGACGATGAGGAAGGCAGGGGTGAACAGTCCAGCCGATCGGGTCCACAACCCCGTCAGGCCGTCGGGGGATTGATGCGTTTCGGAGGCGGCGTCCGGGGCGTCGTCCACGGCGGCCGTCTCGTCGAACGATGCCCGGAGGGCCACGAGCGTTGCTGCGGCGGCGGGGAGGGCCAGCAGAAGCGCCACGGTGTGCCAGTCGAATGCCAGGAGCAGGAGGGCCGTCAGCAGCGGGCCGCCGGCAATGCCCACGTTCCCTGCAATGCCGTGCCACGCCAGTCCGCGCCCGCGCTGTTGCATGCCGGTACTAATGAGGGCGAGCGCCGCCGGATGGTAGACGCTGGCGGCTGCTCCCCAAATCAGGAGGGCTGCGCACACCGTCCACAGTCCGGGTGCCATGCCGAGCAGCACGAACGCGCCCCCCATGCCCCCGAGACACGCGGCGATGAGACGGCGTGCCCCCACCCGATCCGTCAGAATGCCGCCGGGCAGGGCGCCGACGCCGAAGAGCACGTATCCGGCCCCCACGACGGCTCCGAGCGTCGCCTCCGTCACCCCGAACGACGACAGCCACACCGTCATGAAGATGGGAATGGAAAGCTCGTACGTGTGGACTAGGCCGTGCCCGATCATAACGAGCTGGATGATGGAGCGATCATTCGTTGTCACGGGCGCGACGGGGAACAGTGACAGAAAAACCGCACGCTCCCAACGCGTGGATCGTGCTCACAGATCCGGAGACGGGCGCCTCTCGATCCCGTCTTTGTGCCCGAAGAGGGACGGTTTTTAAGTGTTGGTGAACATGAGAGGGTTTGACCTAGGTCAAGGACGTCCGGGCGGACGCCCGATAGATTGGGCAGTGCATTGAACCGCCAACCCACCTTCTCAATCGCCATGCGCTCTCGAATTGTGCTTCTCCCGTTCGTTGTTTTCCTCGCCGTCTCGCTCGTGGGCTGTGGGGGATCCGACTCATCGCCTTCAACGGAGGCGGCCTCTTCCGCGAGCACAACCGAAACGACCCAATCGACTTCCGGCGATGCAGACCGAACCGTGACCATCAAGCCGAAAGGCAATGAAATGAAGTACAGACAGACGGAATTTACCGTCGCCCCGGGCGAGACGATTACGCTCGTCTTCGACAACGTGGCGACGAGCCCGTCGATGCAGCACAACGTAGTCATTATTAACTCTACGAAAGACAACGTCTTCCAGAAGGTCGGCGAGGCGGGCACGAAGGCCGGCTCCACCAACGACTACGTGAAAGAGGATCTCGACGCCATCATCGCCCACACCCCGATTGCGGCGCCGGGCGAGAAGGTGTCGATCACGTTCACGGTGCCGGAGAAGACCGGGGACTACGGCTATCTCTGCACCTTTCCCGGCCACTGGGCCACGATGCGCGGCACCATGCACGTGAAGAAGTCGGCGGCGTAACGCCGGACGGCGACCGCAGGGCGTGATTGGGCACAGCGTCACGCCCTCGCTCCCTCTTCGCGATGCGCCGATTGGCCCCTCTCAAGAATTCAACCCCCATCTTGCCATGCGCCATCTCAAGTACGTTGCTATCATCGTCCTCGCCATGGACCTCATGGGCTGCGGCAGCGGCTCGTCGTCCTCGTCGAGTGGCGACGACGGCGCTCCTGTATCCTACGTTCCCCCTGGGGAGAAGGACGACTACTACCTTTTCTATTCCGGCGGCCACTCTGGTCAGCTGTCGCAGCCCCCGGACGTCCGTCAGCGTGATCTCCGACGACTCGCTTCGGATGAGCTCCTTGTCTTCCAACGCCCGAAGGGCGCGCGACAACGTCTCCGGCACCGTCCCCAACTCGGCCGCGAGTACCGACTTGGGAATGTCGAGGGCGATGGGGGCGGCTCCTCCGGATCGTCGGGCACCGCGGGCACCTGCTCTATGAGGTGGCGGGCCAGCCGCTCCTGCACGTCCTGCAGCGACACGGCGTCGAGCTGCCGCACGGCCTCGCGCAGGCGCTTCGCCATCTGGCCCAGCATCTGCAGGGCGAGGCGGGGATGGTCGTCGATAAAGTCGAGAAACGCCTCGGCCGGGAAGAAGAGGAGCGTGCTGTCGTCGAGCGTCTCGGCGGTGGCCGGATAGGTCGGATCCGTCTGGTCCTCAAACAGCGGTACCTCCGCAAACGACTCGCCCGCCCGAAGCACGTGCAACACCAGCATGCGCCCCTCCCCGCTCAGCCGATACACGTGCACAGCCCCCTCGATCAACAGATAGAAGCCCCGATACGCCTCCCCGCCATGAAACAGAACCGTACTGCCTTCGCGCTCTCGCACCTCGCCCCGCTCCATCAGGGCGGTCCGGGCGTCTGCGTCCAGACCGCCAAAGAAGTCGTGCGTTTCCATGACGGCGTCAATGTCCTCGGGGGCGATCGACATGAGCGTTTATTTGCGGATCCAAAGAAGACGGCATACCGGTCTTCAGAGCCTGTTTTGTGAGCAGATGCGACGCCGAGACACAGTGGGCGAAGCTGCAAAATGGCGCCCAAATGACGCCTTGTAGCGGAGCTACCAGGTGAATGCAGAAGCCATTTTGCGCGAGATCCACGAAGTCGCAGGCCGCAGACGTCTCGCCAAACAGATTCTCAGCGTC
>CAYOWD010000188.1:0-8620 GCA_964407535.1 uncultured Salinivenus sp. | reverse complement strand
CGAGGTCGTCGGCCTCCGTCGCAACGGCCTCGGCGAAGCCGATGATCGACGTGAGCGGCGTGCGGATCTCGTGGCTCATGTTTGCGAGGAACGTCGACTTGGTCTGGTTGGCTTCCTCCGCCTTCTCTTTGGCCGTGCGCAGGGCCTCTTCCTGCTCTTTCTGCTCGGTAATGTCCTGAAGCGTGCCGCGGACGTGCACCACCGCCCCGTCGTTCTGCTGCGGTTCGCCCCGGGCCCGGACCCAGCGCTTCTTCCCAGCTTCAGTCGTGAGACGCAGTTCAAGGTCGTAGGGCTGCTTCTCCGTAATGGTTCGTTTCGCCGCGTCCCGGAGCCTCTTCCGATCCTCGGGCGGAACGAACGCCAACGCCTCCTCGAACGTCAACGGATCCTCGGGCGATCGGTCGCAGATGCGATACACCTGGTCGGTGCACCAAAAGGTCCCGGCCTCGACATCGTATTCCCAGGCCCCGATGCCGGCGATGGCCTGCGCCCGCCCGAAGAGGTCGTTTTGCCGCTCCATCTGCGCGCGTATGGAGAGCACCCACCATGCGGCAACCCCCTCAAAGACAGCCACCACAGCCATGCTTCCAATCAGCACCAGAGGACTCGTTTGGAGAACCGGTGCGCCCAGAAATCCCCCGCTTACGAATAGAAATCCCGCCAGCAGATAGCCCAACGTCGGCCCGACCGAGTCGCTTCCCAGGGCAACGATGCCGGCAAACAGTGTATAGGTGAGCAGGAAGACAACCGCATGCTCTCCGGAAAAGCGGTTGAGCGCTATGAGCGTCGTGGCCCACGCCGTCATCAGGTAAAGCGCACTCCAGACCAGCCCCACGAAGTGCCGACGGACCCATTCGGAGACGTAGGACATCCCCAATAGGCCGGCAAGTCCTCCGATAATCGCAAAACGCACCCCCATCGAATCAAAGACATCCGCCGCGGCCATCCGGCACATGAGCCCGACGAGCGGCACCAGAACCACTCCGAGAAGGGTAAGCAGTCGGTACACCTGAATCTGGGCCGCTCGCCTCGCAGAGTACGACGAGGCTTGGGGACGAAAAATCCGTAGAATGTGCGGCAGCGAATCGGTCATAGAGGACGAAGGCATCCCTAACAGAAATCGGACGGGCCCCTTCAGGGAATGGGAGTGGAACGTACGTGTGATACCAGCCCGCAGTCCCCCGTACGGCCGTCTACCAGTTAGGCAGCTTCGTTGGGGGTATGTGGATGTGCAGGTTTGTATGTAAGTGCGTAGTGAACGTAGAGACCTTCCCCCCGCTTCATGGATCGATCCGCACCGACTGTTTGTCGACAAGGCCTCTGCTTCCCGGATCGCGGCTCTTTGCGATCACCGGCAACTGGATCGTAAATCGGGTGCCCTTCCCCGGCTCGGTCTCGATATCAAGATCCCCATTCATCCCCTCAATTACCTTCCGGGTCACAACCAGCCCAACCCCGCTCCCGTCGTACTCCCGCGTGAGTCCCTCCGACACCTGCTGAAAGGGCTGGAAGATCTTGTCCACCGTGTCTTCCTCCATCCCCACGCCGGTATCCTCCACCTCGATCGTGGCCCATCCACTATTCCGGTAGACGCGCACCCAGACCGTACCGCCCTCCGCCGTATACTTAATCGCGTTGGACACCAGGTTCTGCAACATAATGCTGACCCCACCCATGTCCGCCCTCGCGCGCGGAACGGGGCTCTCGATCTCAACCTGCAGGTCAATCTCTTTGTCTTCCGCCTTGAATCGGAACTCCTCGACAACTTCATGAGCCTGCTCCGACAGGTCCACCGAGCGCATTCGCCACTTCATCTGGCCGACCTCCAGCTTCGAGAGGTTCAGCACCCCTTCGAGGGTGTTGAGCAGATGCCTGCCGCTTTCCTCAATCAGCGTCGAGTGATGCCCAATGGGCGTATCTCCCGACAACTCGAGAGTCTCGGCCTCATCGGCAACCGCCTCCGCAAAGCCGATAATTGCCGTGAGGGGTGTGCGAATCTCGTGGCTCATGTTGTTGAGAAACGTCGACTTCGCCCGGCTGGCAGCCCTCGCCTCCTCCTTTTCGGCCTGCAGGGTGTGCTCCCGCTCTTTCTGCTCCGTAATGTCGCGCAGCGTCCCCCGAACGCGAACGACCTCTCCCTCTTCCTGCTGCGGCTCGCCCCGGGCCCGGACCCATCGCTCCTCCCCGTCCTCGGTCGTGAGCCGAAGGTCAAGGCTGTACGGCTGCCCCTCTGTGATGCTCTGCATAGACGCCTCCCTGAGCGTCTTTTGATCGTCGGTGGGAAAGAACGAAAGCGCCTCTTCAAACGTCAATGGATTCTCCGGGGACCGGTCGCCGATGCGATACACCTGCGGGGTGCACCGGAAAGCATCGCTGTCTACATCGTACTCCCAGACGCCGACATTGGCTATGCCCTGCGCCCGTCCAAAGAGACCGCGCTGCCGGGCCATCTGCTCCTGCATGGAGAGCCCCCACCATGCGGCCCCGCCTTCAAGGACGGCAATACCCGCCATGATCCCGATTATAATCAAGGGACTCGTCTGAAGAGCCGATGCGCCCAACAGGCCGGCGCCTGCACACAAACCCCCCATCGCCAGATAGCCCAGAATCGGTCGCATCGACTCACTTCCGAGCGCTACGATCACAGCAAAAAGTGTGTAGGCCGACAAGAGGACCACCGCATACTCCCCGGAAAACTGGTTGAGGGCCGCCAGCGCCGCGATCCAAGCCGTCGTTAGATAGAGCACCCCCCAAACGCCCCCGACGTAGTGACGGCGGATCGTCTCAGAGACGTAAGACCCTCCCAGCAGAACGGCGAGAAGGACCGAGATCGCCAGCCGAATTCCCATCGGGTCGACTACCCCTGACGCGGAGGCTTCGTGCAGAAGGCCGACGACGGGAAATACCACCATCCCGAGCAGCGAGAGGAGGCGGTACACTTGAATCTGCGTTTGTCGTCGTGGGGCGAGGTCAGCATCGCTGGGTCGAAATTCCCCGAGAAGTGTTAAAAAGGAGTCGGTCATGACACTTGAGATTCCCCCCTGGAAGAGCATGAACGCTGCAACAGCAGCTGGTTGGACCTGGGTTGTGCTTGGAACCGTCTTTATACCCCCTCCACAAGATCTGTTGAGGATCTAAGCATGGAAGGAAATGCCCTCAACCACTGTCGGGATTGCCCCTATCGGGTGTATGTAAACATGTAAACAGAACGTAGATACTGCAGCATCAATCGTCAATCTATACACGAAACGAATTGCCAACGTGTACCCGGATTTTGGGTGTGCAGCATGGGCATGAATACGTAATACCTCCACGCTCACGCCCTTACGTACATGCCCGAATTTTTTATTCGAATCCGGTATTGGATCCTGCAAAAATTATGCCTCCATCAGTCGATCTCGACTCGATTTGCCCTTAATCCCAACTCCCCAAGCTTCGTGGGGGGATGTGAAGCAGACTGCCTCTTGATGAACGCTGAACACACGATTGTCCTGGGACCGTGCTCCGATGCCGGCTCCCTCCCTCAACGACAGCGCGTAGCCCACCTGAAAATCCTGGGACGTACGGAGCTCATGCAGATCCCTCCGGCTCGTCGGATTGGAGTTGGGCTTGATCGCGGAGAATCGGAATCGTCTTCTCAATGTACCGACGCCAGTCCCCTTTCGTAGATCCGCCTCCACTGATCATCCTGCGACTCGGCGGACGCAGACTGGACAGCGAACGTCGATCCAGAGGTCATGGGGGGATCGTATCGCGGAAGACGAGTGCTTACGCCTCCTACCGATCCGGACTCCGGTTCTGCCGGATCCGTTCGACAAATCCCGCTCCCAACCGGATGCTGCCATCGCTGATTGGAATCCGCATCCTCGTTGAGGGGCTGCTAAACGCTTGGAATTCACAGAGCCGACCAGAAAAAAGATTCGAGGACTCGGCCTCATCTGGCGACAATTTTTCTGCAAGATGGATTCCCCGTTCAAGTCGAACGAATCTCGCTTGCAGGCGGTGGAGACGGGGAACTGAAAAACGGAATCGTGTCTTGTATTCGAAGGGCGTAGTGGAAAACGCGACGGGACCTACTCTTCCTGCATGCACCGTTTCCCTACGCGCAACACGCTCACCGGCGCCCCCCTGGATCCGGACTGTTCTTCATCCGCAGCCGCCTCGACATGACCTCGTCTCCTTCGTCGGTCCCCACGGTGTCTCCGTACCTCGTGGTGGAGAACGTGGATGCCCTCATCGACTTCACCACGGCCTGTTTCGACGCCGAGGAGATCGATCGGCAGCACCGCCCGGACGGCTCGATCGCCGCCGCCTCCGTGCGTATCGGGGAATCGGTGGTGATGATGGCGGAGGACCCGACCAACACCGACACGGCTCGGATCCACGTGTACGTCGACGATGTGGAGACCGTCTACCAGCAGGCCCTCGACGCCGGTGCGACGTCCCTTACCGCTCCCGAAGACGCTCCGGGCGGCCCCCGGGCAGGCGTACAGGATCCTTCCGGCACTCAGTGGTGGATCAGCACGAGCCCTCCCGCCTCAACCGCCGCCTGACAAAGCGGCGCTCTGTTCAAGGCCCTCCGTTCCCCGGCAGCAAGACACATGTCCGCGTCCCCCGTTCCCGCGTCCGGCAATCGGTTGCGGAGAACGAGTCCATAAAGAAACGCCCGGTCCCTGGGCGGACCGGGCGCGAGGATGCCTGCCTGAAAGATCGGCAGGCTTTCCCTGTGCGTGTGGTTGTCGGTATGTCGTTTCTTACCAACTCCGCAGCCGAACCAGTTCGGTGCCCAACTAGTTGGGCTGCTCTGTTGGGGTATGGAAGTGTGTAGTTTGTAAGTAAGTACGTGGGACACACGTAGATACTTTCACACTTCCACACCTTCAGACCCGAATCCTTTAACCGGATTCGGTATTTACCGCTCCAAAATGGTGCCGCTCGCTCCGACGGCGATGTCGGGGGTGCCTCGCACCACGGCCTTCAGGTTCTGGCCCGTCGGCGTCGTCTCCTCACTCCACGTGCCGTTGGTCAGGTCGTAGATCTTGCCGCCGCTTCCGGCCACGAGGCCGTCAGAGTCGTCGGTAGCCACGTCAATGCCTCGCAGGCTGGCATCTCCGGTGTCGGTGGACGTCCACTTGGTGCCGTCCCAGTCGTAGATGGTGCCGCCCCCGCCGGCGACCCAGACGTCACTGAGGCCATCGGTGTCCACCCCGTAGAAGTTCACGTTCGCGTTGGTAATGCCGATCTTCGACCAGGTCGCTCCGTCGGTGCTCTCGAAGACGGACTTGTTGCCGTCCACGATGTGCCCCTTCTTGTCGGCGAAGAAGTCGACGGCATTGATATTGGAACCGCTGCCCGGCGTCACCGAGTCCCAGGTCTCGCCGTTATCGAAGCTGTAGTACATTTTTCCGGAGTCCCCGGCAACGTAGACGTTGGCGGATCCACTGTCGGCCGTTGCGGCCACGTCGTTGAAATTGTTCGTCACGTCATTCGGCGCCGAGTAATCATTCAGGTTTCCCGTCGTCACATCGTACTCCCCGATGGCCCCGGAGCCCCCGACGAGCCAAATCCGCGTGCTGTCGTCGGTTACGTCCGCTCCCCGAAGGTCGTTGCCGTTGCCGGTCGGCCCGCCGTCGAACACCTTTGTCCAGCCGGTATCGGTTCGAGCCAGCAGCACGCCGCCGCCCCCGACGGCATAGGCCCCATCGGTCGTATATACGACATCATAGAGGGTCACTTCGGTGGGGGTCTCCACGTCGTTCCAGGACGTCCCCGACTTTCCGGCGGACGCGTCCGAATTCGGGCCCTGGCTGTCACAACCGCCGAGCACAATCAGCCCAAGCGATATCACAGACACCAGTGCCCATGTGGACACGTCGAATACAGATTGGCGCAGTTGCATGGTGGGTGGAAGCTGTTCGTGAAGGCAGTTCGAGTTGCGAGTACTTCGCTCTTTTCAATCGAACCGCCTGAACGATTTTTCCTACGCAAAACTTCGCAACACCTTGAATAAGGAGAAATGACTTCCGCAATTCTATCCCGTTTCTGCCAAATTGCGGCCGCCGTCAGGCGGGCCCTGCGCCGAAACAGGCATCATTTCCCTTCCGAACCTTCCCCCCTTGCGGGGCTCGCAGGGGCGCCTATGGCCGCTCGAAGGAGCATCCACAGTCCATGGCCCGCTCCTCCCGCCAGGGAAATAGCGTCACCTCCAGCGCATCGCTTGGGGAAAACGCTTTTTTGCCAACCGGCCCGAGCACGAACCCGTCGCTCTCGTGTAGGCCCGCCAGCATGTGCGACCGCTGCTTGTTCACGACGCGAATGCGGGCCTCTCCGTCCACCACGTCCACAATGCGCACGAGCATGAACTTGGCGCGCTTCGACTTGCGACGCTCGTGGGGAGCGTCCATGCGAGCGACCACGCGCCGCCCCTCCGCCCGGGGATGCCCAAGCGCACGACGGACGAGCGGGTGCACGTAGTAGACTGTGTTGATGGCCGCGGAAAACGGATTGCCGGGCAGCCCGAAGAGCAGGGTGTCGTCCCGCGTCGCAAAAAAGAGTGGTTTGCCGGGCTTCTGCTTCACCTTCCAGAACTGCCGTTCGAACCCGACTTCTTCCGCCGCCCCCTTTACGTGATCGTGCGGCCCCACCGACACCCCGCCGGTGATGAGCACAATGTCCGCCGCGTCCGCCGCCCGCTCGATGGCCGCGACGGTGTCGTCCCAGGTGTCGGGCACCGACGCGACCGGACCGAGCGCAGCCCCGCTCGCTTGCATGAGCGACGACAGCAGATAGCGATTGGAGTTGCGAATCTCGCCGGGCTGGAGCTCCGCATCTACGTCCACCAGTTCGTTGCCGGTGTTGAGCACCGCCACCGTGGGCGGCTCGTACACTGGTACCTGGGCCACACCGAAGCTGGAGAGCCGTCCCACCAGCGGCGGCGTGATCTTTTCCCCCTCCTCGGCCACCGTCGCGCCCGCCGACACCTCTTCCCCTTCAAAGCGAATATTATTCTGCGGTGTGCCGGTGTCGTGGAGCTGCACTTTCTCGTCGCCCTCGTCCGTATCCTCGATGCGAATCACGCGCTCGGCCCCGTCCGGCACCACCGCTCCGGTCGAAATCTTGACCGCCTGCCCGGCCTCCACCCGGCCTTCGAACGGAATGCCGGCCTGCGCCTCCCCGATCACCGGCAGCGTGAGCACATCGTCCTCGGGCGCATCGTCCGGCAGTCGCACGGCGTAGCCGTCCATCGCGCTGTTGTCGAAGGCGGGCATCGGCTCGGTCGCCGTTACGTCCGCCGCCAGCCGCAACCCGTCGGCCTCCGAAAGCGGCACGTGCGTCGAGGTGGGCGCAAGTGCATGACGCTCAACGGTGGCTTTGGCCTCGGCAATCGGGGTTTTCATGGTTCTCTGTAAACGTTTGGGCGTTGGAGAGCATGTTATCACTGTGCGTCGGTCCCAGCAGGGAACCGATGGCGGTTCTCTATACGCAAAACGACGGCGCTGAAGTTATATCAATGCCTCTTGACGGCCTCGCCCAAACCATCCCTCCCTACGTCTCGTCGCCCGGAATGGTTTGGGGCTTTGCTGTGGTCGTATCCGTCTTTTTCTGGGTCCTCTCCCACCGAGCCTACCGGCGCCTCCCATCGACGACGCCCCTCCAGTCCTCCCCGGGAGACGCCACCGGATCGGTCTACGTCCTCACAAACCCTGAATACCCGAATCTGGTCAAAATCGGGCAAACCAGCCGCGCAGCACAGACGCGGGCCGACGAGCTTTCCGCGCACACCGGGGTTCCTACTCCCTTCCACGTGGCGTACGAACTCAAGGTCTCGAACCCGGAGGCGGTGGAGCAGACGGTCCACGACACGCTTTCGGCCCACTCGGTGAACCCGGACCGCGAATTTTTCGACGTCAGCGTCTCGACCGCCCGGCACGCCATTGAACAGGTGGCCGGCGGGTCGGCGCGTCGACCGGGGCGGTCCATTCCCTCACAGGCGGTTGGACTTGTGTTGATGGCACTTTCCGTCTGGACGGGGCTTCTGCTGCTCGCCACTCCGCACGAGGCCATGCAGCACGCGCTCAACGGATTCGGAGCAAAGGCGGCCTCTCATGTGGTCCAGGACACCTTTGGGTACCCCACCCTTCTTCTTTCCGGCAGCCTTGCGGTCTGGGGGACAGGTCTCATTCGCCGTCGTCCGCTGCGTCCGCTGTGGATGCCCAGTGCCTGTGCGCTTGCCCTGTGCCCCCTCCTCTCCGCCCTGGCAGGAGGGACCGGGCACGCCTTCGCAACCACGAAGCAGGTGGGCTGGGGCGGACAGACGACGGTGTTCCCCGCCGAGTTCACCCCATGGGCCGGCGCCGTGGGACAGCGCCTCGCCGGATGGAGCCGCGACCTGCTCGGCCCCACGGTCAGCCTCGCCCTCCTGAGCCTCGCCGTCGTCGCCGCGTGCGCCCTCGCCCTCCGTTTGCACGAGGTCCTTCTATCCGAATGGGAGAATGCATAGCACCCTGCCCGACACGTTCGCCCCCTTCTCATACCAAATCCGCTTATAAAGTTCGGGGTTGCAGGTGTGTCGGTATGGACACAAGCATATGGGCTTCACTCACGTACCCTACACACGTCC